>PMCH01000138.1:8492-11735 GCA_003154055.1 Acidobacteriaceae bacterium
CCCGAAGACTCCGGTGTGGATCGCGTTCGGGTAGTTGATCACGGTGAACGAGCCATTCTTGTATACGTAACCATGCTCGATGTAGTCCGTACCGTAATAGTGGCCGACTATGACTCCCGAATCGTTAATGTCGAGGGCCTCCGTTATGATCGCGCCGGGATAGTCGATGGGCGTGAAAGTTCCACCGCTGTAAAGAAATCCATGCCAAATTCCATTTCTGTCGATGAACGCACCTACTATTTGGCCCAACGAATTAATTCCTGCGATGGTGCTGTCGGTCGCATTGGGAACTTGCAACGTGCGGTAGATACCGCCCTTTAGCAGGAAGGCGCTGAAGTTTCCGGTTACCGAAATCCATTGGTAGCCGACCGCGGTGCCAGCATTAATGTCAGTGACACCGGACGAGGCGGCGCCGGGGAAATCGACGGTCGTAAATTTGTAGACTTTTGCCTTGGATGGACTGGCGTCTGCCGTGGGCCGGGTTTGACCGCGCGCGGCCTGCACCCAGGTTAACGAACCGAGCAGAGCAAGACCGATCAGTCTCTGAAGTTGCCGGCTTAGGGTAATCGCGTTCTTCGACCACATAGATCGTATCCTCCCGAACTACTTCCCGGTCATGCCATGAGATTCATTCAATGCATCGATAGCCCTGCCACTCAACTGCCCCGTGTTGTTGATGCCGCGCCAGAAGGTACCCGCCGCGCCAGGCACATTCACAGTGCGGAAGGTGCCAGAGTAGACAAAGCCATTCAGTACGTCGCTGGCGTCGTAGTAGCCCCCGGCGATGGCCCCGCTATCATTGATGCCAACTGCGAACGTCGACACCCCTCCGGGCACATCGAGCGTGGTGAAAGTGCCGTGGCTCAGGCGAAAGCCGTGAAAAATTTGCGAATCTCTCCAGATGCCGGCAACGTCACCCGCAGAATTGATTCCCCATGCCTCGGTGTAGGAGGCGCCAGGGAAGTCGAACGAGGTGAAGTGTCCGGCGTTGTCGACGAACGAGTGAATGTTGAGATTGCTATCTTCATATTCACCAACGATGACGCCAGAATCGTTGATCCCGTGCGCTTCGGTCCATAGTGCCCCGGAGTAATCGATGGTCGTGAAGGAGCCCGCCGAGTAGAGAAACCCGTGATTGTTTCCGGAAAGATCGCCGAAGTTCCCCACCACCTGTCCGACACCGTTGCGGCCGAGGCAGGCGCTGTACTTTGCATTGGGAGGAGCCAGAGTCTTATAAATGCCCCCTTTAAAGGTGAACCCCTGCAAGGAGGAACCGATGAAGTAATAACCGACGCTCACTCCGCCGCTGAAGGCGGCGACGTCCGAGACCTCTGCGCCGGGAAAATCGACGGTCGAAAATTTGTAGACTTTGGTCTTGGCTGGGCTGGCGTCTGGCATGGGTTGGGTTTGGGCATGCAAGGTTTGCGCCAAGGCCAACAGTACGAACAGAGCGAGCGTGCGGAGTCCTTGCATATGAGGGCTTAGAGCCATTCCGTTCTTCGAATGCATATATCCCATCCTCCCGATTCGTCTCTACTTTGCGGTGACACCGTGACCCTCATCCCAAGCGTCCACGAGGACGCCACTCAATTGGCCGGTGTTGTTGACTGCGCGCCAGACGGTGCGCGCGGCTCCTGGGACGTTCACGGTACGGAACGTGCCCGAGTAGACGTAGCCATTTAGATTGTCGCTGGCATCGTAGTAACTCCCGACGATGGTCCCGAGGTCATTGATCCCATAAGCGAATGTCGTGAGCGCTCCGGGCATATCGATCGAGGTGAATGTGCCTCCGCTCAGACGAAAGCCGTGAAAGGCATTGGCATTGGTCCAGATGCCGACAATGTCGCCGGCAGAGTTGATGCCCCAGGCCCCGGTCTGGTAGGTCGCGCCCGGATAGTCGAAAGAGGTGAAGTGTCCGGCGCTGTAGATGAAGGCATGAATGTTGTTACTGCTATCGTCGTACTGGCCAACGATCACGCCAGAATCGTTGATACCAACGGCTTCGGTCCATGTCGCGCCCGGGTAGTCGATGGTCGTGAAAGCGCCTGCTGAGTAGAGAAAGCCATGACCGTTTCCGGAAGAGTCGCCAAAGGCACCCACGATCTGCCCGAGACTGTTGCGCCCCGTGATTGCGGTTGTCGTGGCATTCGGAGCACTGAAGCGGCGATACGCTCCACCTTTGAACGTAAATCCCTGCATGTCTTGAAATGAATTGATGTAGTAGTAACCGACGCTCACTCCGCCGCTAAAGGCGGTGACTTCCGACAGTGCCGCACCGGGAAAGTCGACGCTCGAAAACTTGTACACTTTCGTCTTGGCGGGCTCCTGCGCCGCAGCGTCTTCCGGCATTGGAGTAACCGCGGCGACGGGCCGAGAATTGGACCGCGGGCGGGAGAACGGATTGCTTCCCAGAACGTCCGTTGCCCGGATGATCGGCGGCCGGGACGCCGATTGGGCCCCAGCCGTGGCGGCCCAGGTGCATGAAGCCAGGATAGCAGCCACTGTATTCATGGCTGTGATGATCGTCTTGGTAGGCATAAGTCATTCTCCTTGCAGGAAGGTGGCGTGGCAGCACGACGATTAATGGCCGTAAAATCCATGAATTTCGCCAGCGGTATCAACAAAATCCCCCGTGATCTGGAGATTGTTCTTGATCCGCGTCAATACCATGGAGACCGCGCCGGGGACGTCGACGGTCCGAAAGGAACCGCCGGAATAGATAAAGCCGTGCGTGATGCTGCCGCCGTCGGTGTAGTACCAGCCGGCGATATCCCCGTTATCGTTGATGCCAAAAGCGACGGTGGCGAGCGCGCCGGGGTAGTCGAGCGAGATCAAGCTGCCCTTGCTGGGCCGGAAACCGTGAAAGGCGGGCCAGGTGGCGTTGGGGGCAATCCAGTAGCCGACTATGTCACCGCCGGAGTTAACGCCCAGGACCGCGGTATGGAAGGCTCCGGGAAAGTCCACGGGTTTCATGGAGCCAACCGGGCCCGCCAAACCGCGCAAACGGGTATCGCCAATACTCATCCAGGTGCCGACCATGACGCCAGAATCGCTGATGTCATACAGCGTGGTGGGCCCTGAGGAAAATGGGTTATCGACGGTGGTGAAGTGACCGGACTCGTAGAGAAATCCGTGGTCGGTACCGCCCTGGTCGGTGTAATCGCCAACGATCTGTCCGAGAGTGTTACTTCCCATGGCTTCCGTGTTCGTAACGCCGGGGACCTGCAAGGGATGGAAGATACC
>PMCH01000138.1:11820-19680 GCA_003154055.1 Acidobacteriaceae bacterium
GCGCCGCTAGCGAAGGTAAACATCAACATCAGTGTGATGGCTGCTAAGGCCGACTTTTTGTTTTTCTTCATGGAAGCGTCTCCTTCTTACTTAGTTTCTGGCCATGTTTCCGGCGAGGTTTGCTGTTACTGCGCAAGCTTTACCTACAAGCCTCGACACACCCGTTGCTGGCCGCCCCAGCCGTGCCGTGCAACAGCCGACTGAGCGGATTCGTCTACATTCCCCGGTAGATTATGGTGGCAGCTTTTGTCTTTTTTGCACCCACGGAGTCTACGTAGGCGAGAGCGACTGAGCCGTTGATGCCCGTCAAGGGAGAGCCGGACGAATCGCTGGCAAAAGCACACGGATTCGGTCCGGTGGAGACAGTGCGCGCGAAGCCCTGCAGGTAGCCAAAGTGCGGCTGCCCGAAGTTGCGCAATTCCAATCCGTACCCGGAATTCGCGCCGAAGGGAATGCTGGCATTCCAGCTAAACGCGCCGTTGGTCGTGGCGCTGAAGTTGTTGAGGAAAGAACCGTCGCTATCCACATCGGCATACCTGACCAGATAAGCCACTCTAGGCATAGCAGTGTTGTTCTTCAGGGCCATGACGATCTTGACCGCAGGCGTGTTCGGATCGAGGCTGATGGTTTGAGTCAGGGTCCAGGCACCGTCCGCGGTAGTGCGGGCAATCACAACGCTGGTCGCGGTCAATTTCAGTACGGTTGCCGCACCCCAGTTGCCGCTATCCCCTGCGTCCGCATAGTCCCAATATGCCTGAGCCGGACTTTCATTGCAGATGCCATATCCTTCCCTGAAGAACAGATGGGAATGATCGCCAGGTGTGGATAGAAAAGTAATATTTCCGTTTGTCGCCACGCAATAATACAGGGATGTGCTGTTCGACCCAGATTGGAAGCTGAAGTCGCAATAGCCGGGTGATAGGTTCTGGCGAAGGCCCGTGTTGGTCTTGTCAACTTGTCCTTGGGCTAGCAGTGGGCAGGCGATCAACATCCCGGAGACAACGAGAAACGCGATGTAACGGATCATATTTTCTCCAGTCGAAGGAAGTTTCTTGGTGCCGCCGCCTAGGTGCCGCGATAGGTCATCGTCACAGTAAGAGTCTGATGAGCGGCGACGGGGCCGGCATAGGCGTAGCCGATCGAGGTGTTGGCTCCCCCGCCACCTGCGACCCCGTTGGGATTGGCATTAAAGGCGAAGGCACAGGCATTCGGTCCACTGTTCAAGCCATAGGCAAAACCCTGCTGATAGCCGAACGGCGACTTGGTTGAATTCAGCAACTGCAAGCCACGGTGCCAGGCATTCGTAGTGAAGTCCCAGCTCCATGCGCTTTGGACCGAACCACCGGCCAGGCTGGACTGGGTGGCGTCACCGTCGGGGTCGATGTCCGCGAAGCGCAGCAGATAGGCGACCTTGTCCACGGACTGGTTGTTGGTCAGCCCCATGACAACTTTGATCGAGGTCGAGGCGGCGACCTTGGTGATGGTCTGCACCAGGGTCCAGTTGCCGTCGCTGGTAGTGCGGGAGATCTTGATGGTGCTGCCGCTCTTACTCAAGATTTGCGCCGCATTCCAGTTTGAGCTAATGCTGGACGCGTAGTCGTGATATTCGGTCGCAGGAGACTCCTGGCAGAGGCCGTATCCTTCGCCTCCGGCACCGATCATGGTGTGTCCGAAAGGAGTTTCCAGCGCGGTGATGTTGCCGTTATCGGAAACGCAATATTGCAGAGAGTTGTTGCCGCTACCGACGGTGAATTGATGAGAACAGAAATCGGGCGCGTCTGGGTTCGGCGCGACTTGGGCGGTTGCGGTTTGCCTTTGCTGGCCATGGAGGTTTGGAACCAGGGTCACAACAAGAGCGAGTACGAGCACTGCATATGCAGAAAACTTCATGATGTTCTCCTGGAAGATCAATTCTTCGTTCTTCGTTTCTCGATTGCGGGCGGCCCCACATTTGGCCCTACCTGGTTAAACGGAAGCTGCGGAGAAAAGACGACACAACGCTCGAAAATGTGGTGGCGGTTATGGAGCCACCCCTTGAGAGAAAACGTTCACTCCTCAACTTCGAGAACTGGGCGCACGTTCTACGGCATGGAAAAATTGTAGGCTTGCTTGCCGCCACTGATTCCCCAGACGCCAGCGCCGCTGCCAACACTGATCCGGGTCAGTGAGCCGGGAATCTGAACAAACGTTGATGTGCTCGGGTCCAGGCGAAAAATCTCGCTGAGGATGTTGATTGCCCAAACTCCGTTTCCTCCGGCCTGGACTTGGACGAGGGTTCCCGGCAGTTGAAAGAAGCTTTGGACGTTCTCGTCGAACTGGAAGACTTGATAATTACTGTTGAGTCCCCAAACCCCGTTGGGGCCAACGGTGATCTGCATCAGGCTTCCCGGCGGTACCTCATCGAATTGGAGAGTCGAAAAGTTGAATCTGAAGATCGCGGTATTACCGTTGATCCCCCAGACGCCACCGCCGCCCACCGCCACGGTGGCGAGGGATCCCGGCACAAAGTCAAAATTCTTTCCACAGAAGTTGTATCGGTAGATGGAGGCGGCATGCAGTCCCCAAACCTCGTAGGGGTGGCAACTGTCCTGATAGCCGGGACCGACCGTGACAAAATCGAGAGCGCCCGAAACTTGTGGAAAAGACCAGGTCGTTCCGCTCTTGACCGCCGTGTAAATGTGTCCTACTGTGTCGAGCCCCCAAACCGAATCCGCCTGGAGCGCACTGCCTCCCCCTGCGGCGATTTGGCTGAGAGACACGTTGTTCGCCAATACGAATTGCTTACCCTTAAGAACGTAGGGGTGACCCCCAGTGTTGGAGAGCGCCCATACGCTTGTGCCTCCCGATGCGACCGCGACAAGGCCAGCTCCCCCTTTTGTCTTTACGAGCTTGAAGGTTTGTGAGGATGCGGATGGGGTACACAGTAGCCCCAGAACAAGGGCCAACATCGCGACGAAAGACTTTGCGGGTTGATACTTCATGGTGGTCTCCTTTGACCATTTCGGTGGTTTAGACGGTCCCGCCCCACGCGGGCTCTACTGGGATAATCGGAAGCCGAGGGGAAAAGACGACAAAAAAGATTCAGGAAAGATCGGCGTGGTTATTTGCTGGAAGAGTCGAGGCTGGCAAGTTGCCGGGCGCTGCGGGTATCGGGGTGGTCGGCGCCTGCCGCGCTCTGGAGGTGTTCGACGGCAGACCGGGCGGCGGCGCGAGCTTCGTCATCCTTTCCCTGCGCTTTGAGGGCGCGGGCCAGGAAAAGATAGGCGCGGCCGGTCCGGTAGGAAAAAGTGTTTGGCGGCGTGTTTGTTTGGAGAAAACTCAAGGTCTTGGACAGGTCGGCGTTGGCATCCGCTGGACGCGCGGCCTGCAGCTCGATCATGGCCCGACGCTGATAGAAGGCTGGCAGAACGTTGCTCCCAGCTTTCCCGGTTTTGACGGTCGCCTCCAGAGTCTCGATGGCTTGATCGGCAAGCCGCATCGCCGAGGGAATGTTGCCGCGCTCCAGTTCCAACATGGAACGATCTGAGAGCAGCGCGGCAAAAGCATAATGTCCCGGAGGAAGGGCCTTGCGCAGACGAGGTTCGACCTCGGCCAGCGCGGCGGCCGCGCGCGAGACATCGTGCTGGGCGCGATAGAGTCTGGAGCGCTCCAACAAGGACTGATTGATCACGACCTCATCGCCCGCCTGGCGGGCTCGCGCATAGGCACGCTCGGCGTATCCTGCAGCTTCGTCGAAGCGCGCCAGGTCCTCCAGAACGGAAGCGTAGTTGTTGAGCAGCATCGGCGAGACACCCTGCTCGGACTGGTCCGCCCGGCTGATATCGATGGCACGGCGAAAGAGCCGTTCCGCCTCCAGTGGCCTGCCGAGCTGTTTCAGAGCCAGACCCCAGTTGTTGAACAGCGTACCGGCAGTCTCGGTATCGTCCCGGCCGAGGGCTGCAAGCTGTACCGAGGCCTGCTGAAAGGCGTCAATGGCGTCGGGGAGCTGCGCCGCTTCGCGATCGGCTTCGGCAAGATCCATGAGCACTCGCACCTTGCGCATCTGCGGGTCGAACGGTGCCTGCTGCAGCGTTCGCTGGGCCTCCTGGACGCGTGCAATCCCTTGCTGCACTTCGCCGGTATTGCGCGCGACCGCGCTGCCATGTAACAGGCAGGAGACTCGATCGAGAGCATACTGAGGTTCGCTGGGGAGTTCATGAAGCCCTTCCTGGATGAGGGCCTCGGCTCGTTTTGGGTCTTCGGCCAGCGATAAAGCGTGTCCCAAGGCGCACGATGCTTGCGCCCGTGTGGAGCGATCCGTTAGCCCGCGGGAGATTCTGTAGGCCTCATCGAGGACCGGGCGCGCTTTCGCGTCCTCGTCCTGCGTGTTGTACTGCTCGCCGATGGAAATGAGCAACTCCACTCGACTGGCCTCGTTCCCATGTTGCCGTTCCACGATGTGCTGGGCGCGCGCCAGCAGTTCGTTCACCGTAAAAGGCTTGCCGGAAGGCGCCGCATCGGACAGGAGAAAGGAGTTGAGATCGTTCACCGCCTCGGTGCGTTCCAGTTGCTGGAAAGCAAAGTCGCGCTGGGCACGTGCGGTACGGGCTTGCATCAACGTGCCCACCAGTCCTGCGACCGCGGCAATGACGGCAAGCGCAGCCAAAGCAACTGCTGTGCGATTGCGTCGCGCGAATTTTGCGGCCCGGTACGCCAGTGTGTCCGGCTGCGCGCTGATGGGTTCGTGCTTCAGATATCGGCCGAGATCCTCCGCCAGGGCGGTCACTGAGGGGTAGCGTTCCTGCGGATTCTTCTTCAGCGCCTTGGCGACAATCGTGTCGAGATCTCCACGAAGCAAACGGCGAAGCTTGTCGGGTGTGGTGGTACGCCGAGTGGCGTTGGCGGTGGTTGTCTTCTCATCCGCCTTCGGCGAAGTCACGATGTCGGACAGGCGCCGCGGATCGGTGTCCACGATCGCCTTCACCAGATCCGCGGGCGAGTGCGGGCCGCTGCCCGCCGGATGCTGTCCCGTAAGCAACACATAGAGGAGAACGCCCAGCGCATAAACATCGGTGGCGGTGGTGACCGGCGCGCCGGTTATTTGCTCCGGCGCCGCGTACTCCGGCGTCATGGCGCGTCCGGCCTGGACGGTCAGCTGGGTTGCGGCTCCGTCCTGCCCCTCGCCCTCGAGCAGTTTGGCGATGCCAAAGTCCAGCAGCTTTACCTGCCCGCCTTTGCTTACCAGCACGTTCGAAGGCTTAAGGTCGCGGTGCACAATGAGGTTGGCATGGGCATGGGCGACGGCGCCCGCGACGTCGAGAAATAACCGAACCCGCGCTTCCACGTCGAGCCGCTGCCGGTCGCAATAGCGGTCGATGTGGTCGCCCTCGACAAGCTCCAGGACGAGATAGGGAGTGCCGCTGGCCGAGACGCCCGCATCCACCAGCTCCGCAATATGAGGATGCGCGAGCCGGCCCAGGATGCTGCCTTCCCGTTTGAAGCGGTCTTCGCCGCCACGGCCAACCAGCGCGATGTTCAGGAACTTCACCGCTACACGCCGATCGAAGCGCCCGTCGTTGCGCTCGGCCAGCCACACGCTTCCCATTCCACCCTGACCGATTTGCGAGATCAACGTATAAGGACCAATCACCTCGCCCGCCAGTCCTGCTCCACTCGGCGGCATGGCGGGACCCTTCTCCAGAAAGCCTTGCTGGGCGAGGATACGATGCTCATCGAGGAGGGAGGTCAACTGTGCGGCCAGTTCGGGATTTTTCTCGCCGAGCGAGGCGAGCCAGGCGGCGCGCTCATCGTCGTCCAGGGCCAGCGCCTGGTCGAGATAGGGGCTTAGCAACTGCCACTGATCGGGGCTGAGTGTAGACATGAAATCCTCAGATCGGCAAGTCAACGCGAATTTTTCTGTGCAGAAAGATACGCGCCTTCTCCCAGTTCCGCTGTACCGTGCGTTCCGAGACGTCCCGCATCGCGGCGATTTCAACGAACGAAAACCCGCAGAAGAACTTCAAGTCGACGATCTCGGCCAGGGAAGGCTCCACATTCCCCAGTTCGTCCAGGGCTTCGCTGATTTGCGTGAGTTCCCGGTGGTCGACCGCGTTCTCCATGGAGTCGGTGTCCAGCGAAGTAATCTCGAACAAGCCGCCGCGCTTCTGGGCTTGGCGCTCGCGGGCATGGTCAATGATGAGCCCGCGCATGACCCGCGCCGCGTATCCCATGAATCGCGCTTGGTCAGGGAACTCCGGACCACTTCGTGCGGCCATGGCCAGATAGGCCTCGTGCAGGAGCGTGGTGGCGCTGATACTTGCCGGTCCGCCACGGCGCGCGAGTTCGCGCCTCGCCATCCGGTGCAGTTCGGAATAGAGCGCCCCAAAGAGCGCTTCGGTAGCGGCACTATCCCCCCGTTCCGCCGCCCCAATCAGCCACGAAATTGTGGGATCCACGCATCACCCTCAAGCACTTTCCAACCCGGCGGGCATAAGCGTCTCGTATTTGAGTTTGTTAGTCAAGAAACAGAGCCCTATCCGGGCGCGCCGGGCTGGGGCTCAGACCCCTTGCGCCGGTACACGCTCTAGGGACTCCCCTTCTTCAACTGCTGCTTCCACCCCAGGACCCGCGCCTTGTTTCCTTCCGCTTCGGCCTCCGGGACCATGCCTTTTTTCTGATAGAGGATGGACAGGCTGGTGTGGGCGAGGACGTCGTCGGGATCGATTTCCGAGATGCGCTGGGCAACTTCGATGGCCTCGTCCAGACGGTTCAGGTTCTGGAGGGCGCGGCTCAGGCCGTGGAGGGCGTCGGTGAAGGTGGGATCGGTCGCCAGCGACTTACGGTACTCCAGGACGGCCTGGTCGTCGTGGCCTGCGGCAACCAGGTCCAGCGCGGCGTAGTAGTGATCTTCGGCCTGCTGACGGTTCGGCTCCTGGGTGGTGGGATCGTCGGGCATGGTTAACACCACGATTCTAGCAAGGGAGATCTTTCGCCACGGGGGGCACAGAGGACCACAGGGGAAAACCTGGAATCTCTCGCTTCCCCCGTGGTCCCCTGTGTCCCCTGTGGTGATGGGTTGTCCGGCTTGGGGGCATTGTCCAAGAAGTGCCCCTGCAAAACGCACTAGCGAAACGCTGGGGCGAGCGGAACGCATCGATCCGTAAGTCATTGATACTCTTCCTAACTCTCTGATTCTGCATGTGGCCTTTCTTTGGCATCCGCGTGCATATACATAGGGTGAATCGAGGCGCGCCTGACGACCGTTCTCAGGCCGGCCGGTTCCAAGCGAGGGCTTATGTCGATCCTGTTTGTGCTGCTGATGTTTCTTCTGATCCTGACGATCAGCTACTTCCGCTCCCCTTCCCCGGAGGTGGTCGTCCGCGCCCAGCCATCGCTCGCGCCCATCGCCACCCCGAAAATGGAGCGCGCTTTCGGCTTGTCGATCCCCGAGGGCTACTGCTTCCATCCCGGACACACCTGGATGGTGAAGGAAGGCCCCGACAACGCCCGCATCGGACTGGACAGCTTTGCCGCCAATCTAATTGGGCGCATTGACCGGGTCGACGTCATTGGCGAGAACCGCTGGGTCCGCCAGGGACAGAAGGTGATGACCATTCACTCGGGTGACACGGTGATTGACCTGGTCTCGCCGATCGAGGGCGTCATCACGGTCATTAACAAAGATGCGATTACCGACCCGAAGACCATCCTGCGCGATCCCTATGAAAAGGGATGGATCGCCACCGTGAAGTCGCCGGACCTCACGTTCAACCAGAGAAATCTGGTGCAGGGCTCGATGGTCGCTCCCTGGCTGCAGAACAGTTTGACGCGCCTGACCGGGATGGTACCGCAGATGGCGCCGGCCATGGCCGCGGATGGCGG
>PMCH01000152.1 GCA_003154055.1 Acidobacteriaceae bacterium
ACTAGTTGGTGCGGGTAGTGAAGAGTTGCCGGTAGCTTAGGTTGTCCACATCGCGGAACAGTGGTGTTCCGGGCGGCAGACCACTGGGAGTGGTGAAGTCTGAATCGAAACTGTAGTTACGCGTTGGTGGCGAGTATACAGTCGTACAGCACTTAAACACTCCGGTGTCATAGGTGGCGTAGTACAAGCTGACCAGCGAACCCTTGTACCACAGGGTTTGTCCGCCCCAGTTCTCCAGGTAGCGCAGGAAGTTGTGCACCCCTCCGTCGGTACCGAAGTCTTGAGAAGCGCCCCAGATCGGTTGAGGGAAATTCATGTTCTTCCCGCCGGCGATCGCCACGCGATACCAGGTGTTATTGGCGGTCCGGTTGGCGGTTGTGGTTGTTACGCCCAACATGCTGTTCCGGTCTTGCCAGGCGTTGGACAGGAAAGTCACCGCATCGGCGATGATGGCGGTGGCGGAATGCTTGGTCTGGTCGTCCGCCGGCTGAGGAGTGCCACCCCATGCCGGGTCCGTGGCGTCAGAGTTGTAGTTGCCCTGGATGTACACCGGGTTCTCGGAAGCAACCGTAAAGCCCCCGCTGGGCGGATTGGTGTCGGTCCGGACGGGCACGTTTCCGTAGCCCGCGTCCACCAGTTTCAGCACATGGCGCGCGCCGCTGACCCAGTTCTTTCGCCCGGTCGAAGCGAGGACCAGGATCCGGTTGCCGGCGTTACCAGCCGCATAGGGATCATCGGGGTTGACGGCGATAATCTTCGCGTTGATGTTATTCGCAGCGTTGGCGGGCAAGTTATAGAAGCCGAGCCCAAGATTAGCCGCGCCGTAGTTGTCATCCGCCAGGTTTTGATTGACGTCCTCAGGAGAAAACGATTTGCCCGGGGGGATGGGGTCCAGCAAGCCATCCGGGACGCCGTTGGCGCTGGCGGCATTGATCGTGTCCTCCAGACCCGAATCGCCGCATTTCGCACCCGAACACGGTGGGTTCGGATTGGGCAGCATTCCCCGGCGATCGGAGAAGTATAGAACGTAGCCATTCTGGGCCAGGAAGTCGACATTTCCCCCGCTTGCCCCGATGGCGCCGGACAGCCATCTCTTAAGGTTGCCTGCGTCCAATTCGACCGCGTTCATCACGCCGTTGGCTGTGCCGGTATTATCGTTCCGGTTGGTGTCACGCACTTCCCCTTCGCGGGCGTCATAGAAATTGATCGGATACCAGTTGGTCCGAGTTAACGAGGTGGGTTGTGCGCTGGTGCCAAAGTACGGGCTTCCAGTCGTGGCATCGTTTTGCAGCTCTGCCGGGCGCGGGTTTGGTGTCGCGCCGTTACATCCGGCGCCCGCCGCGTCAACCGCGCCGTTGCCATTGCGATCGGCCGGTTGCTGGAGGATCAAGATTGCGTTGGGATGGATGGGATTGCTACCAGGAGCCACGGGTGGGGTTGTGCCGCGGGCAAATCCCAGTTCCAACCACTCGCGCGTGACCGGGTTCCAGTTGTCCGCCACGTCCTTGTATTCCACCCGCAAATAACCATCGAGCAAGTTCCATGTGCCCGGTGTGGCCGGGATCAAGGGAGCGGTAGGAATCGGCTGAAGTGTCTGAGCACCCGCCGGAGCCGCTGCCGGAGCCGCCGGCCAGTCTAAAGGCAGTGCCGCCAACTGTGCGTTCGTTAAGCATGCGGCCGCCCCGGTTGTGTCCTTCACCGCTGCTGCCGTGGTGCCTTCCGCAAAATATGTCCTCGTGGTCGCCGCGCCACCCGTCAGCGGTACTCCCCGGCTGTAATCGACACCCGGATTCACGAAGTTGGCGAGCCGGATATTGTTCGCATCCGCCGCACCGCCGGGAAGATCAGCGGGATCGTCGGACAGGAGCACGCGGATCTGAGCCATGTTGTATTCGCGCGATTGGCCGAGCGCCGAACCAGCCGGTTCACCCGCCGGCGGGCGGCGGATGATCTCATACGCGAACGTGGTGCCGTTCACAAACGGAAGCGCGAGTTTCTTGGCTCCCGTGCCGCCCGGCTGTCCGTAATTGCCGTCGAGGATCTCGGAGTTGTAGGTGCTCACGGAAAGAGTTGGCCAGCCTGGATTCTGAGGAGACTGCGGCGGATTGCCGCCGGCCCCGGTGATGCTGCCCTCCGTCATCGCCAGTGCGCGGCAGTTCGGCATGCCAGCATCGCAGCCCCCGCCGCCTTTCGGAATATATACCGTTCCGTTGTATTGAGTGGCGGTAGTGAAGCCGTTGGCCAGTCGGGTCCGAACCACATTGCCGTACACCGTCAACCGGTCGTGAAAAGTGAGGGTACTGCCGCCGCCAACTTCGGGGTACAAGTCGCCGTTGACATGGACACGCCCGGCGAAGTCAAAATTCGGGCCGCTGAAGAACGAGCAATCGCCGTCGCAAAACACGCCGAACTGGAACACCGGAATCAGCGCCACCTGCGCGGTGCGCATCATGCTGACTTCCTGGCCGCTGGGCTCGGCCGCGGTGGCGAGCATGTTCACCGGGATGAGCTGCGCATACAAACCCTGACTCGGTCCCGACTGAACCTGGCCATAACTGCGCTGCATCGGATCTGCGCAACCGGAAGCCGGCTGGACCGAATACTGTTTCCAGGTCACACCCGCAATGACGGGCTGATGAGCGCTGAGAGCACAGATATCACTCGCCCGCGGCGCTTGGGCGTTCTGGAACGCCGCCGCCAAGTCCGCGGTCATCTGTTCAATGCCGCCCTCGGCATTGTGGTAGGCCAGGTTGTTCTGCACGTCGGCCCCGCCCACTTTGCCTTCGGTATTCACCATCATCAGCAGACCAATCGCTATGCCGGACAGCAGCAGCATCATCAGCATGGATGCGATCAGCGTGAATCCTCGTGAACCAAGTGTCTTGCCCCTCATGGTGTAGCTCCTATGAACCTTCCGATTTCGGTTCCCAGTATCTGCGCCCTTTTACGGCGCCAGGGGATAGCTATTGTTGAACGTCAGATCACGCGTGCTGACTGAGGTCTGCAAGTCCAGCCCTTGATACCCCTTCACGCCATGCATCGTGCTTCGCATGCTCATGTGCAGGATGTTGGCTTTGGTGATCTGGCTGGGGGTCAGACCCTGCGACGCTCCACCATCCGGCTGATTGACCAGAACATGTGCGGTGTTGAAGTCATAAAGGTCATAGCTGAATTGCAGGAAGGCAACGCCTTCCGCCACCGGCACCGGCGAATGGCCGCTGACCTGCCGCATCAGGCGCGGCGGATCGATGGTGTTATCAATGTAGTAAGTGTTGACGAAGATTCTGTTGGCGAAGCCGGTGGCATTCCTGACGTTCCCCAGGCTGCCAGCGGCGGCAGCTGGTTGGTTCATTTTCAGCGGATCGCCGGTCGCGAAAGCGACGGTATAGGTACGAGGGGCATTGGAGACCAGCGTCACATTCGTGACTTCGCCGATGATCGACGAACTGACTCCCCCCACCGTCACCTGAAACTGGATCAGGTCGCCAGGCGTGAGTCCAACCGCTGGATCATTGATGGCCTGGGGCTGAAGCAGGGGCGGCGGAATCACGCAATTCGCCGGCCGCGTAGGAAAGGTGACTTCCAGGAACGTGACCGCGGTTCCGGCGGCATTTACCGTCGCGTTGTAACAGTTGAGTAGAAAATTCGTGTCGGAGTTGACCACCGTGACGATGTCGGTCGCTCCGGCGGCAGCATTGACGGTCGGTCCAAACCGCCAGCCGGGGATAAGTCCGTAGAGATAGGGCACGGCTCCCTGCAGGGGATACGCAACCGATCCGCCATTGATGTAGCAGATCGGAGTCTGGTCACAACCATAGACCGGGCGCTGTGTCCCAGCACCCGAGGGCAGCGCGATTTGAACGCTGGTACCCAGTCCGGAGCCGGCCATGCTGAGGTCTTTGGTGAGCATGTTGGAGGCGGCGCGAAAGTCCTGCTGCAACTCGGTTCGCTGGGAAACCGACCATGTGGCACTCACTGCCCGGGTGTAGAGCCCCACTGCGGCCGACAGAATGATGGCCCCAAGAGCCAGGGCAACCATCATTTCCAGCAAGCTGAAACCGCATTGGCGAGTCTTGGATAAGCGGCGCATATCTCCTCTTTCATCGATACTGCGAAATCATCGATACTGCGAAATCAAAGACGTGAGTACATACGTCTTGGGGGTGCGCATCCGGGGGGTGTTGTATTGCACGGTGACATTAATCGAACGCAAACTGGCAACAATCTGGCCGTTGTTGTCCACCACCGGCAGAATCTGGATCTGCCGCTGGTAGTTGGTCAGTCGCTGCTGCTCGTCGTCCGCCGTTCCATAAATTCCATCCACGCCAGGCCCGACCAGAGTCTGGTACTGGCCGGTCGTGACGTCGTCGGCCGTGCCCAATATTCCATCGCCTCCGGCCAGGTAGATGGGTTGGAAGCCGTCCAGGAATATGCCCCCATTGGAGGCGTTCTGGATGGAGTCCCACTGAGCCTGGGCCGTGTTGCGGGCGGTGACGACGCCCTCCAGGGACTCATTGGCCAGTTGTTTCGCGATCATATCTTCCTGGCTGGTCTGGCTGGCGGCCATGGCCATGCCGAACACGCCCAGCAGGCTCACCAAGCCCACCGTGAGCACGGCCATCGAGATCACCACTTCGAGCAGCGAAAATCCGCGCTGCTGGCGACGGCTGCGGTCCATAGTTTTCTTTGCGACGCCTACTGTCTTTGCCAATTCGCACCTCCTCCGGTGTACAGGCGCCATCCGCGAATACGACCGGTGGCACCCCACACGCTGATCGCGCGAGAACTCAGCAGTTCTCCGGGGCGAGCGATGTAGACCACCCCGTTATTCCAGTTACCGCTGCACTGGCCTATGCCGCCCACTGCATCCTGGGCCGAGCCGTCCGGGCAGAAGTAAATCACTCGCAATCCGCCCAGTCCCACTCCCTGTCCGGTGTACCCGAAGTCCACCGGGTTGGCGCCGACTCCGAAACGATCGGGAGTGGTCAGGTTAGTGTTGGGGATGCCGGGTTCGTTATCGAATCTCACGTCGTTGGGGATGGAGTAAGTAACCGGAGCCAGGGCGCCCTGGAAGCCAGGGAACGTGGGCGCGACTGTGACCGTGTGGGGAACTGCGCTGAGATCAAAAGTTACGGAGTAGGAAGTGCGCTGGGCCACCGCATTGTCGCGGGCTTGCCGCAGCGCCGAGAGCACGGTGTTGTAAGAATTGGTGACCCGCTGTTGCCTCAGGGCCGGTTGCAGGCTCATGAAGGTGACGGCCGAAGCGATCATCAGGATCGCTACTGCCATCATCATTTCCAGCAAGCTGAAGCCGCTCTGCCGGCGGGTGTCATACGACCTATTCATTCTCATGCTCTTCTCTACCTCTGCAAAAAGCGGAACTCGCAGTTGCCCTCGACCTTGTGGTCTTCTACAAACATCATCAGCCGCGCTCTGTTCCCAGTCGCGGAAACACCCGTAGCGTTCGGCTGAATATGTTGATGGTAGGAACAGTAGGGAGGGGCGTCAAAGTACCGGGGTACACAGCACTTCTGCCCACTGTCCGTTCGTGATGTAACCGGCGGAGGGTTACAAAAGTTTAGGCGCCCGCGGCGTGGGCACTGGCCGCCCGTCGCGTACTGGGGATGTAGGCGCAGGAGCGAAAGTCGTAGTGTTCGCTCAGGCAATCAGAACAGAGGTGAATCTGGTGCACGCGGCATTGAACGGCGGGCTCGTTCTTGCCGCAGCGATCGCAACTGGCTTTGCGCGAGCGCTTCGCGTTGGCCGACGCGGCCACTGGAGTCAGGCCCGCCAGCGTACGCGCTTTGACGTAGAGTCCCGTGGCTGCCAGGAGCGCGCCGGTGGCGAAAATCGCGAATCCCGCTCCCAGGTAGGACTTCTCGGGGCTGGGGCCGAATGCGGCAGGAATAAAACAGAGGCCGACGAATACTACAAAGCCACCGAGCAGAATCAGCCAAGTTCCGGTTTTCGCCGCCATTGCTCACTCTTCCTGATCGAGGTCCGGTCCTGCCAGATCTCTCAACGCAGGGATAGCTTATGCCGCGGGGTAAGGAAACTCCAGATGACTAAAGTTAGGGGATGACACCGGTAACTTGTCGAGGGTACCGCCCCGCCCCTAGGATGCTGACATCATGGATCTGCGCGCCCTCCTGGTATGCTCCGATCAAAACTCGGCCAGCATCCTGACTCATATTCTTCCCGAGATGGGGGTCGTCCCCGAGCACGTCGCCTCGATTTCGGACGGATTGCGGCGGTTGGACGAAGAGCAGTTCGATGCGGTCATTCTCGACTACCACGCCGACCAGAGTTCGCAGGACTTTCTTGCCAAACTGCGCCAGTTGGGCAAGAACCGCGCGGCGCTGCTGATTGCCATTGTGGATGGCGAATACAGCGCGCGCCCGGTGTTTGGACTGGGCGCGAATTTCGTGCTCTACCGCCCGCTCTCACCCGAACGCACCCGCCTCAGCCTGAGGGCCGCGCGCGGCCTGATGCGGCGAGAGCGGCGGCGCGCTCCCAGAATTCCAATGAATACACCGGCGAGTTTCGATCATCCCGGAGCGGAGGACCAGCGCGCTACCCTCCTCGATCTGGGTGACGGCGGCACCTCCCTGCAGAGTGAGCGCCGCCTTCCGCCGGCATGCAAGGTCTATTTTCAATTTGCCCTTCCCGGCCAGCCGCAGATGGTGCGCCTTTCCGGGGAAGTGGCCTGGCAGGATTCCAGCGGTCGCACCGGCATCCGATTTGTGGATGTGCCCCAGACCTCGCGCCGCCTGATGCAGGCCTGGCTGCTGCAAAACAGTTTCCGCCAGGCGCAAAACCAGGCGGGCAAATCGGCCGCGCCGGTACTTCCCCAACCCGCACCCAAGCCCGAAGCACGAGGAGTCGGCCTTCCCGCCAATGCCGGCAACCGGCGCGGAGAACTCCGCGCCGCCTGCAAGTTGGGAGCGGAGGTCTATCGCGCGGGCAGCACCGTGCCCAATCGCTGCACGCTTTCCGATATCAGCGAGGGTGGATGTTACGTCGAGATGCCGAGTCCGCTCATCGGCCAGGCGGGGGTGGAAATCGTCGTCCGTACCACGGAGATGAAATTCAAGATCAGCGGCCAGGTGCTCGCCGTCCATCCTGGATTTGGCATGGGAGTGCGCTTCATTTTCAAGGACGACGCCGAGAAAGAAGAGATCCTGCGCCTGCTCGCCCTGCTGGCCGC
>PMCH01000314.1:0-7408 GCA_003154055.1 Acidobacteriaceae bacterium
CGGTTTCGGGCGGCGTTGACGTGCTCACTGCCAGGTCGCTCGACCAGCAATCGGCGAGGATCTTCCACGCGCCTGCGGGCTGGCGAACCAGGACCACCAGGTACTTGCCACGTTCCTCGCGCCGCTTTCCCATCGCCAGCGGCACCAGCATCTTGCAGCGCCCCAGTTCCAGCGCAATCTCTCCCAGCACTTCGGTCCGAAGCGATTCCATCTCCACGTCTCCCAATCCCGCTTCCAGCAAGGAGAACAAGAACTCCCGGATTGCGGGCAGGCTGCGCACGGGAGGAATGTTGGAGCGAATCACCGTCGCATCGGCCGAGTAGAGTTCCAGCAGGTCGTCCAGATGCTTGGTGTTGCAGGCCTGCGCCCAGTCCTGCACGAGCTGGCGGGCAGCCTGTTCGGCGCGGCTGCCCGTGGCGCTCTTCCCAGACGTGGCAGACGGACGCGCGGCTGGCGCCGCGGGAGAGCCGGCCTCCGCGCTGGGCCAGAGTGCCCCGGCCCCCTGCGCGGGAACGAAATGGTGATAGTGATGATGATAGTGATGCTGGCCGCTGTCGGTCGAACGTGCCTGGGTAGAGGCCCCAGACGCTGCGGCGGAGACGGGCAGACCACAATGTCCGCAAAAGCCCACCCCCTCCCCCAGGGGCTGCATGCACCCTGCGCAAGAAACGCGGTCCGTGTCAGGACGGTCTGAAAGTGCCATCTGGCCGGCGGGTTCGCTGGCCCCGGCGTTACTCGACAATCGTTGGACTGCCTCCACCGCCGCCGCGACCATTTCTTCGTTGGGCTTCGGCCAGCGCAAGTTCGACGGGAGCCGCTGAAAAAACTCCTCGAGGTCGAGATTTTCTCGAACCTCGCCGGGCTGATCGCTGGGTGGCTCTTGAGGCATGGGTTTCTCTGGACTCACAAAATCCTCATCCGTCGCCATTGTAGGAGATTCGTCAAAGCCGGGATACCGTTTCTTGCAACACCAACGGATTTACGGGGAAGATCAGCGGCTGCTGAAAAGCACGCGCGCCTCGGAGTCGGTAGGGACGCCGTTGCACAACGCCGGACGATACCGCCAGCGCTTCACCACATGGAGTACCACCTGGTCCTCCGAGGGACCGCCACTGTCCATGATGAACGGGCTATAGACGTGGCCATCCGCGCCGACGATGAAGCTCACGCGTACGCGCTGATCCGCATTTTCGATCTTCAGCAAAGGGTCAGGAGTGGCCAGTGCCTCGGGAGGGCTGCTGGCGCCACAGCGCGGCAGCGCCAGCGGTTCGGCCAACGGTGAAAACTCGGAGGCGTGCACGGGCACGCGGCGCAAACGCTGTTCCCGTAGCGCGAGCGGCGCCCGGTCCAGATCGACGCGCGAAATTCCGGGTGTCGCACACCAGCCCAAAATCCCCCCGAAAACGGTGAGCAGCGCCACTGTCGCGAAAGTCATGCTGAATCTTGCTTTCTTCATTGCCCGAGAAACACCGTGCCCCACGCTGCCTTGCGCAATTCTCCTTCCAGCNNACGGTGAAACAGGTTGCAGCCCCCTCGGAACTTCGCGAGTGACTTCCCCAACACGGCTCTGTGAGCCACGTCACACAGGGGAGAGGCGCGCGGGCGGAGAATGGAGGCGAAACGCTTTCCGCTGACGAAAGCCCGACCTGCCTTTGGAGGATGCCATGTTCGAGCAAGAGCTGGAGATGGAAAAGAAGGAATCATCGATTGTCCCGTTGCTCCTGATCGTGAGTCTGATCATCGCGATCGTGGGAGTGTCTTTGTATTTCGTGGCCCAGAGCAGAAGGGTCCTGGCCACGGCAGAGGCCGCTCCGGTGGTACTGGCATCCCTCGATACCCAGGGGCCGGCTATGCTCCATTTCCAAACCGGAACGATCAAGAGCAGCGTGGACGAGAAACCACGCGATCCGCACTATCGGCTGCTGGAAAAGGCCGGGTACATCCGCGTCGGCAAAGAAGCCAGCGGGAAAACACCGGTCTCCCTGACTCCCGAGGGGAAAGCGTTCCTGAACGAAATCACAGGAGTGAAAACGTCATCCAGCAAGGACGGGAATGACGAGTACGCGGTTCCGCTGGCCTATCGAAAACTGCTGGAGATCGGCCGCATCACCATGGTGAGCCCGTCTCAAGCAACGGTCGAGTACTCCTGGAAGTGGGAGACGACCAAAGCCGGCGAACTGTTCGACGCCGCCGGCCCGGCGGTGAAAGCGTTCAACACCTGGGACCGCTCGACACTCATCAGCAAGTACGGCGCGAACTTCTACCATGCCGCTCCGACCAGAGTGGCCGTGTCCGTGGTGAAAAACGAAAAGGGCTGGCAGATCAGCAACGAATACTAGTAGTTGGGAACTCGACCCCGCGAAAAAGGCCCGGCCGCAGCGCCGTTTCATCGGAGCTGCGNNGCCTGCCCGGCAGTACTGAAGTTATCCACCACAATGCCACTCGGGCCACCGGTGACATCGGCTGTGTTGACGGACAGGTCGGAGTTGCGGGCGACCACGCAACCGGAGGTCCCGGGGCCGGTACAATCCGCGGTCAGACCGAAAAAGAAAAAGTCAGTTCCAGGGGCGGCGCCTACATTCGGGTTAAAGAACTCCGTCCATCCCGTGCAGCGCGCTGCCGTGGAGGTGAGGAGCTGGGCCGAAAAAACCGGGGTNNGGCGAGATATCGGCGACGTTCCCGGTTCCGCAAAGGCGGACTACTCCAGTCGTGGGATCGTTATAGTAGTCGTTGCTGAAAGCAGGTTCGTAAAGACTGATTGCCGTGCCCGACTTGGAAGCAATCCCGACACGGCCCTTCGCCAACTCCGTCATGGTCGCCGTATCCACCTCGACTAAAACGCCCGAGGTGCCGTCATTCGAACTCACCACAAAACTGGTGCCATTGGTGACGTCCACGATGGGAGCCGCCAGGATGCCGGGGTTTGTGCCTCCACTCCGGCCGACAACCAGAGACTTGACGACGCCGCTCGTGGTGTTGATCGAGTAGAAGGTACCGTTCTGGCTGCCGACCAACACCAGGCCCAGCCGATTGTCGAGTACGGGGGCGGTCACGCGAATATTCGCGCTCACCGTGATCGGCCATATGCCGCCCGCTAGAGCGGGCGTTCCCTTGAAAACACCGGTGATCTTGTAGATCTTGCCGTCATCAGCTCCTACATAGGCGGTGTCGGTGGTGTAGTCCACCCAGGGTGAGGAACGGGTATTCGGCGCTGCCGCCGCATAGGTGAGCGAGGTCATGGAGGCGGGCACAACCGAGGCTGCGATCGTTCCAGCCCCGCTTGCCCAGGTGAGCACATGAAATACGGACGAGGTCGCGCCGGTTTCCACAAAAGCAATCTTCTTGCCGTCCGCGGACAGGATCGGCGAAGTCGCAATCCGGCCTGCGCCAACCGTGGTGGTGTTATAAGCAAACATTGTATTGGGGGCCGGGCCGGCGCCACACAGCCCACCAGCGCCCACATAAAGATTGTTGAAGCCCACAAAATTCGCCCGGCCGCCGGTAAGGCCCGCGACGTTCAGGGCGAACACCACGTAGTCATTGGTGCAATCAGGCGCGGCTGCCGGATCAAAGGAATATTTTGCGGGAAACATGTTGGCAGCCAGGCGGCCGCCCATCGTTACATTCCAATCCCGCTGGGGAGCCGCCAAGTTCACAGTGCTGCCCGCGGCATTGAAATCCGGACGGGTGCTCCGCCAGCGCTGCATCGCACTATGCGCAATGCGGGGCTCCTTGCCCACCAGCTCTGGGTGGCTCTGCAAGCCATCCCGGCTGAAAATGATATGGCGCTGGGTCCAGTCTTGGGGAAGCCCGATGCGAAACGGATTCACGGCCTCCTGGGCCCAGCCACTGGCTACCAGAAGAAATAAACTCGCCCAACAAATTGCGACAGCGCCACAAAAATGCCTGAGCTTCACAGCGACCTCCGATTGGGGATTGCGCCCTATTGTAGCCGCTTTTCTTCCAAGGGGGGACAGTACATTTTGGGAACACTCCCAGGTCGGGGCCGGTAGATTGACGTGACGGGTTCCCGCGGGAGTAATCGCCGAAGAGTACCGTGGTCACAGAATCGGGAAGGGCCCAGCTTGCATTTTTCGTTCTCTTGCGGGTGCTCGACGGAGCGACGCCGATCGCCCCGCTCCTTCGCGGTGAGGGCCAAGGAATTGCTGAGAGAAGCGGCGCGCAGTTGGGATTTCCGATTCTTCCTTTCGTGTGGAACAATGAACAACTCACGATCCCTGTGTAACGACCCGTGATGGCATTCCCGACTCTTCATCTCGCGCTCGCTTCCGCCGCCATTCTCGGGTTCCGGCATGGCTTTGACTATGACCACATCGCGGCCATTTCCGACATCACCAGCGTGCAGACCGACCGCATGCGCGCCATGCGACTGAGCCTTCTGTACGCCCTGGGACACGCCATCACGGTCGCTGCACTGGGAAGCGTGGTGATTTTTTTCCAGCTTTCCCTTCCCCACGGCGTGGACCGCATTGCCGAGCGACTGGTGGGACTCACCCTGGTGATTCTCGGCGCTTACGTTCTGGGATCGTTGTTCACCGGGAACGCCACGCCCCGCAACCGCTTCCAGGTTCTTTCGGGCGCGCTCGGCTGGCTCCATTGGAAATTGAAGAGCTACTGGCACAATCACGAAGTCCCAGCCCCTGCCCGCGCGGGCGTGAACTACGATTCCCGGACTGTCCTCATGATCGGGGTTGTGCACGGACTGGGTGCGGAAACCCCCAGCCAGTTGATGATTTTTCTTCTCGCCGCTAATCTCGGCGGGGTCAGCAA
Organism: Acidobacteriaceae bacterium; assembly: GCA_003154055.1. Taxonomy (GTDB): domain Bacteria; phylum Acidobacteriota; class Terriglobia; order Terriglobales; family Acidobacteriaceae; genus Acidiflorens. Next base: position 4,792 of record PMCH01000314.1, read on the forward strand.
GGGGTTTCTCGGATTGAGCATGTTTCTCGCCGGCCTGCTGGCCATGAATACCGTGATGGCCGCGGCGGCCGTTGGACTGTTCGGCTTCAGTTCGCAGCTGCCCAGGTTCCGGGTTGCAGTCACCGCTTTCACTGCGATTTACAGCCTGGCGGTGGGCACTCTATTTCTTCTGGGGACGTCCAGCCTGTTGCCGCCTCTGGGCTGAGGGGCCGCGGCTGGCGTGGCTTTTCGAGGTGTCCTTGGATCATCTTCCCCGCTCAAGTAAGACGTCTTGTCACTGCATTCTTTGTGGCACAAGCGGTCAGTTATGACTACAATGCTCGCAGTTGTTACCCGAGGGGGTTATCGATGACCAATATCACCCAGGCTCTGTCGCGGCTTCGCGAAGACCGTCGCCAGGCCCAGAAACAAGTCGAAAAGCTTTCCGAAGCAATTAATGTACTGGAGAGCCTCACCAAGACCAATGGTCTGTCTTATGCAGGACGCGCAGGCAGACCCAAACGCATTCTTTCTGCAGCCGGACGCAGAAGGATTTCTCTCGCTCAGAAGGCGCGCTGGGCACGGCTGAGGCAGCAACAGAAGAAAGCGGCATAATTACAGGGCGGGTCCGGAGCAATGCGAATTTCCCCTCGCATGGTTGCGGCCCGCCTGATCTTTTTCCTGGGTCGCGCCCAACCAGCCTGACCGTGACTTAACAATTATCCGTGCCCCCCGCTGAGCTCCCGCACAATACTCCCCACGAAAACCTTCGCGTCCCCAAAGAGCATCAGGTTGTTATCCAGGTAGTAGAGCGGGTTATCAATACCGGCGAAGCCCGGATTCATGCTGCGCTTGATGACCATCACGGTGTGAGCCTTGTCGACGTCGAGGATGGGCATGCCGTAGATGGGGCTGGCAGCGTCGGTACGCGCCGCCGGGTTGGTCACGTCATTGGCGCCGATCACCAGCGCTACATCGGTCTGAGGGAAGTCGCCGTTGATCTCATCCATTTCCACCAACCGGTCGTAAGGGATGTCAGCCTCCGCGAGCAGCACATTCATGTGCCCGGGCATGCGTCCCGCCACTGGGTGAATGGCAAACCTCACTTCCACCCCGCGTTTGGTAAGAGCGTCGTACAACTCCCGTACCTTATGTTGTGCTTGGGCCACCGCCATGCCATAGCCGGGCACGATGATGACCTTGTTGGCGGCGGAAAGAATCGCGGCTGCTTCTTCCGCGGTCGCGCTGCGTACCGGCCGGGCTTCCTCTCCCGCAGCCGCAGCAGCCTGCACCTGCCCAAAGGCGCCAAACAGCACGTTGGTGAACGACCGGTTCATGGCCTTCGACATGATGATGGAAAGGATGAGGCCGGAGGAGCCGTCGAGCGCACCGGCGATGATCAGAAGCTTGCTGTCGAGTACAAACCCCATGGCAGCCGCCGACAATCCGGCATAACCGTTCAACAGCGAGATGACGGTCGGCATGTCCGCGCCGCCAATCGGAATAATCAGCAGCACACCAAAAGCAAGCGCGATCAGGATCATGAATGGGAACAGCGACCTGGTTCCCGGATGTAGCACCAGAAAGACCGCGATCGCCACCGCCACCGCAAGCAGCAGAAAATTGACGAAGTTCTGCCCTTTGTAAGTCAGCGGCCGCTGCGGCAGGATTTCTTGCAGCTTCCCGGCTGCCATCAGGCTTCCGGTCACGGTCAGCCCGCCGAGGATGACCTCGATGGAGAGCACCGACATCATGAATCGCGAGATATCGGGCGAGCGGAGATAGAACTCCGCCGAGCCGACCAGGGTCACGCACAACGCGCCGAACGCGTGACTGAGGGCGGTTCGCTGTGGGACTGCGGTCATCTGCACGCGCCCCAGCGGAATACCAATGATAGTGCCAAGCACGAGCGCGATGGCAATCAGCCGGTAGTCAACGATGCCGTAGCGCAGCAGCGTGCCCCCGATCGCCAGCAGCATGCCCACTTCGCCCGCCCAAATGCCGTGCCGGGCAGTGGTTGGCGAGCTCATCCACTTCAGCGAGAAGATGAAGAGCGCACTCGCGATCAGATACACGATCTCGATGATGATCTGGCTGCCTGCGAGTTCGGATGTCATGGCTTGGGTGCGGTGCGGCTCGATTTGAACATCTTCAACATGCGGTCCGTGATGAGAAAGCCGCCGACAATGTTGCTGGTGGCGGCGACCACGGCAATAAAGCCGAGCACTGCCGAGAGTGAGCTCTTATGCTCCCCGACCAGCACAATGGCGCCCACCACAGCGATCGCGTCCAGAGCGTTGGTCAAGGACATCAAGGGCGTGTGCAGCAGGGGGGAGACCCGCCGGATCACTTCAAATCCGATGAATCCCGCCAGCATGAAAATGAAAAGTGCGTTAATCAGGTTCGACGAACTCGACATCTCTCCTCCGGTCGAAATGTAGGCAGGTCAACTTTGCGTGACCAGCGCTGGCAAGGCAAAAAACTCCCGCACCCGCGGCTGGACGATTTCGCCGCCGCGCGTCACCAGCGTCTCGCGGACGATCTCGTCCTGCATGTTCAAGTTCAGCTTTTGATCCTTGATCAGATGCGTCAGGAACGCGGTGATGTTCCGGGAGTACATCTGGCTGGCGTGATAAGG
>PMCH01000314.1:7440-9183 GCA_003154055.1 Acidobacteriaceae bacterium
ACAACCTTGCCCAGCAGTTCGCGCTGCTGGCGATAAAAGTCTTCGTCTTGCGGGCGAGCATAGCCGCGGGCGTCCTGCGCATCCTTGGCTTCGATGGGAAGTTCGACGAATCGTCCGCCTAGGCTTTGCACCTGTTCCTTGGCGGCAGGCCGCAAATCATAGGCGGAGATCACGGCCCCCAGCCGGCGCGCCGTTGCGATTGCCTGCAGACCGGCGACTCCTGCGCCAATGACAAACACGCGCGCCGGAGTTATGGTTCCGGCCGCCGTCGTCAGCATGGGAAAGATGCGTGGGTGCGAATCGGCGGCCATCAGCACCGCCTTGTATCCACAGATGGTCCCCATCGAGGAGAGCGCGTCCATGCTCTGGGCGCGGGTGGTACGCGGCATCAGTTCGATAGAAAACGACGTGACACCCGACTGAGCAATCTCCTGCACAATCTCGCGGGAACCGAAGGGACGGAGGAACCCGACCAAGATTTGATCACGGCGGAACAACGGCACATCCAGCTTGCCGGTAAGGTCGTTCGATCCGTAACAGAGAACCTGGACGATAATGTCGGCGGCACCAAAGATCGCCTGCCGATCCGCGACGATCTTGCCGCCCTTGTCCGCGTACTGGGAGTCGGGGTAACCCGCCTCGATTCCCGCTCCTGCCTGGACGTGAACTTCGAAACCAGCCTTGGTCAGCGTCGGCAGAATCGCCGGCACGAGCGCAACCCGCCGCTCTCCTGGATAACTTTCTTTCGGAACACCGATGATCACGGGATCCTGCCTGTATGCGATTCTGGACGCGCCAACCGCCCGGCGCTGGATATCTCCGGGCAGCTTCTGAGGAACACAGGATTCTAGTTGAGCGGACGGCAGACGTAAATGGCTATTGCGGAACCAGCAAACCCTTCATACCGAGAGCGTCAGTATTAACCCTCCGCCATCATTCGCTGCGCGGATGTCGGCACAATTGCGCAAAATCCAGTCGGCCCTCGCGTTTTGCAGTTCCTGGCGATCCATTGTGGTGGGAAACGCAATCACCCGCGCGCCGGCAGCCTTGCCCGCCCGGATTCCAGCCGGCGCATCCTCCACTACGATGCAATCCGCGGCCGGATAGCCAAGCAGAGACGCCCCCTTCAGGTAGGGTTCGGGATGCGGCTTGCCGTTTGTGATGTCGGTGGATGTGATCAACTTCGTGTGGGTCGGCAAACCCGCCGCCCGCAAACGAACCAAGGCCAGGGGCCGCGTACACGAAGTGACGATCGTCCACCGCTCGGCAGGAAGACTGTTCAACAACTCGATAACTCCCGGCAGAGGGACAACGCCGTCCAGATCCTCGATCTCCCGGCGTTCCACTTCGCGATCCTCGGCTTCGATGTCGGAGTTGGGCAGAAGGTCCCGGATGGTGGCAACGCTGGGCCGCCCATGCGCCCGATGCACAACTTCATCGGGATCCAAGCCATGCTCGATGGCCCACTGGTGCCAGACCCGCGCCACTGCGGGAGTCGAATCGATCAGCACACCATCCATGTCGAATAACAGCGCGCTGCACGAGGTGGAGGTCATTCATCCAATATAACGGACGCGGCGGAGAGCGATCCCTCCGCCGTCGCCCGAAATCAGAAGTTTGGCCGCGAAATGTCTGCTACATGCGTTCCTTTCTTGCTTGCGTCTTAATGAGAAGTGGGGCGTGAGAGCTGCGACTGCAGCGACGGGGGCCGTGCCTCGTCGAGCGCAAGATTGAGTTCCAGCA
>PMCH01000243.1 GCA_003154055.1 Acidobacteriaceae bacterium
ACCCGCATCGCCAACTTCAAGTTCCCGGCGTGCGGCGGCGGGGGCGGCCCGGCAGTTTCACTGTCGGCGATAAAACTGAACTTCAAGAAAGTGCCAGTTGGACAGACGGGCGGACCGCTGAACGTCACGTTAACCAACACTGGCACTGCTACGCTGAATATCTCCAGTGTCACCGCCAGCGGTGATTACGCTATCTCCAACAACACCTGCGGCGCGCAGGTAGCCGCGGGCGCCAACTGCATAGTGAGCGTGACCTTCACGCCCACCAAGACGGGCGCGCGGAAGGGTACCTTGTCGTTTAACGACAATGCACCCGGGAGCCCGCAGACCGTGGCCCTGGTGGGCACCGGGACGCTGATTGCGCTGTCACCAACGTCTCTCAACTTTGGCACGGTCACGGTGGGGACTGACAGTGCGCCGCAAAACATCACCTTGACCAACGTGGGCACGGCGCTGGTGACCTTTACCAGTTTTGGGTTGACGGGAACCGCGGCCGGTGATTATGCGATCTCCAACAACACCTGCGGTGCCACGCTGGCCGGCGGAGCGAGCTGCGCGGTAGGCATCACATTCCATCCGACCGTGAAAAAGACCCGCAAAGCCAATTTCGTCGTAAAGGACAACGGCGGCGGCGGCTCACAGACGGCGGCGTTGGTCGGTGTCGGAGGTTAATCTCGAAGCGTATCAACTCAACAACGAGGGCGGGACTTCGGTCCCGCCCTCCCCTTTTGCCGGCCTTGCCGTGGTTCATCCACTATGCCTGGACGTTCACCGCGTTGCTCTGCGACTGGCCACTCGATGAGGAATTATCCGAGGACGCGCCGAACAGGTTCAGCACCAGCAAATAGTCGGCCTGGGCCTTGCTGAAGTTGATGGAGATCTCTTCCGCCGGCTTACCACCCTGGCTTACGTCGATCGTCAGCTGTCCGGGTTTGCCCAGGTTGATTTGCACCTCTTCGGGCGTATTCGCTCCCGAGCCGTTTCCCGATCCGAGGTTCAAGACCACTTCCTGCCCGGCACCATTCTGCAGCGGTGTTTGGGACGACCCGAAATTTATTACAATCTCCGCAATTCCCTGGCCCGCGGAAGGCGCTGGCGTCGGTGGCAGTGTAGTCGGGGCCGGTGTCGGCGGGAGGGGTGTGGGCGCCGGCGTTGGCGGTTCTTTCTGCGGGGGCGTATCGGGCAGGATGTTGATCACGATGGGTGGCAACGGCCCGGGATTCCCTTGTGTGTTTGGACTGCCGAAAGTGGCGGACAAGGTTGCGAACGCTTGCTGCGCACCGGCCAGGTCTCCAGACTGAAGCGCTTTTCCGACCGCCTCGAAGTCCTGGACGCGATCCTTCCTTTGGAACGGCTCCTCGTTGCGGAACGGGCCGTTTTGTCCCAGCGCCACCAGGGCGTTATATTCCTGCTGCGCAGCGTTCACATCGCCCGACTGCAATGCCTGCCCCAACTGGCCGAGGTCGGACTTGCGCTCGGAGCGGAAGTCCCGCAGCTGCTGATAGATCGATTCCACGCCCGAGTTGGCGCTACTCTGCTGGCCGCCGCTGATGTTGACCACCACTGCGGGAGAGATCTGGGCGCCCTCCCCGTGACCCCGTGATCGAAATGTCTGTGCCAGGGCGGTAAACGCTGTCTGCGCTCCCGCCAGGTCGCCGGACTGCAATGCCTGGCCAATCGCCTGAAAGTCGTTGGCGCGATCCGCGCGCGAGAACGGTCCGGAACTCTTAAACGGCCCGTCCGCTCCGAGAGCGGACAGCGCGTCAAAGGCTTGCTGCGCTGCATTGAGGTCGCCCGATTCGAATGCCTGGCCCAGTTGCTGCAGGTCCGAACGGCGTTCCTGAAAGAAAGTACGAAGCTCTTGCGAAATCGATGCGCTGGAAATGGCTGGCGTTGACATGGTGTACCTCCACTTGGAGCATTCATCGGGCAAGAGGAGGGGTAACTTCAGGGGAGCCCTGGATTACCAACGTACAGGTGTTACCCGACGATTCGATCAGTGGCTGAGAGGGCGTGGGGCAGTTGAGTGTGAGGCGTCGAAGAATAGAAGGAGAAGCAAGTAAGACTGGTGCGCCCGGAGAGATTCGAACTCCCGACCTACAGCTCCGGAGGCTGCCGCTCTATCCAGCTGAGCTACGGGCGCACTTCGAAGAGGTTCCAGTGTACATCGTGAGCGCGGGTCGCCTCAATGGAGGGGCATTCAAGATCCGGCGGTAGAGGCCGCGGCTCGCTGCGTCTCCAGTACCCTCAACAGCCATCTACTTTCCAGAAGTGTTCCGATTGATATCCAAGGCTAAGCAGGCGATTGCGCGGGTCGTGGCGCTTGCCGCAGTTGGGGCAGGGAATGAAACTGCGAAGGTGCATCCCCTTGCGGTCATATTCTTCGGAAACCGCAAAGCTGGTGCCGCAACTGCACGGGATCAGGAACATCCGGAAACTCTTCTTCGGTTCTTCCCGGTCCTTGGCGGCGTGCTTCTTCATCAGCTCTCTTCGGCCATCACCATCGAACTCTTCTTGCGCCGGTTCGATTGCAGGGTCTTCTTGCGCAGGCGCAGCGACTTCGGCGTNNCGCATGTTGGTCAGCTTCTTTTCGCGGACGGCATTCACATCGAGGTCGGTGTCTTTCGCATTCTCGCCGATGATCATGCCCTCATAAAGTTCAACGCCTGGTCCGATGAAAAGTTCCCCGCGCTCCTGCAGGCCCCACAGCGCGTAGGCAGTCGAAGGCCCCGCGCGGTCGGCGATCAGCGCACCGGTCAGGCGGTGCGGAATCTCGCCCTGCCATTCTTTGTATCCATCGAAAAGTGCGTTCATCACGATGGTTCCGCGCGTGTCGGTGAGGAGCTGGCTGCGCAGGCCGATCAGCCCGCGGCTGGGCACGCGGAATTCGATGCGCACGCGGCCGTAGCCGTGGTTGTGCATGTTCGCGACTTCGCCCCTGCGCGAGCCCAGTTGTTCCATGACCACGCCGACGAACTCTTCGGGCACGTCCACCGTGAGATGCTCGACCGGTTCCATCAGCTTGCCGTCGATACGCTTCGTGACGATTTCGGGCTTGCCGACCATGAGTTCGAAGCCTTCGCGGCGCATCATTTCCAGCAGGATGGATAGCTGGAGTTCGCCCCGCCCGAGCACTTTGAACGAATCGGTGGTGCCGGTTTCTTCCACCCGCAGCGAGACGTTCGTTAACAGTTCCTTGGCTAGGCGGTCGCGCAGATTGCGCGAGGTGACGTAGGTGCCTTCTCGTCCGCAGAACGGCGAGTTGTTCACCGTGAACAGCATCGCGATGGTGGGCTCATCAATGATGATGGGCGGCAGCGGCGCGGGATTGTCGGCGTCCGTGATGGTCTCGCCGATGGTGATGCCTTCCACGCCCGCAATGGCAACGATGTCGCCCAACATGGTTTCGGTGCTGTCGGTGCGTTTGAGTCCCGAGAAACTGAAGAGCTTGGTGATCTTCGTTTTGTGGAACGTGCCGTCTCGCTTGGCGATGACGACATCTTCGCCGGTCTTCAACGTCCCGGAGAATACGCGGGCGATGGCCAGCCGGCCGAGGTAGTCGCTGTAGTCGAGATTCGCCACCTGGATCTGGAGCGGCCCGTTCGCATCCCCTTGCGGAGGGGGAATCGTGTCGACAATCGCCTCGAACAGAAGACGCAGGTCCTCGCCCGCCGCTCCCTGATGGATCGCCGCCGTGCCCGTTTTTGCATTGGTGTAAAGAACCGGAAAGTCGAGTTGCTCTTCCTTCGCGTCGAGATCGATAAAGAGGTCGTAAATCTCGTTGAGCACTTCCTGCGGACGGGCGTCGGGGCGATCGATCTTGTTGATCACCACGATGGGCTGAAGGCTGGCTTCGAGCGCCTTGCTGAGCACGTAACGGGTCTGGGGTAACGGGCCTTCGCTGGCGTCGACCAGCAGCATGACGCCGTCCACCATTTTCAGGGCGCGCTCGACCTCGCCGCCAAAGTCGCTGTGGCCGGGCGTGTCCACAATGTTGATCTTGATGTCGTGATAGAAGATGGCCGTATTCTTGGCGAGGATGGTGATGCCGCGCTCGCGCTCGAGGTCGTTCGAGTCCATGACGCGCTCGACGACGGATTCATTGGCACGGAACGTCCCGCTCTGCCTGAGCATGGCGTCGACCAGCGTGGTCNNGTGGTCTTGCCGTGGTCCACGTGGGCAATGATGGCGATATTGCGAATACTTGGGTTCAGGTTGAAAACTCCTCTGGCTACGCTTTGGCGTGTACTACTACTTTACTATGGCGGATGGCCGGGGGGCTGCTGACTACGTCTTATAGTTCGTCATCCAATAATTCTGTCTTCCTGACTCTGAGCGGAGACGAACGGGAAGGACCTGCTGTTTGCGCGCGGTCGCAAGGACAAGGAATTGCGTTCATCGTCGCGTTTTGCTCTTGAATAACTACAAATTTATAATTACACTGATTGTGTGGAAAGTATTCGCTTCGAGTGGGACGAGGCCAAGAACCTCTCCAACCGGCGCAAACACGGCGTGACCTTTGAGGAAGCCAGCCAGGTATTCCGCGATCCGCTCTATGTGTCAGTGCAGGATCGCGCGGAGGGCGGGGAACTGCGTTGGCAGACTCTTGGTCTGGTCGAGGACTTGCTCCTTCTCACCGTGGCTCACACCGTCAGACAAGAGCGGGATGACGGCACATGGGTCGACGTCATTCGCATCATCTCAGCTCGACACGCGACTCGGAAAGAGAGGCGACGCTATGAAGATGAAAATGGTTAGTTACACATTGGACAAGCTGCCGCCGTTGACGAAAGCGCGTCGGGCCAAGCTGAAGGCGCTGGCAACTCGTCCGGACAGCGAGATCGATACCAGCGATATCCCCGAAATGACGGAGGAACAGTGGAAGAACGCCCGGCGGGGCCACTTCTATCGACCTCGCAAGCGCCAGATCACAGCCCGCGTAGATGCCGATGTGCTGGATTGGCTGAAGGCACAGGGGAAGGGCTACCAATCCCGGATCAATGCGATTCTGCGGCGCGAGATGCTGACCTCGGTGAAATCGGCCAAGTAGCTGTCGAGGACAACGTTTTTCACCGCGTGTAGAAACCATTACCCGCAAGGGCAAGGAATTCGCCGTGATTCCGGTAGAACACCTCCAAAAGCTGATGGAAGATGCGGAAATGCTGTCCGACGTGAAGGCCTACGATGCCGCAAAAGCGCGTCTTGAAGATGGCGAGGACGAACTCATACCATTGGAGATCACCGAGCGCAGACTGATGGGAGAGGCCGCGCTCCGTATTTGGCGTGAGTACCGGAAGCTAACCCAGGAGAAACTTGCGAAGAAGGCGAAGGTATCGCGCGCGCTGATCGCGGCGATTGAGACCAACCGTAAGGCCGGGTCTGTCAGCACTTGGAAGAAGTTGGGCGCTGCACTTGACGTGAGCTGGGAGCAACTGGCATAGGGCCGGGCACCTGGCAATCCGCTCAGGCTCTCCTCACGGAAGGCAAAGCAGCAATACTATACTGCCGGGCGGAGGCTGCACACCGTGAGACTCACTGCAAGCTTGTGCATAGGTTCACTGATTGCACTCTCAGTGATCGCGTTTGCCTTTGCTGGCAAGAGCAATCTGGCCCGCGATGGTTATTGGTGGTCAGTATCCACTCCGTCTTTCAAGCTAGGCTTCGTCAGCGGGTACGTCGTTGCCAAAGACGAAGCTGGTGTCAAGGAGATGGCTCAGTGCGCTGGGTTCGTCGATATGTTGAAGGATAAGTATCCCGGTCAAAACCTATTCCAGAAGTTGTGTACGGAGCCGACGAATGGTGCAGATTTCGACGGCATCACTATGGGTCAGTTTGTGGATGGTGTCGATGAGTTTTACAAAGACTTCCGCAACAAGCAACTGGATGTGAGTTGGGCTTTGCAATACGTAAGAGATCAGGTCAGAGGAAAACCTGCGAAAGAGCTTGAAGTAGAACTGACCGCTTGGCGTGCCTGCCAATTTGCCTACTCGACAGGAGACAGCAAGAAGATTCTTGATACCTGCAAGTGAGGTGGCAACATGCCGGACGAGAACGCAAAAGCTACTGTCCATAACTCGTCGAATGCGCACATACAGACCGAAGAGGCAGAGACAGCCCAGCGTCAACCCACACTTGCAAAATTGGCGGACAAACCTCATCCCATCACTGTGCGCCTCGGACTAGTGTCGCCGGCTATTGCAGTTGTCGCTCTGTTCGTAGCGTTCCTGAGTTTGTGGGCTAGTCAACGCTCGATGAAAGTAGGCCAGAGAGCATATTTGAGCTATCAAGTGACCGTTGCCAACGGAAATCAAGTTGTGGAAGCTTTACGTGCCGACAAAGACTTCTTCCTGACCTATCAGGTAACGGTGACGAACATGGGCAACACACCTGCGGATTCAATTTATCCCAAGATCAATGTTGCACCTGACCCCGATAGAACGCCAATCATGGTTACTTTCCCGACTCAAGAGCCGTTTGACCTTGGCCCGAAAGAGTCACGTGTCTTGACTGGGCAGGCGCTTTTCAAGCATCTTCACAATGTTCGCGGTCTTCCGGGTTTTGCTAGTGGCTTCACGGGCCAGATTGAATACAAGGATGTTTTCGGAGATTCCCAAGTGAAAGAAGTGTGCTATCAGTTCCTAGCGTCGGGCAATTCTGCCAGGGGCGGCATGTGCGGCACGGTCATGCAGATGCTGCAAATTAATTAAGCGACCGGTCCAAACTGGGAGAGGATACGCCTTGTAGGGGCAAAACCAACTGGCCGTCCGCGCCCCTTTCAACCAACTCCGCCCCAATTTTTGGCATCCCTTCCGCCCTGATCCTTAGCCGCTACCAGAACACAATCGCCACCAGCGAAAACACAAAGATGATGGTCGAGATTTCGTCCATCGAGAGGGTGAAGATCAGATCCCGGGTTTTGGGTCAGCGCTCGTAGCGCGCCCCTCTCCGCCGAAGTCCGAACCTGCGGACGCTTGCGATCTTCGCAACATTGCTATAATCTCGCAAGGTTTTAGGCTGCTCCCTGTGGGCGCCACACCGGATTGAGATGATTTGGGGGATGAAAATGAAGATGAAGCGAGTTCTCACTGCCGCCATCCTGCTTGCCATGCTGGCTCTACCCGCGATCGCGGCCCCGCCAGACGGCAAATCAACAACCGGCCTTGGCGCCGCGGTCGCGGAAAAGTGGATTGCAGCCTGGAATTCCCACAACCCGGACAAGATGCTCTCCCTGTTCACGGAAGATGTCGTCTACGAGGACGTGGCCTTCGGCGAGGTTAGTCACGGCACCGCCGAACTGCGCAAGTTCTTCGTCTCCGAAATTGAGGGCGTTCCCGATCTCGAACTCAAGCTGCTCAGCTCGAATATCCAAGGCGGCCACGGAACCATCGAATGGATGTTCAGTGGCACAGACAAGGGCGTGTTCAAGACGGGGAAGACTTTTTCTGTCCGAGGGGTGAGCGTGATCGACATGCGCGAGGGCAAAATATTCCGCAACCTCGATTTCTACGATTCGGCTACAATCATGCGCCAAGTCGGGCAGTTGCCAACCCCTCCCGCCGATGCCAAGTGAAGCCGAATCGGCGGGGCTCCGTGCTGGCTGCGGTAGAGAAACCTTGAACCACAGGGGGCACAGAGGGGCACAGGGGAAACCCTAAGTTGAATCGCCAGCCTGTGCTTGGGGGCGAATGTCCGTCGGCGCCCCAGAATTGTTCGGGCCCCAAGTCCGAAAGGATCTTATGACACCAAACCCAACCACAGCCGACCGAGACTCCGCTCAGCTCGAAGCCCTCGGCTATGACTCCAAGTTTGATCGCTCCATGAGCCTGTGGTCGAACTTCGCGCTTGGCTTTACCTACCTATCGCCGGTAGTCGGCGTGTACACCGTTTTCGCCTTCGCCATTGCTACCGGCGGTCCACCCATGTTCTGGAGCTATTTGTTTGTCGGGCTGGGACAGTTGTTGGTCGCCCTGGTGTTCGGGGAGATTGTCTCGCAGTTTCCCATTGCCGGCGGTCTCTATCCCTGGGCGCGGCGGCTGGTGGGAAAGCGTTGGGCATGGATGGCGGGGTGGGTTTACCTGTGGGCCTTGTGTACTACGATTGCCGCGGTGGCCGTGGGAGGAGCGCCTTACGTGGCACAGCTACTCGGCATCAAGGTAAGTCAGGTTGGAGAGGTTGCGATCGCGGTCGCCATGATCGTCGTGACTACTGCGCTGAACGTCAGCGGCACCAAGCTTCTGGCTCGGGTCGCCATGTTCGGATTCGTTTGCGAATTGCTGGGCGCGGTCGTGGTGGGAGGCTACCTGCTGGTCGCGGCGCGGCACCAGAGCTTCCGGGTCCTGTTCCAGAGTTTCGGACTGGGTGGCAATGGACACTACCTGCCCGCGTTTCTGGCGTCGAGCGTCGCCGCTATGTTCTGTTACTACGGCTTTGAAGCCTGTGGGGACCTCGCCGAAGAAACCCCGGACGCCAGCCGCGCCATTCCCAAGGCCATGCGCATGACCATCTACATCGGGGGCTTCGCCGCCATGCTGGTTTGCCTGGCTCTGGTGCTGGCCGTGCCCGACTTGAGCGCCGTGCTGTCCGGCAAGGATACCGATCCAGTGACTACCACGCTGCGGGCAGCCGTGGGCGCGATCGGGCTGCGGGCAGTCATCGCGGTCGTCATGGTTTCGTTTTTCTCCTGCCTCATCAGTCTGGAGGCGGCTACCAGCCGCCTGTTGTTCAGCTATGGCCGCGACCGCATGATCTTTGGCAGCGCCCAGCTCAGCACGCTTTCCGAACGCACTCGAGTTCCGGTCATCGCCCTGCTGGTCGCCGGCACGGTACCGGCCTGCATTGCGATTGCAGGCTTGTTTCTTGAGGAAATGATCAAGACCATTATCGTGTTTGGATCCGCCGGAATCTATGTCGCGTTCCAGATGATTGTTCTGGGAGCACTGATTGCGCGCGCCAAGGGCTGGAAACCAAGCGGGGCATTTCGTTTGGGCAACTGGGCGTGGCCGGTCAACCTGGCGGCGCTCGCCTATGGTGTTCTGGCCATCGTCAATATGGTGTGGCCGCGCACCCCTCAGGACCCTTGGTATCGTAACTACGGAATGATTGTCGGAACCGTGGCGGTTGTTGGCACCGGACTGCTCTATGCGATCCTGTTTCGTCCCTATGATCGCATCGACGCGCCCGAGGGCGATGCTCACCTCGCGCACCTGGAGGTGCCGGCGCCAGCCGAGGGCAACTTCGATTAAAGCAATGGGCTGACGGCCACGGGGCCATGTCTTAATTTTGCCGGTGCGCCGATGTGGGGCCGTTTCGCGAGCTCTTCGAGCGGGTTGAGTTTGGGTACAACATGATTTGCGTCTCCCCTATTTCTTTTCCGCCGCGGTCTTGTCCGTATGGCCGGGATCCTTCCATTCCGGGGACTCGTACACCACCTTGCCGCCGACCATCGTCAACATCACTTGTGTCTTGTCGATTTCCGATGGCTCAATTTTGAACAGATCGCGGTCGAGCACAATCAGGTCTGCTAGTTTGCCGGCTTCGATCGAGCCTTCTGTTTTCTCGCGTCGTCCAGCGAAAGCCGCTCCCAGCGTGTAAGCGCGAATGGTATCTTCCAGGCTCAGACGCTGCTGTGGAACGAACCCGCCCACCGGCTCTCCTTCGGCCGTTTGCCGCGTCACTGCCGTTTGCACGCCCGGCCAGGGGTTCAGCGTCACTACCGGCCAGTCGCTGCCGAAGGCCAGCACGCCGCCTTTCTGCTGGATGCTGCGCCANNCGGCTGCATGCTCGCAATAACGCCGACTTTGCCGAAGCGGTCAATGTCCTGTGCCGCGATGGTCTCGATGTGCTCGATGCGCGGCCGGGCATCCTTTGTGTGATTCACGGCAGCCGCGTTTTCGTAAGAATCGAGCGCCAGCCGCACCGCTTTGTCGCCGATCGCGTGGGTGAAAATCTGAAAACCGCGTGCGTCGAGATCGGCGATCGCGGCTTTGTATTTGTCAGGGTCCCAGAACAGCTTCCCGCTCTGGGATGGGTCATCGGAATAAGGCGCCAGCATCACGGCAGTGTGTGCTTCGACCACGCCGTCGAGCATGGTCTTGACCGCTCCGCCCGAGATCCACTCGTCTTTATAGTCCCGCCGGGCCTGTTCGATCGCGGCAGTCGATTTCGGCGTCAGTCCGGGAGGGTCGAGGAAATATGCGACGTAAAAGCGGAGTGTCAGTTCGCCGTTCTTCCGCAGTTCGTTGTACAAGTCGAGGTATTCGAAGTCCTGTCCGGCNNGCGTCCAGACGTTCCTCGCGCGTCGGTTGCGGAGTCTTGGCGCCCACCAGATCGCCCGCGGCTTCTTTGAGCGCGCCCGTGGCTTCGCCGTTTTCATCGCGGACAATCTTGCCGTTGGGCGGATCGGGCGTGTTGCGGTCAATCCCCGCCATGGCAAGAGCCTTGCTGTTTGCCCAGGAGCTGTGGCCGTCAAAGGCGACGAGATACACGGGGCGGTCCGGGACAACTTCGTCGAGGGTCTTCTTGTTCGGCAGACCGCTCGGAGCGAAGGTGGGATAGGTCCAACCCATCCCCTGAATCCAGCTTTCGTTGGGGTGCGCGTCTGCATAGGCCTTGACGCGCTTCTGGATTTCGGCGACGGTGCCCGCGGCGTTGAGGTCGACCCGCGTCAGACCGAGCGCGCCGTCCATGAAGTGAATATGGCAATCGGTGAAGCCCGGAAGAACCAGACGTCCCCCTGCGTCAATCACCCTGGTTGCGTTGCCGCGGTAAGCCTCGATCTTCGTTTTGTCCCCGACGCCGACAATCGTTCCGCCGCGAATGGCAATGGCTTCGGCCCACTTCTGCTGCGGATTCACGGTGTAAATACGGGCGTTGATGAGAATGACGTCGGCGGCCGGCAAATTGGATTGCGCAGCCGCACAGGCCGCAAATGCCAGCGCCAGGAATAACAAGCGAATCCAGAGTCGGAGATGGGGGAAGCGCATGGTCCTCTTTTCAATCAGAATGTAGGCGGAGTGTTGATCCACAAGACCCAGGTTTCACTGCGTCCGGGATTTTTCCAGTGATGCGGCGTGCCGCTCTCGAAATAGAAGCTGTCACCGCGTTTCAGATGGTACTCCTCGCTGGCGAGGGCAATGTCCAGCTCTCCGCGCAGCACGAACAGAAATTCTTCGCCTTCGTGGGCGTAGGAGTCGCCGCTGCCGGCTTCCGGCGCGATGCGGAACAGGTGCGGCTCCATCACGGTGTTGCCCCAGGCGAGCAGCTCCATGCGCACACCGTTTCCCGCCTCCAGCACCTTTCGCTTCCGTGGAGACACCAGCCGGGTATTCGATTCCGTCGGATCAAAAAAATCAAGGATGTTCGTGCGGTAGAAGCGCGCCAGCTTGCGCAGCGTGCCGACGGAAGCGCTCATCTGGGAACGCTCGAGTGCGCTCAGAAAGCCGACGGAAATGCCCGCCGCGGCAGCGACTTCCGCAAGGTTGGAACCGCGCTTGGTGCGCAACTGGCGGAGGCGCGGGCCGATGGCTCCGGGCGCGCCGTCGGCGGGCGGCTGGATGACGCCCTCCCGCTTCAGCATCTGAACGATGGCCGGCGCATTCAGGCCGCGAACCTTGCGCAGGTAGCGGGCTTTTTTCAGAAGCCGGAGGTCTTCACTGGTATAGAGCCGGTACCTGCTGGCGGTGCGGTGGGGGCGAATCAGGCCGAGGCTTTCCCAGCTCCGGATGGCGGAAGCCGAGACCCCCACGCGCCGGGCGATGTCTCCGATCTTCAAGTAAGGTTTGGGATGGCTGGACATGGAGTTCCCATTCACTTTTACTGATCGACCCTAGAGGAATTTTCCGCTTGACAGACGCCCGCGCAGTCACTAACCTTGCGCGATTATAGCAAGGTTTGTGCGGGGTGCAAGCTGATTCGGATTCTGACAAAATTTCCCCTTTGAGGATCTGGAGGATCTGTTCCCATGCGGCCGTCAAGAGCGATTTGGGCGATGCGTTGGCTCGCCATTGTGAGCTTGTGCCTGGTTTGTTCCACGCTGCTTTCCGCGCAAAGCACGGGCGGACGCATTTTCGGACGCGTCGCCGATCCCAGCGGCGCCGTGCTGGCGGGAGTGAATGTCTCCGCCACCAATGAAGCGACCGGCGTCAGCCGCGCCACCCAGACGAACGACAGCGGCGACTACGTGTTTGTGGATATTCCCGTGGGCACGTATGACCTGAAATTCGAGCGGGAGGGTTTTACCAGCGCGCTGCGCAAAAGCGTCACGCTGGAAATCAACCAGGTCCTTACCCTGAACATGAGCATGCAGGTGGGGCAAACAAGAGAGGTGGTCGAGGTCACCTCCGAGGCGCCACTGGTAGACACAACCAGCACGCAAATGGGCGCGGTGGTGAACGATCGCGCGGTATCGCAGTTGCCGTTGAATGCGCGCGACACCTACCAGTTGCTTTCGCTCCAGCCCGGTGTGCAGTCACAGACGGGAACGGACCTCTTCTATGGCAGCGATCGCGCGGGTGTCGTGTCGGTGAATGGCGGCCGCGGACGCTCCAATAACTTCAGCGTGAATGGCGGCGACGCCAACGATCAGTTTGCCAACCTTCCCGCCGTTCAGCCGAGCCCGGACTCCATCGAGGAGTTCCGCGTTCTGACCAACACTTTCGACGCGGAGTACGGCCGGAACTCGGGTGCGGTCGTCAATGTCGTTACGAAGTCTGGAACCAACAACTTTCACGGGAATGTGTTCGAGTTTTTCCGCAATAAGGTCCTGAATTCCAAGGGATATTTCGACAGCGAAAAGCCCGATTTCAAGCAGAACCAGTTTGGCGGCACTTTTGGCGGCCCGATCAAGAAGGACCGGACCTTCTTCTTCACTTCATATGAAGGACGCCGCATCCGGCAGGGAATCTCTTCCGATGCCGTCACCGTTCCGAGCGGCGATTACCGGTCGGGAATTTTCCTGGGCGATCCGGGCAATCCTTCCGTGTTCACCGGTTCGATTGGATATCAGACCGTCGCCGACGTGTTGAATGGCCGGCCCGGATGCAGCGACGCCGCGGGTGCGCCCATCGTTTTGGGAGCCAACTACTCCGCCATCTTTCCAGGTTCCCACATTCCGGCGGAGTGCATGGATCCCACCGCCGTGGACATGATGTCGCAGTTTGTTCCCGGCGCCAATCGCAGCGACGGAACCTTCCAGACCGTCGCCGGAATCCACCGGGACCGCACCGACCAGTTCACTTTCAAGTTGGATCACCGGATCAACGACCGGCAGAACCTGTCTGCGTACTACTACTTCAACGACAGCACCCTGTTCGATCCCTACTCGCGGTTCCAGGCCGGTGGCGCGAATGTGCTTCAGTTCGGAGCCAATACGGCGGAGCGATACCAGCAATGGAATGTTACGCACAATTGGACGCTGCGCAACAACCTGGTAAACGAGGCTCACTTCACCATTTTCCGGGAGGCACAGGGGAATTTCCTCCATCCACAACGGAACAACATCGTTCAGGATTCCTGCAGTGCTGCAGTTCCCTCCAGCGCGTGTTTCAGCGATGGAACTCCGGACAACGCCACCGGCATTCATCCGGGATTAGGCGCGAGCCGGGAAGGCGTGCCGTTCGTCTCGGTTTCCGGGTACTTCAACTATGGGAACAACTTCGAGGGTGAGATTCCGCAGTCGGGTAATACTTTCCAGGTGTCCGACAATCTGAGCTGGATCAAAGGCACACACACGGCGAAGTTTGGTGGAGACATTCGCTACCAGCGCTTCGACCAGACCCTGTACTACAACGTCAACGGTTATTACAGCTATTACGGCGGCGGTCCCAATGACCCCAATCTTCAAGTGCCCGCACCAACCCCCGACGATCCGACGGCGACCGCCGAAGACATTTTCCCTAACTACCTGTTGGGCTTGCCCGACAGCTTCAGCCAGGGTTCTGCGCAGTCTGAGCATGTTCGCAGCACAATTTTCTCTGTCTTTGCCCAGGACAGTTGGAAGATTCGGCCGAATCTGACCTTGAACTACGGGTTGCGCTGGGAGTTGTTCACGCCGCTTACCGACGTGAGCGGACACGTGCAGAGTTTTCGCCCGGGACAGACCAGCAAAGCGTACCCCTGCACCGACACTCCGGATATGTATTGTCCGGTCGGGCTGCTCGTGCCCGGAGATCCGGGAGTTCCGGCAGGCCTTACGACTACGTACTACAAGACTTTTGCTCCTCGCATCGGCATCGCCTACAGTCCGGGCAGTTCCGGGAAGACCAGTATCCGCGCGGGCTGGGGGATGTTCTACAACCCGATGGAGCAGTTGGTGCTCGAGCAGTTCAGCGCCGAGCCTCCGTTCGGCGGCAGCAACCTGATCAGCTACCCGCTCTTCAACACTCCGTATCAGGACCAGTTGGGTGATTCCCCCAAGCCAAATCCCTTCGGCGGAATCATCACTCCACCCAAGGGCCAGGACCCCGATTGGCAGAGGTACCGGCCGTTGTTGCTCTATGGACAGTTCCAGCCTCATCTACGCACGCAATACTCAGCGCAATACAACCTGAACATTCAACGCGAGCTTACCAAGGACCTTGTCCTGCAAGTGGGGTATGTCGGGTCGCAGGGCCATCGTTTGCTGGCCAGCCACGATGTCAACTACGGCAACGCGCAGACGTGTCTGGACATGCAGGCGGTCGCGGACTACTACGACCCAAATGTGGAGGGAAACCCGAACGCTAATGCCGATCTCAACGCGGCCTACACCTGCGGGCAATTCTACTCCGACACCGCGTTTTCGCTGCCTGCGAATTCGATTCCGGAGGGCTACGCTGTCCACCTGCCGTATGGGTCGGTTGCGAGTGTTGGTCCTGGCAATCCCGACGTCACCCTCGTTGGCCTGCGCAAGTACAGCTCACCGAATTGCGAGCCCACCACCGGAGTGGGCTGTCCAGCGGACGGCACCCCGGTGTTCTCCAGCATCTTTGCCGAAGACACGATTGCCAACTCGAACTACAACTCGTTCCAGGCTTCGCTGGAAAAGCGCTTCTCCCATGGGTTGCAGGCGAATATCGCGTACACGTTCAGCAAGTCGTTCGATCTGGCATCCAGTTTCGAAGGCGAACTGAATCCGCTCAATTTCCGGAAGACGTATTCGCTCTCCCAGTTCGATGCCCGCCACCGCTTCATCTTTAGCTACGTCTACCAGTTGCCCATGCCCAAGTACTCCGGTGTGGCCGGCCAGATTGTGGACGGGTGGGACCTGTCCGGCATCTACACCTACCAGGCAGGCTTTCCGATTCGCATTACATCGTCGTCGGACAACGAGCTGATGTACAGCGCGTTCTTCGAGTATCCGGGCGCGCCCGACCAGATTGCGCCGTTCCACACCATCAATCCGAAGAAGGATTACGGAAACGGCGCTGGCTATTGGTTTGACACCTCGGCGTTCACGGAAGATACAACGTTCGGGCGCATCGGCAATGCCAAGCGCACAATCTGCTGCGGACCGCCGATCAATAACCTCGATTTCGCGCTGCATAAAGTATTTTCGCTCAGCGAGAATAAGCGCTTCGAATTTCGAACGGAAATCTTCAACCTGCTGAATCACACGCAATTCAACAATCCCGACGGAAACATCACCGACGGCACTGATTTCGGCCGCATCAAGCGCAGCCGCGAGCCGCGACAGGTACAATTTGCTTTGAAGTTTTACTTCTAGTCCGATACCCCGGGCGGCTCACCCCGCCCGGGCCCAATCTAATGGCCCCCGCGGCCTGAGCCTTCACTGGAGATCACGATGTACCCCGCACTGAAAAAAGAGCTCGACACCTTCGAGCGTCGTACCCCAAAGTCCGCCGAGGCGCACAAGAAGAACCTGAAGCGTCTGCCCCTGGGAGTCGCCAGTAATTACCGCGCCTACGATCCCTATCCGATTTTTGTNNTGCCATCCCGCCGTCATGAAGGCGGTCGAAAAGCGGCTTTCCACCGGCACCATGTTCGGCATGCCCCACAACATGGAATGGGAACTGGCGGAAGAAATCTGTAACCGCTTCCCGGTCGAGATGTGCCGCTTTGGCAACAGCGGCACTGAAGCCACCATGCACACCATCCGGCTCGCCCGCGCTGCCACCGCACGCGACAAGATCATCAAGTTTGAAGGCGGATATCACGGGCTGCACGACTCGGCCCTCGTCAGCGTGAAGCCGCATCCGCCCGCCGACGATTTCGGTGACATCAAGAATCCCAAACCGGTACCCGGCGGACTGGGCGTACCCAAAGCGAGCGTCGCTAACGTTCTCATCGCGACGTTTAACGATCTCGAGACCGTCGAGCGCCGCTTCAAGGAGAATCCCAACGAGATCGCGGCCATCATTCTCGAACCGATCATGATGAACGTCGGTCTCTGCATGCCGCAGAAGGG
>PMCH01000167.1:0-28022 GCA_003154055.1 Acidobacteriaceae bacterium
TCGCGGAAGCAGCGCACGATCTGGAAATATTTGTCGAAGCCCGAGATCATCAGGATCTGCTTGAACAGCTGCGGCGATTGCGGCAACGCGTAAAACATTCCGGGCTGCACGCGGCTGGGGACGAGGTAATCGCGCGCCCCTTCGGGCGTGGACCGCGTCATGAAGGGCGTCTCGATTTCTAAGAAGCCCTGCGCGGCGAGGTAGTCGCGGATCGAGAGCGAGACTTTGTGGCGCAACTCGATGTTGAACTGCATGACGTCACGGCGCAGATCGATGTAGCGGTACTTGAGCCTCGTTTCTTCGTTGGCGAGGGCCGTGTCCGAAGGCAGGAAGGGCGGCTGCTTGGCGACGTTCAGAAGGCGCAGTTCGTCGACGACGAGTTCGATCTCGCCGGTGGGGATGTTCTTGTTGATGGTGTTCCCGTCGCGCAGCTTGACGGTGCCGACGGCGGCGATGACGTATTCATTGCGCAGCTGCTCGGTTTTTTCGTGGATGGCCGCGTTTTGCTCGATGTTGACGACGATCTGGGTGATGCCGGTGCGGTCGCGGAGATCAATAAAGATGATGTTGCCGAGGTCGCGGCGGCGGTTGACCCATCCCATGAGGACGGCTTTCTTGCCGGCATCGGAGGCGCGGAGCGCGCCGCACATATGAGTTCGCCTTAGGTCGCCTAGAAAATCAAGCACGGGTTCGCCTTGTGTCGTCGGGATTGAGAGCTGAATTAGAAATTATAAAGGAGTAGGCAGGCGGCAGTTGGCAGTTGGCAGGGAAAAGCGATGGGTGGAGGTCGAAGAAAGCGACCCAGAGAGGCTGAATCCGTCATTGGTGGGGGGATCGTGGCACGCTTTGTTTTCCCCCGTGTTCCTCTGTGTCCCCCCGTGGTAAAGGCTTTTGACTTCCTCAACGATACCCAGTCCTCTGCTCTGCGAAGGCAACGACAAAATCATGACCACGGAGGGGCACAGGGGAACACGGGGACAGGCCAGGAGTCAGTAGAACCGTGGATCGGGCACTGACTCCTGACTACCGTTTACTGACTACTTCTTCGTTGCTTTGCCTTCCATTACGGTTTCCCATTTGGTTCCGTCGGCAGACATTTCATACTTGAAGTTGTAGGAAGTGGGTGACAGGATCTTCTCCGTGAAGCGGCCTTTCATGGTTTGCGAGCCCATTTTCATGTCGTTGGTCCAAGTCCAGGTGTCCCCGTCGACTGTGCCCTTCGCATGCACGACTTCACCCGAGCTGTTGAACTCGTCGTAGGTATAGACCTTATCTTGCGGATCGTAGCCCAAGAAGGCAGTTCCGGTGCCGTTGCCCATAGCGCCAGCTTTGAAGTCGGAATGAATGACGACGAAGAAGCCGCCGTCCATCCACTTGGACTCTTGATTCATGGTCATCTTGCCGCCGGGGCCCATGGGGCCGGGTTTACTCTCTCCTTCGGAGACCCATGTGCCGGCGAAATAGTCCAGTTTCTTGTGTTCGGGACCGGGTTGGAGCGCTGGCGGTTGCGCGAACGCCGCGCCGATGAGCAGAACGGTAGCGATGACGATGGCCGATGCACGGTTCATGGAAATACCTCGTCTGTGTGATGTGCGCGTGAAAAGGTTGGATTCACGCCCCGGGTGAGGATATTAGATCGGGGAGGAGATCAAGTCAACGGAATCAGTAGTGGGTAGCCCGTAGTCAGTAGGAAAGCATCAGGACCAAGACGCTGACTACTGACTACCGACTACTGGTTCTAATCAAAATCGTTCGCGCTCCACAAATTAGGCGTGACCTGCTGGAATTTCAGTTTCCATTGGCCGTCGACCTTTGCCCAGGTGTCGGTCATGTGGCGGTAGCGCGGATGGCCTCCGGGGACGACCAGGTTGTAGGCCACAATTGCTGATTCGTCATTCAGTTTGACGACTTGAAAGTCGTAGGCGCGGGTGTTCTTGGGCAATCCGCCGTCGGTGACTTCGCTTTTGTCGTAGAAGTCTCCGTTGGTGCCGATGCCGCGGAAGTCGTCACCGACGCTCTGGTGTAACCACGCGACGTTCCTGTCTTGAGTCGCCTGCAGGAATTGCTTCTCCTGATCGACGAGTTGCTGATCGAAGGGCGAGAGGGGCTTGGACGTCTGGGCGGAAGCCAGCGTGATCGTGAGAAGAACTGCCGAGAGCAGAACAGTGCGTCGCATATCGTCTCCTGATTAAAACGATTTTACTCTGGGATTTAGGGATTGAAAAACCTTTTACCATGGGGGGCACAGGGAGGCACGGAGGAAAGCAAAGTCACGAGCTTCGAGCCACGAGGCTGGAAGGTTAAGAGCTTTTCGCGATGCGTGCGGCCAACTCTCCACGTGGAACCGTGACCTGCTCGCCTGAGGCCAGATGCTTCAGAGCGAAGGCATCGGCCTTCACTTCGTTTTCGCCGACGATCAGGATGTAGCGGGCGCCCGCTTTGTCGGCGGCTTCGAAAGACTTCTTCAGGCGGAACGATTCGTCGCCCAGATCGACGACGAGGCCGTGGCGCCGGAGTTCGCGAGCCAGGCGGGCGGCTTCGCGATTCATGCCCGCGCCGAGCGGGGCGATGTAGATGTCGGGCTTGCGGATGGCGGACTCGGCTGATTGTGGAAGCGACATCACCAGCCGGTCTTCGCCGATGGCAAAGCCGATGCCTGGTGCGGCAGGACCGCCGAGGGCTTCCGATAGTCCGTCGTAACGGCCGCCGCCCAGAATTGCGTTCTGCGCGCCCAAGGCTCCGTGCGTGAATTCAAAAGCAGTGCGGGTGTAATAATCCAAGCCCCTTACCAGGCGGTCATTGAGGACAAAGGGAACGCCGACGGCTTTCAGGATTTCCTGCACTTCGTCGAAATGCTTGCGGCAGCCTTCGTCGAGAAACTGGCTGATGCGCGGAAGGGTTTCGATGATGGGCTGGTCTTCAGGGACTTTGCAGTCGAACACGCGCAACGGGTTGGTGACGACGCGGCGCTGGCAGTCGGCGCACATTTTCGCGGCGACGGGCTCGAGTGCTTTGCGCAGGGCCTCGTTGAATTGGGCGCGGTCGGCGGGGCAGCCTACGGAGTTGAGTTCGAGCGTCCAGCCGGTGATGCCGACCCGGTCGAGGAGCGTGGCGAGGAGTTCGAGAATCTCGGCGTCGCGGGCGGGCGATTCGCTTCCGGCGGTGGCCGGGCCGATGACCTCGGCGCCGATTTGATAGAACTGGCGGTAGCGGCCTTTTTGCGGGCGCTCGCGGCGGAATTGCGGGCCGATGTAGAAGAGTTTGTTCAGGCCGCGGTCCCAGAGCTTGTGCTCGATGTAGGCGCGGACTACGCCGGCGGTGTTCTCGGGGCGGAGGGTGAGGGACTGGCCTTTGTCACTCTCGGCGCGGCCGCGATCTTCCCAGGTGAACATCTCTTTGGCGACGATATCGGTTTCTTCGCCGACGCCGCGGGCGAAGAGTTCGGTGCTTTCGAAAATGGGCGTGCGGATTTCGTGGAAATTGTAGGCGCGGAAGACGTCGCGGACGGCGCCTTCGACGAAGTTCCAGAGCGCCGTGTCGGGCGGGAGAAGGTCGCGCGTTCCTCGGGGGGATTTGATCATGAATCAGTAGCCAGTAATCAGTAGCCAGTAGCCAGTCAGAACTAAAATTCGCTGACCACTGGCTACAAGCTACTGACTACTTTTCCTTCCTCTCCATCAAGTACTGCTTCTTGTATCCCAGATAATTTTCTGCGTAACGCAGGATCATTTCTTCGTCTTTCTCGTCGAGATGGCGGCGGAATTTTCCGGGGGAACCGACCCATAGCGAATTCGGTTCGATGATTGTTTTCTCCGGAATCAGGGTGCCTGCGCCGATGATTGAGCCTGCGCCTACCACCGCTCCGTTCAGGATGATCGACCCCATGCCGATCAGGCAGCGGTCTTCGACTTTGCATCCGTGGAGGACGACGTTGTGCCCTACGGTGACGTAATCGCCTACGTACACGCCGTACTGTTCTTTCATGCCGTGGAGGATGCTGTTGTCCTGAATGTTGGAGTAGTGGCCGACGCGGATTTCGTGCACGTCGCCGCGGAGGACGGCGTTCATCCAGACGCTGGCGTGCTCGCCCAAGATGACATCGCCAATGAGTTGAGCGGTGTCGTCGACGTAGGCGGTGTCGGGGAACTGGGGCGTGATGCCTTTGTAAGAGCGGATCATGGTGTTGACTAGTCAAAATAACACGAAAGAGACTGCAGAGGTCGACGACCGATTGGAGATTGCAGAAGTCAGATTGCAGAAGTAAGGGCCCTTGGGATCCGAGGCATTGCTAGGGCGTGGTAGTACACCATAAAATGCGAAGTCTATGCTCGATATCGTGAAATCCCGCCTGGCGTCGATTGTTGTCGCGCTGATGGTCGTTTGTTGGATGGTTCCCGCGGCGGCTGCGCAGACTTCTTCAGCCAACTCTTCTTCGCCCGAGCTATCGAGGTTCTTTGCCGACTACTTCGAAGAGTGGCTGAAGGATGAGCCGGAATTTGCGACCAATGTGGGACGTCATGAGTATGACGACCGGTGGTCGGACCTGTCGAAGCAGGGGCGCGACCTGCGGCGGGCGCATTTGCAGAAGCGGTTCGATGAGTTGCAGAAATTTCCGACGGCGGGGCTCTCTGACGGAGACCTGCTCAGCGTTCACCTTTTGGGCTACGACCTGCACACGCAACTCGATGCGCTTGATCTCGAAACCTATCTGCTGCGCGTGGGGCAGATGTTTGGCGCGCACAACCGTGTTTACGTGACCGTGGACCGCATGCCCGCGTTTACGGTGAAAGACTGCGAGAACATCATTGCGCGTCTGCATGCGATGCCGGCGTATGTCGACCAGAACATCGAAATCATGAACGACGCGATCACGCGCGGTCTGACGCAGCCGAAAATCGTGTCGGACCTGGTGATCGGGCAGTTGAAAGTGCAGGCGGCGCAGGATGCGTCGCAGAGCGCGCTGCTCGAGTTCTTGAAGAAGATGCCGGTCAGCATTTCGGAGGCGGAACGGACGCGGCTGCGCAAACAGGCCAGGGACGCCTTCGAAAACGATTTTCGTCCGGCGTGGCGCAAGTATCTGGAGTACATGCAAAACACTTATGCGGCGCATGTGCGGCCGACCGTCGGGATTTCGAGTCTGCAAAATGGAAACGAGGACTACAGGATTCTGATTCGGCGTTTGACGACCACGAACGCTACGCCGGAGGAGATTCACAAGACCGGCCTAGCGGAGGTGGAACGGCTGGAATCCGAGATGCTGGCGATCGCGCGGCAGACAGGATTCACCGGGACGGTGAGCGAACTGGAAGTGAAGCTGGCGAACGATCCCGCACAGCGCTTCCACTCCAAGGACGAAATGCTCGCGTACTGCCGGAACGCGGCAAAAATCATCGAGCCGGAGCTGCCGAATCAGTTCAAGCACATTCCGTTTTTGTTATATGGAATTCGGGCGATCCCGGAGGATCGGGAGCAAGCGACCGCGTCCAATGCACAGCCGCCTTCGCCAGATGGCAGCGCGCCGGGATGGTTCAACTTGCGGGCGTACAAACCCGAGACGCAGGTGAAATACGACAAAGAGGCGCTCGTGTTGCATGAGGCCGTGCCGGGACACATCTTCCAGAATTCGCTAGCGCACTCGCAGAAGGGCCTGCCGGAGTTTCGCAAGTTTTATTGGAACAGCGCATATGGCGAAGGCTGGGCGCTCTATGCCGAGTCGCTGGGGTCGCAGCTGGGTGTGTACAAGGATCCGTACAACAAGTTTGGACAGTTGGCGAGCGAGCGGTTTCGTGCGGCGCGTTTGGTGATTGATACCGGAATCCACGCGATGGGGTGGACGCGCGAACAGGCACAGGACTACCTGCGGGCGCACGCTCCGACGCAGGCGATTGAAGAAGTGGATCGCTACATCAGTTGGCCGAGCCAGGCGCTGGCATACAAGATGGGGCAGCTGAAGATCATGGAACTGCGGCGGCAGGCGGAGAAAGAGATGGGACCGAAGTTCGATGTGCGGGAGTTCCATGATGTCGTGCTGCGGGATGGGTCGTTGCCGCTGGAGCTGTTGCAGGGGCAGGTGCAGAAGTATGTGGCGGAGGGGCGGTAGGGGCGGTTCAAACGAAAATTTTTGCCGCAGAGGACGCAGAGGTCTCGCAAAGGACGCGGAGAAATTCTTGGTCTTGTGATTAAATTCATGGCGGTATGGACCCTCTCGAGCTTTCTCCTGAAGAATTCCGGCGTCTGGCTGCCAACGTTACAGAATTCTCCGCGGACTTCCTAACCAGCATTGATTCGCGGCGGATTTTTCCGACGACCAGCGGAGCCGAGTCGGAGCGGTTGTTTGCAACGGAGCTGCCGGAGCGGGGCATGGGCGCCGAGGCGTTTGCAGCGCTCAACGATGTGGTCGCGCACTCGCGCGTGCAGAATGGGCGCTTCTTCGGATATGTGCAGGGGCCGGGAGAGCCGGTCGCGGCGCTGGGGGATCTGGCGGCGTCGATCCTGAACCAGAACATGACGGCGTGGCGGTCGTCGCCGGCGGGGGTCACGATCGAACGCACGGTGGTGCGCTGGCTGGCCGAGGCGGTCGGTTGCAACGGGTTCTTCGGAACGCTTACGGGCGGGGGATCGGCTGCCAATCTGATGGGCCTGACGATGGCTCGCGAGGCGAAGACTCCAGCGAACGAGCGGGGGCTGCGCGCTGCGGCCGCGGGCGTGGTGTATGCGTCCGAGCAGGTGCACATGGCGGTGCCGAAGGCCATCGCCATGATCGGGCTTGGGCGGGAAAACCTGCGGACTGTTCCATGCGACGCTTCGTACCGCATGGTTCCGTCGCAACTGGAGCAGGCGATGCGAAGGGACGAAGCAAAGGGTTTGACGCCCGTTGCCGTCGTCGCATCGGCGGGGACAGTGAACACGGGCGCGATCGATCCGCTGCGGGAGATCGCCGACATCGCCCACGCACACGGAGCCTGGATGCACGTGGATGGAGCGTACGGGGCACTGGCGGCGATCGCGGTTCCGGAAAAGTTCGACGGGCTGCCGCTAGCCGATTCGTTGTCGCTCGATCCGCACAAGTGGCTGTATCAGCCGCTCGATTGCGGATGTCTGCTCTATCGCGACTTGGCGATGGCCCGGAAGACTTTTGCGTACACGGGGGACTATGCCAAGCAACTCAGTGACGATCCGGTGGAGGGCTCCGCGTTTTTCGAGGAGTCGATTGAGTTGTCGCGCCGCTGCCGCGGGCTGAAGCTGTGGCTGTCGCTTCGGTATCACGGGCTCGGCGCGTTTCGGTCGGCGATTAAGAAAGACCTGGAGTCTGCCCAGCGGTTAGCGGCGGCGGTGGCCAAGTCTCCGGCGCTTGAGTTGATCGCGACAGGCGAATTGAGCGTGGTGTGTTTCCGGCATTTGTTGCGCAAGGATGTTTCTGATGCAGAGCGCGACCGCTTCAACTTGGCGGTGATGAAGCGGATGATTGCGCGGGGCAAGGTCTATCTCTCGAACGCCACGCTGGAGGGAAAGTTCTGCCTGCGGGCGTGCATTGTGAATCATCTGACAAAGGAGTCGGATATGGATGCGGTGGTACCGGAGGTTTTGGCGGCGGCGCAGGAAATCATGGTGCAGGCTGGGTGAGGGGAACAGGAAATCAAAGGCTCAACCACGGGGGGCACGGGGGAACACGGGGGAAAACCGTGGAGGCGATAGCCCACAATGGCGCTGGACACGAAGCCACCTAAGAATCTCCTTCCTGTACAATTTTTCTTCCCGTGAAATGGCGTTCAAAAGTCGCGGCGATCGGCGTCGCTGTATTGGCGATGGCTCTATGTCTTTGTGCCGAGCCTGTTTCTCAGCTTCAACCTACCAATTACGTCAATGATTTTGCCGGCGTTCTGGACGCCGCCGCCCAGACGCGCCTCAACGATCTTTGCCGGCAGGTGGACGAGAAGGCTCACGCGCAGATTGCGGTCGTAACCGTGAAATCGGTGGATGGGCAAGACGTCGTGAGCTACGCGGTGGCGCTCTATCAGAAATGGGGGATCGGTGCGAAAGGGAAGGACCGCGGCGCGCTGATCCTGCTGGCGGTGCAGGATCACAAGTATTGGACCACCGTCGGCTACGGCTTGGAGTCGATTCTTCCCGACGGCAAGGTGGGTGGGTTCGGGCGTGAGGCGGTGCCTTTCCTGCGCGCCGGCGACTACGCAGGAGCGGTTTCGCTGATGACTTCGCGGGTTGCCGAGGTCATCGCCAAAGATGCGGGAGTGACGCTGGAAGGAGTTCAACCTCTGACGCGCACTGAGCCGATTGCAGGGCAGCACGGTACTGGCATTGGCGGCGTCATCGCGTTGGTAGTCATTGTTGTTTTTGTTCTCTGGGTGCTTTCCCGGGCCGGGGGAGGGCGTTCTGGGCGAGGCGGAGGGTCGGGCTTCCTGTCGGGCCTGCTGTGGGGGATTTTGTTCAACAGCCTGGGTGGCGGAGGTTCTCGTGGTGGAGGCTGGGGCGGTGGTGGCTTTGGTGGTGGAGGCGGCGGATTTGGCGGATTCGGTGGCGGCAGCACCGGCGGCGGCGGAGCGGGTGGCAGTTGGTGATGGCAGAAGTGAGAGGCGCGATGATTCCTGAGACAAGCATCAACGAATTTGTGAACCGCCTGCGGAATGCGGCGGGATTGAACCTGGTATCGGTCATTCTCTATGGATCGGCGGCAGCGGGAGACTACGTTGCCGACCACTCCGACGTGAACCTGCTGTGCGTGCTGCGCGAGACCTCGTTCGCATCCATGCAGGCTCTGTCGCCCGCCGTTGCGTGGTGGAGGGAGCAGAAGCGCCGCACGCCGCTGATCATGGGTACCGAAGAACTCCGGCGCTCGGCCGACGTTTTTTCCATCGAACTGCTCGACATGCAGCAGAGCCACCGCGTGCTATGGGGAGAGGATGTACTGAAGACGCTGGTGATCCCGACGCAGTTTCATCGGGTTCAGTTGGAGTATGAACTGCGCGAGAAGACGATCCTGCTGAGGCAGGGTCTGCTTTCGGCGGCCGGGAATGCCCCAGCTATGTGGGAGCTTCTGCTGCGCTCATTGCCGGCTTTTGCTACGTTGTTCCGGCACGCTTTACAGGAGTTGGGGGAACCTGCCACTCCTTCAAAGCGCGAGGCGGTGCAGAAGTTGGCGGACCGGATTGGGTGCGATGCCGGTGCGTTTCTGCAACTGCTCGACATTCGGGAGCATAAAGCGGACCGGAAGACTGCGGATGTCAACGCGTTGTTTGGGCGCTATCTGAAAACGGTTGAGCAGGTAACCGCGGCAGTGGATAGAATGCTGGATTCCGCCGCACCGGGCGGTGCACCTGCGAGTCGGTGAAATTCTGAAATTCAGGAGACGGAAATGAGCAAAGGCATCATCGTTCTGATTGTTCTGGCGTTAGTCGTCGGATTTGTCTTCATGCAATATGTGGGCGTGCGCAACACGCTGGTCACCAAGGACCAGGGGGTAAAAGCGGCGTGGTCGCAGGTGGATATCGTGTTGCAGCGGCGAGCGGACCTGATCCCCAACCTGGTGGAGACGGTGAAGGGCTACGCGCAGCAGGAGGTGACTGTGTTCGGGGACATCGCGAAAGCGCGCTCAGCACTGCTTTCCGCTGGAACGCCCTCGGACAAGATTGCTGCTAACGGGCAACTGGACGGTGCTCTCGGACGACTGCTGTTGATTGTGGAGAATTATCCGCAGCTGAAGTCGAATGAGAACTTTCTGCGTTTGCAGGATGAGCTGGCGGGAACCGAGAACCGCATCGCCGTCGAGCGCAAGCGCTACAACGACACTTTGCAGGACTACAACACCTACCTGCTGAAGTTCCCCACCAATGTGATTGCCGGGTTTGCGGGATTCAAGGCGAATGAGGCGTATTTCCAAGCTGCGGAAGCTTCGCGTCAGACGCCGAAGGTGGATTTTGGTGCGAAGCCCGCGCCACAGGCAACGCCGGCACCGGCACGGTAGGGCCGAGTAGTTCGCAGAGGCTGCGGGGAAACTAGTCGCTGAGACGTGCCATCAATGTCCCCGAGGCCAGCTTATCCATGGTTCGCGCATAGATCTCTTCAGGAGATCCCTTGGCGACAATCGGCATCAGTAGGCCGAGATCTTTGTAGAACTGGATGAGCGGCGCGGTGCTGCGTTCGTATGCGTCCAAACGCACGGTGATGGATTCGGGACGGTCGTCTTCGCGCTGAATCAGGCGTCCGGAACAACGATCGCACACACCCTCGACCTTTGGCGGCCTTTCGGTAGCATGGGAAACCGACTTGCATTTTTCGCAGGTGCGGCGGCCGCTCAGGCGCCGGACAATTTCGTCCAACGGCAGTTCGTAGTTCACCACGGCGCTGAGCGAGAGCTTGTCCTTCTCCAGCAGCTCTTTCAGGGACTCGGCTTGGGCGAGCGTGCGGGGAAAGCCGTCGAGGATGAAGCCGCCGCAATGGAGGAGGCAGCCGCTTCGCTCGCGCACCATTTCCCACACGGTCGAGTCCGGCACCAGGTCGCCACGACGCATGTATTCCAGCGCGGCCTTCATCGCCGGGGATTGCTCACAGTCACTCCGCTTCCCGGCAGCTCGGAAGACGTCTCCGGTCGAGAGATGGCAAGCACCCAGACGCTCCGTGAGGAGTTCGGCTTGCGTGCCTTTGCCCACGCCCGGCGCCCCTAGCAGGATCAACCGCCATACGTTCTTGCGCTCTCCTGGAACCACTGAGGGCTTTACTGAGCAATTCGCCGAAGGCCCCTGCAACCACTCTGCGCGGTCATTGTTAGTTGGTGTGTTCATTCTCATAAGCTTACGCAGGCGCCGCGCCGGGTTGCCGTGACCGCGGTCACACATGGGAGAAAACCGAACATAATTAGTGTGCGTGCGTCACATCCTTGGGTGGCGTCCGGTGATACAAGCTCATTACTGGTCTCCCCAGGTCCCCTCTGATCCCGAAACTTCGGGCGCAGAGGACTTTGTATGTTCAGTGGTCGGACGTGGCAGACCTTACAACTTCTCGGCATTCCTTATTTACTCACCCTCATTTTTCTCAGCGGCGGAGTCCGCGCCCAGGACGCCTCGACCGGCGCCCTGCGCGGAATCGTGGCCGACGCGCAAGGAGCGGCGGTTTCCTCTGCGGACGTGCTCGCCGTGCGGGTCGAGACGGGAATCCGATATCACGTCCTCACCGATGTCAACGGCGGATTCACGGTGGACCTGCTGCCGCCGGGCGAATACATCGCACGGGCTGAGGCGGCGGGGATGTCGCCGCAGGACTCTCGCCGGGTTCGGGTGGACGTCGGCGCCGCCACGGAACTGGCTTTCAAACTGGCAGTGGCGGGCGCGAAAGAGACGGTGACTGTCTCCGGAGCGCCGCCGCTGGTTGACACTCAGCCCAGTTCCATCTCGGCGCTGGTGGATGAGCGGGCCATTGCCGACCTACCGCTGAACGGACGCCGTTTCACCGATCTGTCGCTGCTGGCGCCGGGCGTTACAACCGATCCGCGCGGGTTGACTTCGGCCTCGAACGGCGACCTGGCTTTCGGAGGTATTCGCGGATACCAGTCGAGCTATCTAGTGGATGGGGCCGATAACAACAACGGCTTCTTTGCCCAGGCACGGGGACGTTATCGTGCGCCCTACCAGTTCTCGAATGAGGTGGTGCAGGAGTTCCGCGTGTCTTCCAACACGTACGGAGCAGAACTGGGACGAGCGGGAGGAGCGGTAGTAAACGTCGTGACCAAGTCGGGGTCGAACCACTGGCACGGAACGGGCTTCTACTTTCTGCGCGACAGCAGGATGGGTGCGTCGCCGGCATTCGTCGGATTCAAACCGAACGACAAGCAGCACCAGTTCGGGGGGACGTTGGGCGGGCCGATCAAGCGTAACAAGGCGTTCTTTTTCGCCGGATACGATCAGCATATTTTTCACGTTCCGGCGGTCGTCGAGTTTGACGACGGCAACACGGTGGTGATTCCCAAGAAAGGGCAGGAGCCACTGCATCACGGGGATTACGAAGACTCCGACAAAGACCTGGTGTTCGCGGCGGCGGCCAACCTTTCGACCATGGGCGGGGCATTTCCCGCGAAGCTGCTTGGAAACAGCGCGTTTCTGAAGCTGGACTATTCGCTCAGTCCGCGGCACTTTCTCACTGCCCGAGTAAACACGTCGCGGTACTACGGGACGAACAATGTGTTCTTCGATCCGGCCAGTCCGATTACTAACTTCGGGATAAGTTCCAATGGCGAGGAGGACGTGAAGACGGAGAGCGCGTCACTGACTCTGTTGAGTGGTCTTAGCCCCAGGCTGACGAGCCACCTGCGGGCCCAATTCTCGCGCGACCTGCAGCAATCGTTTGCGAACTCCGCGGACGTGCGGACGCGCGTCTACAACGTGCTTGAGGCCTTCGGGCAATCGTCCATCCTGCCGCGGCAGACACGGGAACACCGCTTGCATCTTGCGGAAACGCTCAGCCTGACCGGAGGCCGCCATGACTGGAAGTTCGGCGGCGACGCGATGTTCACGTGGGATTACAACTACTTTCCGTCACTCTACGGGGGCGAGTACATCTACGACGATATCAGCGTCGATCCTTACACATTTGTGCCGGAACACGGCGGGATGGAGATTACGCCCTTGCGCGCCTGGGCACACAATGTGCCGCGGTATTACGTGCAGAATTTCGGGAATCCGGTATCGCATCCGGACAGCAACGACTACGGGGCCTTTGCGCAGGACACGGTACGGCTCACTCGGCGGCTGGCATTGAGCCTGGGAGTGCGTTACGACCTGCAAACCTTTAACGGCAAGGATCTGGTGAACAATCCGTTGTGGCCGGGGTCGGGGAAAATGCCCGTCGATACCAACAACTTTGCGCCGCGTGTAGGAATCGCGTATTCGATTGGCAATCAGCGGCCGCTGGTGCTGCGCGGGGGATTTGGGATCTTCTACACGCGCATCCCGCAGATTTACCAGTCATCTGTCATCAACAACAACGGACTGGCGAAGACCTTTCTGCTGCTCGATAACGCCGACTACATCCAGCGCCAGGTCTTCCCGTCCTATCCGAATGCGGCGGTGAGTTGTACCCCCGGGCCGGATTCGTGCGCGGCGCCGGATTCGCTCAAGCCCTACTTGACGAGCGACGTTTCGTCTTTTGCGCCGGGCTTTACTACACCCAAAGTCCAGCAGGGAAGCTTGAGCATGGAACGGGAGATCGCGGACCGGTTTGCCGTGGGAGTGTCGTACCTGTACGTGCACGGCGAGAACATGATCCGGGCGCGGGATGTGAACCTGCCGGCACCGACCGAGTACAGCTATCCAATCTACGATGCGAGCGGAGATAACTTTCAAAATTCCTACTACACGGTGGAATCGTTCTCGACGTGGCAAATGACGCAGAGCTTGAGCTGTCCTTACCCGCCATGCATCAACGGTGTGGACCGTCCGGTGCTGCAACTGGGAGCGGTCAACCAGTTTGAGAGCGCGGCTTCCAGCATCTATCACGGGCTGACTGCGTCGGTGCGGCGGCGCATGACGCGCGGCCTGTATTTCCGGCTCGCCTACACCTGGGCGCATGCCATTGATGACGGCCAGGACGCGCTGGTCGCGGGGCGTCCCGTGACCGTGCAGAACTCCTACTCGACCAGCAGCGAGCGCGGACCAAGTGTGACCGACCAGCGGAACCGGCTATCACTTTCCTGGATCGCCGAACCGCGTCCGTTCGGCAGGGGGCAGGAGTTCCTAGGGAAGATTTTCAACGAGTGGAAGGTTGCGGGCGTGATGACATTCGGGAGCGGGCGCCCCACCGAAGCGCGCGTATCGGGCGATCCGAACCGGGATGACAACAGCAGCAACGATCGCTTGCCCGGGTATGGACGCAACGCGTTTCTGGGGCCTGACTACACCACCATGGACCTGCGGCTGACCAGAAAAATCCGGTTGGGTGAGCGCTTTCGCCTGGAGCTTACCGGGGAATCGTTCAATGTCTTCAACCGGAGCAATCGGCGACTGGACCTGAGCGATGACGGTTTCCAGAACGCGGCCGGGCAGTTTGTTCCGTTCGACAAGAAAGTTGGTGGTGGAGTCTATCCAGCTTATTATCAGCAACCTGCGAGCTTTATGCGAGCGACGAGCGCGTATGCACCGAGACAGGTGCAATTGGCGCTACGGCTCGCATTTTGAATCGCATACAAAGATCTGTACATTCCGCTTGACTTGGATGGCCGGTGCTTGAAATAACTGATCGGTCCCATCTGGGACGAGTAGGGGGGTGCAGTCGGTTGGCTGAGGTCAGACTTCAAGAGGGCGAATCCCTCGAGAATGCGCTTCGCCGATTTAAGCGGAAGGTACAGCAGGAGGACATCATCAAGGAAGTGAAACGTCACTCCTTTTACCTGAAGCCGGGCGAGAAGAAGAGAGTTAAAGAAGCTCTCGCTCGTAAACGCAGCCGGAAAAAAGCACGCAAGGAACAGGACTAGTCAAAACGGGCCGCCACGAGTGGGGGGCGGCCCGTTTCTCTCACTGATCAGGCATCGCGATCTATCGGGCTTCTTCGTAAAGCAGTAACCATGCGCCGCACATCGCATGGCGGGCCGAACCCAGGGATCAATGAAAAAAAGAGGGGGTAGTTATACCTTGCCCACGTTGTGAGCCTGACCTTCCCCGTCGGGGTCTCCCGTGTCGCGCAGGGACGGGGATGGGAGCGCCTCTCGATGGAATTTCAAGACAAGAACCTAAAATGTGTGGACTGTGGTGCGGACTTCGTCTTCACCTCGGGTGAGCAGTTGTTTTTCCACGACAAGCAATTCAAGAACGAGCCCAAGCGCTGCAAGAACTGCAAGAACAAACGGGTGTCAGTGCTGGGTGCGCCTCCGGGACAGGCTTATGCGAAAACCGAGACGCGCACCAGTTGCTCGAATTGCGGGAAAGAGACCACGGTGCCGTTCCGCCCCACCCAGGGACGGCCGGTTTTCTGCCGCGAATGTTTCCAGCAGCGGCGGCAGGTTGCCAGCGCCTGACCGTTGAAAATCAGGACGGTTGAGAGCGGACCCTATCCCACCTTGCGGTTGGCGTCCCTGGGGATCGCGGCGCTGGAGACTCCGTTGCGGCGCCGAAGCTGTTTCTCGTCTTCATGGCGGACGAGCAGCGCTTCGACCTGGCGAACCAACTCCCGGGTGCCCAGAGGCTTGACCAGTAGCGACTGGGAATGTTCTTCTCCCCAGTCCTCGCCGGTCGGTGGGTAGGCAGTCAGCAGCGCGGTGGCGGGATCGTAGCTTTGCCGGCGTGCCGCGCGGATCACTTCCAGGCCGGCGTCCTCGGTTTCTATCCTCAGATCAGTGATGACCATCTGATAGACGCCCGAGTCCAGCCGGGAAAAGGCTTGGGCCGTGCTGTTGGCCGTTTCGATCTCGAAGCCGTTTAATTCCAGGACGGCTTTCAAGGTCAGCAGAACGGCCAAGTCATCATCCACGAGGAGAATACGGCGCTTCATACCCAACCTCTACGGCGACTCGACGCACGTCGCGCTGCGCATCGCGTCCCACCCAACGCCCGGTTCGGGGCGCCCACACTCGGTTAGTATAGGAGTGTGGCCACCTTCTACATAGAGAATTTTGGCTGCCGTGCCACCCAGGCGGACGGAGCCGCGATGGAGCGCCAATTCCTAGACCGCGGATTGGGGCGGGCAAAGGCCGCGCGGGACGCCGAAATCGTGGTGCTCAATACCTGCACTGTCACCGAGGGAGCCGATAAGGATGCGCGCGCTTCCATCCGCCGTTTGCAGCGGGAGAATCCCGGGTGCCGGATCCTGGTCACCGGATGTTACGCACAGCGGGCTCCGGAAGAACTGGCCGCACTGCCCGGCGTCACCTGGGTGGTCGGCAACTCGCACAAGCATCAGGCGGCTGAGATTGCGACGGCGAAGTCCAGCTTTGTTCCCCTCGCACAACTTTCCGGACAAACCTCCCTGCCAGGTGAAACGAACGTGGTGATTGGCGACATCTTCGCCCACACCGAGTTGCTCGCGGCGCCGGTGTTCGAAGCCGCCAACGAGCGCACCCGGCCCAACCTGAAAGTGCAGGATGGATGTGACAACCGGTGTTCATTCTGCGTGATTCCCTATGTGCGGGGACAGAGCCGGTCGCTGCCGCTGGAACGCGTGATCGCCGAGGTGCAGTCGCTGGTGGATGCGGGGTATCGGGAAGTGGTGATCTCCGGGATCAATTTGGGGCGGTGGGGAAGAGACTTGGATAGCCATCAGCCGTCAGCCGTCAGCCCTCAGCTAACCCGGCGCGCGAACAGCGGACGACGAACAGAGAACAACCAACGAACAACGTCTGACGGCGAACGACTTCTGGATCTCATCCGCGCCATTCTCGAGCGCACAGCTCTGGAGAAACTGCGCATCAGTTCCGTGGAGCCCATGGATTGGAGTCACGAATTGATCCGGCTGGTGGCGTCATCTCCGCGCATCGCCAAGCATGCGCATGTGCCGATGCAATCGGGGAGCGATGCTGTGCTGCGGCGGATGCATCGCAAATACCGGCCCTGGCACTACCGGGAGAAGATTCGGAAGATTCGAGAGGCCATGCCGACGGCGGCGATCGGCGCCGATGTGATGGTGGGGTTTCCAGGCGAGACCGAAGCGGAGTTCAACGAGACGCGCCGCATGATCGAAGAGTTGCCCTTCACATACCTGCACGTGTTTACCTATTCGATGAGGCCGGGGACGCCTGCCGCCGAACGAGGTGGTCAGGTTCCGGCCGCGATCGCGCGTGAACGTAACCGGGTTCTGCGCGAAATCGCTGCGGAAAAGCAGACGGCGTTTCGGCGGTCGCTGGTCGACACGATGGTTCAAGCCATCACCCTGCAATCGGGGAATGGAGTGTCGACCGAAGCATTGACGGACAACTACCTGAAAATTCGGGTGCACGGAAAGCTGGCGGCGAACCAGTGGATGAAGATCCACGTGGAAAGTATTGAAGGCGGGGCCCTGACCGGCAAGGCGGCGACCGGGCAGAGTCGGGAAGGGACTGAAGTAACTTCTCAGAATACGCAGAAGTCCATCAAGCTCATTGACCTGCAGCGATTTACAGGCTACGATGATCGAAACTCCAGCCCAACAGGAGTGAGCTGAGCCATGTCCCATTCGACATTACGGTCTGCTCTGATTTGTGTGTTGGCGATCCTTGTCCCCATGCAGTTGCTGGCGGCCGATTCCGCTTCGGCGATGCTTTATACCAGCGGGCCCGCCTGGCTGAACGGCACGGAAGTGCCGAGGTCGGCGGCCGTGTTTGCCGGAGACCTGGTGCAGACCAAAGCAGATTCGAGCGCGAGCATCAACGCTGCCGGATCGAGCGTGATGGTGTTGTCGGATTCCTTGGTGAAGTTTCAGGGCCCGACGGTGGAAATCGAGCATGGAGCAGTGCGGGTGGCTACGTCCAACGGACTGGCCACGCAGGCGGGCGAAGTGACGGTAAAGCCGGCGGGCAATACCTGGACCGAATTCCAGGTGACCGACGTGAATGGCCAGGTGCAAATCGCCGCCAATAAAGGCGATTTGACGATCCAGGATCAGCAGGGCACCACAACCCTATCCCAGGGACAGCAGACGACAAAAGACGACACCAGCCAACCGGAGAAGAAGAAACACAAGAAGCGTGGCGCCGGTGCGGCGACTGCGGCCGGCGGTGGCATTCTGAGCTCCACTGCCGCGATCTATACCGGAGCGGCGATTGTCGGCGCCGTCACCATCTGGGTGATCTTGCAGGGCGACGAACCGACGAGCCCGGTTTGTCCCACGAATCCCTGCAATTGACTCCATCGGTGAGCGACTGAATCCATGTCGCGCTACGTTTCCTACCGTGATTTCGACTGGATCCTGATGACCTTCGTGCTGGTGATCTGCGCGCTGGGCGTGCTGCAGATCCACAGCGCGACCGAGCACACTAAGTTCGCCGGCGCCCACCTCCGGCAGATGTACTGGATTGTCGCCGGTGTGGGCGCGATGTTCCTGGTCAGCCTAGTGAACTACCACGTCCTGCTGGAAAAAATTCACTGGATCTACATTGTTGCGCTGGCTTCGCTGATTTCGGTGTTGCTGTTCGGGCAGAAATATCTGGGAGCGCGGCGCTGGATCAAGCTGCCGGGATCGGTGCACTTCCAGCCATCCGAGTGGGTGAAGTTGATCCTGATTCTCGCGGTGGCGAAATATTTTGCCGACCTGCACCAGCGCGAGCTGGCGTGGTCCGACTTCCTGAAGGCCGGGGCGATCGTCGGCTTTCCCATGCTGATGGTTCTGGCCCAGCCGGACTTGGGGACTGCATTGACGTACATGCCCATCGCCGTCATGGGCCTGTTTCTGGGTGGCCTGCGGGGCAAGCAGGCGATGGTGGTCCTGGTGATCGCGGGACTGCTGTTGCCGGTGGCCTGGATCAAAGTGCTGAAACCGTATCAGAAGGATCGGTTGACGAGTTTTGTGAATCCGGAAGCGGACAGCCAGGGTTCCGGGTATCAGGTGAATCAGTCGAAGATTGCGGTCGGTTCCGGAGGCATCTGGGGGAGTCGCCAGGGATCGCAGACCCATCTGGCCTTCCTGCCGGTGCCGCAAACGGACTTTATCTTCGCTGCCTTTGCCGAGGAACATGGTTTTGTAGGGGCTCTCGGGGTTCTGCTGTTATACTTCATAGTGTTGATGCGGTTGACCCAGAATGCACAAACGGCGCCCGACCGCGCCGGGACGTTTCTGGTGATGGGTGTGGTGGCTGTGCTTAGCTTTCACATTCTGGTCAACATCGGCATGGTGGTGGGCTTTATGCCCGTCACCGGAATACCTCTGCCACTCATGAGTTATGGTGGGTCTTCCGTTCTTTTCATGTTTCTGGCGCTGGGGATGGTAATGAACGTCAGGATGCGCCGTTTCGTGAATTGAGGGGGATGGGCAGATCGGTGGCGCCCTTGAGACGGTGCCGCGAACAAGAATCGAAGATTACGAGCGCCCTCGCGAAAAAAGAGGGCAAATCACCGGCGGAAGCATGGGCCGGACAGGATTGAAGCGCGCCAGGCCGGTAACGGCCCCCTCGGAAGTTCTGAGAGAGCGGTCACAAACCAGGCGCAGTGCATGACGACGCAATCAGTGCAGAAGAGTTCGAAATACCGACTGCAGTGTAAGTCCCGGGTAGAACCCCGGGATTTCGGCGGCTCCTGCCTGGAGTCGCGCTGATCGCATCAATCCTTCCAATGGCCCCGCTTAGCTTCCGGTGAAGATAAACCGGAGTTTCAATGAACAAGGAATTGTTTGTCTCTGCCACTCCTCACGAGACCAAAGTGGGGATCAATGAAGACGATCAGCTGGCAGAAATCTACCTCGAGCGGGAAAACGAATACACCTTAGCAGGTTCGATTTACAAAGGACGAGTCACGCGCGTGCTGCCCGGCATGCAGTCTGCCTTCGTGGATATCGGACTGGAGCGGGACGCCTTTCTTTACGTATCCGACTTCATGGATTTGGAACAGCAGGACGAAGACCTGGATGAAGTGATTCCAGCGAATCGTCCGGTAGCCGAGGGCCGTCCGCCGCGCAGTGGCGAGCCGGCGGCGCACCTGAGTGAAGGCCAGGCCTTCGGTGCCGGGGAAATCGAGAGCGCGGCCGCAGAAGGCGCGGACACGGAAGCAGTGTCTGCCGAGGGATCGAGTTCCAGCGATGCTTCGCGCGATAGCGGCAATCGGGGACGGCGGCGCCGCCGCGGACGTCGCCCGGAACGGGGAGAACGCCCCGACCGCAATGAGCGCCCGGAGCGTACGGAACGTCCCGAGCGTGGCAGTGAACGCCCGGAGCGCAGCGCTCGCGAGCGCAGCGGGTCCGAAACGCGCTTCCAGCGGCCGCAAGTTCAACCGCCGCCGCCGGCTTCACGTACGGGCCGCGATTACGATTACGGGCCGCCACCGGGATATCAACCGATGATTCTTCCCGGAGAATCGATTTCGAAGTACCAGCGGCAGGCGCAGGCACCGGCTTCTCCGGGGAGAGCGTTGTCGGAGCGGCAGCCGGTTCCGATCGCATCTTTCCCGGAAGACGAGCCCATGTTTGCCATGAGCCAAGCCGAACCGCTTCATGAACAGCATGAGCACGTGATTCCGGCGGAGGTTGAGGAGGAAGTGACCGTTCCGTTCTATGAGGCGGCAGCTTCCGAAGTGGTGGAATCTGGCGTCACCCCGCAGGCCGCGGAGCAGTTAGACACCGCTGCCGCGCCTGAGATGGCGCATGAGGCCGATTTCAGAGTTGCTCTGCACGGCCCCGCGGGACATCTGGCGGAAGAAGAGATCGAAGAAGAAGAAACCGACCTGGATTCCTACGTCGACGAACTGGAGGAAGAGGACGGCTTCGACGAAATGGAAGAAGAAACCCAGGCGGCAGGCGATTTTTCTCCGGTGGAAGAAGTGCATGAGGCCCTGGTCGCGACTGCGGCAATCGAGGGAACCGAGGCCGAGGGCACCCCGCATCCAGAGGGCAGTGTAGAGCCCGTCGAGGCAGTGGAAGAACAGGAAGAGCGCGAAGCGGCGGAACTGGAACTCGAAGAAGCGCAGGAAGAAGCGGAGGCGCTTCTGGAAGCCGAAGCCATTGGCGCCGGGACCGTGGATGCCAGCGCCGAGGTGCGCGCGCCGGTTTCAGAGGCAAGATTGCAGCGCGCCCCGCATCCGGCTCCGGAATTTGACCGCCGGCGCGGACGCCGCGGGGGGCGACGCTTGCGCCGCCGTGAGAACCATGTCGTGCCCCAGATCAGCGACCTGCTGAAAGAAGGGCAAGAAATACTGGTGCAGATCGCCAAGGAGCCCATCGGCAAGAAGGGCGCCCGCATCACCAGCCACATCGCCCTGCCGGGACGTTTTCTGGTGTTCATGCCGACCGTGAACCACACGGGCGTGTCACGCAAGATTTCGTCCGACGAAGAACGGCAACGGCTGAAGCGAATCATTATCAGCGAGCGGGAAAACGGCGCCGGTGGATTCATTGTGCGCACGGCGGCACAGGGCGCCTCCGACGAAGAACTTCGGGCCGACATCCGGTTCCTGAAGAACCTGTGGAAC
Organism: Acidobacteriaceae bacterium; assembly: GCA_003154055.1. Classification (GTDB taxonomy): domain Bacteria; phylum Acidobacteriota; class Terriglobia; order Terriglobales; family Acidobacteriaceae; genus Acidiflorens. The sequence goes on from PMCH01000167.1 coordinate 21,084, forward strand.
GAAATCAAGACTCGGTCGGACGAGAGCAAGCCTCCGGCATTGATCTATCACGATCTGAATGTGGTGGAACGCGTTCTGCGCGACCAGGTGACTTCCGATTTCTCCGTCATCTGGGTGGACAACGAACAGGAATACGAGCGCATTCTGCGTTTCGCCAACCGTTTCCAGCCGACGCTGGTAAAGCGGGTCAAGCTCTACACCAAAGAGACGCCGTTGTTCGAGCAGTTCGGGCTCAGTGAGGAGATCAACAAGGCGCTGAAGTCGAAGGTCTGGCTGAAGAGCGGTGGCTACATCGTGATCAATCAGACCGAGGCGCTGGTCGCAATCGACGTGAATACCGGCAAGTACGTCGGGAAGACAGCGCGGCTGGAAGATACCATCGTCAAGACCAACGTGGACGCCATCAAGGAGATTGTGCGGCAGATTCGGCTGCGCGACCTGGGCGGCATCATCGTGATTGATTTCATTGACATGGACGAGCGTCGCAACCGGCAGAAAGTGATGCAGGCGCTGGAAGAGGCGCTGCGCCACGACCGGGCGCCGTCGAAGGTGCTTCAGTTCAACGATTTCGGCCTGGTCGCGATCACGCGTAAGCGCGTGAAGCAGTCGCTCGAGCGCACCATTGGATCACCGTGTCCGTATTGCCAGGCCACGGGCTTTGTGAAATCGGTGAGCACGATCTGCAACGAGGTATATGTCGAGATGCGCAAGCTGGTCAAGGAACTCGACCACAGCGATGTGATGCTGCGGGTGAATCCCGAGGTCGGGAAAGCTCTGAAAGCAAACAACGCGCACCTGCTGAACGAAATGGAAGAGCTCACGAAGAAGACGATCATCGTGAAATCCGATCCCGCGTTGCACCAGGAGCAGTTTGACATTAACTAGCTTCCAGCTATGAGCTACTAGCTGCTGGCGAACATGAACCAGAAAGGGACGGGCATGGCGCTCGTCCCTCTTTGTTTTGAGTGGAGTCTCTATCGCCAGCAGCACCCGCGATCATTTCTAAATCAGCCCTTCTCGAACTCTGCGCAGGAAAGCTTCGCCAGCTGCTCGCGCTTGAGCCATGATCTTGGAGTCGTTTCGATGCTCCAGCGCCACGTCTTGCAGTGCAATCTCCACCGCGTCTTTCGGCTTGTATCCAACCTTCAGCAGTTTCCGCACTCGCTCGACGAATGGTGGTTCCTTCGAAGTGTTCACCATCGGCTCAGGCGGGAACGGAACCGTTTCACATGCGTGCTCGTTGAATCGCGCGCTGGCGAGGCGATCGTAGGCGCGTCGGGCTGCGGGATCGCTGAGGAAGGTGGGGACGGGAAATTTCCACGAACAAGCCGAGCAACTCCATCCGGCATCCGGGTTTTCGATCCAGACCAAAGCTCGCATCACTAACCTGTCAATCTGCCAGCGGGTACTCCCTCATAATCCGCCAGGGCAACCCGATTACGCAACGTACGCCTGTCTCAGGGGGAATCCGTGGAAGGGATGGACGTGGAACTGGTTCCGGTTACCGTAACTTCACGCCTGCGACAGGATCTTGGCCACCTGATCGGTGCGGTCGCGCAGTTTGTCGAGCGAGAGGCGGATCGCGTCGCCTTTACCTTGCGGGCCGCCAGCGCCAGCAAGCAAAGTCGCGGAGCCGGCCGATTCCGAGAGCTTGGTAGACAAATCAATTAACACCACCAGCGAATCCGCGTGCAGCTTCCAGATGGAAGGGGAGTTGTGGGAACGCTTCAGCTCTTCCATTTCGGTGGTGATGCGCGCGGTCATGGACACGATCCTCAGAAGCATGCGGGCCACATCCGCCCGCGGACTCACTTCTTCCAGATAGTCGGCGGTGAAGGCTTCCACCTCGGCCGGGCTGAGCATCAGGTTGAAGTAGCGCATCGGAACGATCTGGCGGAACTTGGGGTCGGCGACGCGCACAAAGATGCGGATGGACTCCTCCACTCGCCGCAGCTTGGCCTCTTCAATCGAGAGCGTCTGGGTCGTGATGGCAGCCGGGACAAACTTGGTTCGGGCGGGCGCGGCCGCGGCGGCTGCCCCGCTCCTGCTGGTAGCCGAGGCCAAGGCCTGAGCCGCACGACGGATGGGCGGCCTGCGCTCTAATTCCTTCTTCAGCTTGGCGACCCGGCGAAACTTTTCCAATGCGGCACTGTAGTCGGCATTGAGCAGATCGGCCTCGTTCAGCGCTGCGACATGCTCGACCGTTACTTCAACCCCGTCCACGGTGCTCAGAATGCTGCCGCCAAGTTCTTCCAGGCGGCGGGCAAAATCCTTAATTTCTTCCGCCGCGCCGGCAAACAGCTTGTCGAACTGTGCCCCGAAGGCGGCATTGTAGGGGGCGATCGTGGCCAACACTCCTGGGTGATAAAACGAGTCTCCCAGCTGGGCCTTCAACTCGCGGACGCGCAGGATGATTCCGGAATCCATGAGCGCGTTGAAATCCTGGAAGCGCTTCGCTTTCTCCAGCAGCGGTCCAAACTCGCGCAGCAGTTGCACGTGCTCGTCCGGCAAGGTGGGGACGTCGGAGTCGGCCAGGATTTCCAGGAGAGCGATTTCAAAAGGCGACAGCGGCAGGGAACCATCCAGTCCATAACCGCTCTGTTCCCACTGTCCGGGAACGCGAGGGTTGCGATACAGGAAGGTGGCGACCAGGTCGGTCTTGTCACGGCTCAGGTCGGAGCCGTCGCGGTGGCGCGCATAGTAGCGCAGCAAGGCTTCGGCGGCTTCGGGATCCAGATCGGAACGCATGCCCAGACGCAGCATGGCGGGGGTGGATGCCCGGTCCAGCAGTTGGATCCAGATGTGCATCCGTTCCAACATGCCGAGGACATCGTCGGCCTGCCGGACTGACTCAGGCGAAAACTCCGATGGAGTGGGGATTTCGCCGCCCAGGTAGTCGCCCAATAGCCGCTGATAGAAACCCTGGACGGACGCCAGCAAGGCTAGCTCCCATTTCGGATCCTCAGCCACCGCGCAACTCCTTGGACGCAGAATGGTCCGGCTATTTTTCAGACGGAGTAATTCTTAGTAGAACCGAAACGGGATTAGAGCGCAATTATTCAGCTGGTTACGGAAGTCACGCGACGGATGGGGGAAACAGTAGCCAGTAGTCAGAAGCCGGTAGTCAGCGGGGGCTGGGAGCAGCGGTCTACTAGCCGCGAGCCCAAGGGCCGCTACTGGAAAACTACCGTCTTATTGCCATACAGCAGAACGCGGTTTTCCACGTGCCAGCGGACGGCTCGCGAGAGGACCACTTTCTCCAGGTCCCGTCCCTTTTCGATAAGTTCTTCGACCGTATCGCGGTGGGAGATGCGGACCACGTCCTGCTCGATGATGGGGCCATCGTCGAGGACCTCGGTTACGTAGTGGGCCGTGGCGCCGATCAGCTTCACGCCCCGCTTGAACGCCTGGTGATAGGGCTTGGATCCGACAAATGCGGGAAGGAAAGAATGGTGGATATTGATGAGATTCTGGGAGCCCACGGTGGCCGTGAACTGGGTCGAGAGCACCTGCATGTAGCGCGCCAGGACCACCAGGTTGCATTGATGCTCCCGAATCAGCGCGATCTGTTTCTCTTCAGCTTCGGTCTTATTGTCCTTCGAGATGGGCACGACGACATATGGGACGCGATAGAAATCGGCAATCCGCTGGTTGTCGGGATGGTTGGAGATGATGAGGGGAATGTCGCACTTCAGCTCTCCGCTATGGTGCCGGTAGAGCAGGTCCTGAAGGCAGTGATCGAACTTGGAGACGAAGATGACCATGCGCGGGCGGTCGCTGGAGTGAGCCAGCCGCCATTGCATCTCGAACTCTTTGGCGACGGGGGCGAACCGCTGCACAAATTCAGAAAGATCGAAGTCGAACTCCGCCGGATCAAACTCAACTCGCGTCAGAAACAGATTTGACTCTTCGTCGCCGTGCTCGTCGGCGAAAAGGATGTTGCCGTTGTGGCGGAAGATGAAGTCTGCAATGGTGGCGACAACACCTTTGCGGTCGGGACAGGACACGAGGAGGATGGCGGAGTTGTGCATAAAGATCAGACTGGTTTCCCATGTGGTCCCCTGTGTCCGCCGTGGTGAAACAAACCTTTAACCACGGGGGGCACAGGGGTTCACAGGGGAAAACTAGCTACTTCTTCAATGCCTTCACGATCTCACGAGCCGCATTGGCGCCAGAGCCGCCGGTCAAGCCTGTTCCCGGGTGCGTTCCGTTGCCACACAGGTACAAGTGCTCGATCGGGGTCTGGTAGCGTGCCCAGTCCAACAGTGGCCGCATAGTGAAGAACTGATCGAGTGCGAGTTCGCCGTGGAAGATATGCCCCCCGGTGAGGCCGTAAGTCTCCTCGAGGTCTCTTGGCGTGATGATCTGGTGGCGAAGAATCTTCTCCGGCAGATTCGGGGCGTACTGTGCAATCGTCTTGACCACCGTTTCACCGAGCGCGGTCCGCTGGGCCTCCCAGTCACTGTTCTTCAGCTTGTAAGGTGCGTACTGCATGTAAATGGACATCACGTGCTGGCCTGCGGGCGCCAGCGATGGATCCGAGAGCGATGGGAACGTGATCTCGAGGTAGGGCGCGCGCGAGAAGTTTCCGTACTTCGATTCGTCGAACGCGCGCTCCAGATAGTCAATCTCGGGACTGATCTGGATGCGGCCCTGGAGCAGGTTGCCATTACCCTTCGCTTTGAGCGCGGTGAAATCGGGAAGGCCCGAAAGCGCGAGATTCATCTTCGCCACCGTTCCCAGGGAACGGTAGTTCTTGATTTTCTGGACGAAGTCCGGGGAGAGATGCGCGGGATCGACCAGTCGCATGAGCGTGCGCTTGGGATCGGCATTGGAAACGACTGCCTTCGCGGAAATTTCTTCGCCGGAAAGAAGCACGACCCCGGTCACGACGCCATCTTTCACGCGAATCTCGGCAACGTCTGCGTTGCTCCGGATTTCAGCGCCTGCCTGCTTAGCTGCCGCAGCCATCGCCTGAGTGACTGCACCCGCGCCACCGGCGGCAAACTGCACCTGTCCGGCAGGGGTCGGATCCGCAGCGGCGCGCAGCAGCAGAACCAGTGCGCTGCCGGCGGACCATGGGCCGAGGTAAGTTCCGAAGATGCCGCGGGCCGCGATGGTGGCGCGCAGGGGTTCGGAATCGAAGAACTCGGAGACCAGATCGGCAACGGCCATCGGGCCCCAGCGCAGCACGCGGTACATGTCTTTCTTGCCGAGGCCGCGGATGGCGCGCCCGGTTTTCAGCATTCCCCAGAGATCGCCGCTCGATGGGTCATCGATATTTGGCGGGGTGAGAACGAGGGCTTCACCCATCACCTTGCCGATCTTGCCGAGCGCTTTGCCGAATTCCACATAACCAGTCGCGTCTTTCTGCGACCACTGGGCGATTTCCTGGGTTGTTTTCTTGAGGTCGTTGTAAAGAACGAGCGCGCGGCCATCCGGCAGCAACGACGCGGTGCTTACTTCCGGAGTGGTGAGCTTGAGCCCGTGCCGCGCCAGTTGCATGTCGCGGACGACGTCAGCCCGAAGCGATCCGGTGTTATGCGCAAGAGTGGAGCAGCGGAAGCCGGGATGAAATTCCTCGGTGATGGCCGATCCGCCAACCAGGGAGCGGCGTTCGAGCACAAGTGGTTTGAATCCGGCTTTGGCCAGATAGAAGGCGGTGACCAGACCGTTGTGTCCGCCGCCGACGATGACGACATCGCGTGTCTCGGCCATGGTCTATGCCACCTTCCCGTCTTTGAGAATTTCGAGCGCGGCCAGGCGGCCCGGGGCGCCCATGATGCCGCCGCCGGGATGGGTTGCCGATCCGCACATGTAGAGGTTCTTGATGGGCGTGCGGAAACGCGCGTATCCGGGCACTGGGCGCAGGAAGAACAACTGCTCGAGCGAGAGTTCGCCCTGGAAGATGTTGCCTTCGGTCAGCCCCCACTCGCGTTCGAGATCGAGTGGAGTGACGACCTGGCGGTGCAGGATGATGTCCTTGATGTTGGGCGCGTACTGGGCAATCGTGTTGACGACGTTGTCGCCAAATTTCTCTTTCTCGGTGTCCCAGTTGAGTCCGGGGGCCAGCTTGTAGGGCGCGTACTGCACGAAGCAGGAAAGGATGTGTTTGCCGGGCGGCGCGAGCGAAGTGTCGGTGAGGGTCGGGATCACCATGTCGATGTAGGGGTGGGTGGACCAGTGCCCGTACTTCGCCTCGTCGTAGGCCTTTTCCATGTACTCGACGCTGGGGGAAATGGACATCGCGCCACGCAGATGGGCGCCGACTCCCGGCATGCACTTGAAATTCGGCAGCCCGTCGAGCGCCATATTCACCTTGCCGGAGGAGCCGCGGAACTTGTAACGCGTCACTCCTTCCATGAATTCGTCGGGCAGGTTGCCGGGCTCGATCATCTTCACAAACGTTAACCGCGGATCCACACTGGAGGAAACGACGTCGGCCAGGATTTCGTCGCCATTGGTCAGAGTGACTCCGTAGGCGCGGTTGTTCTTGACCATGATCTTCGCAATCGGCGCTTCGGTACGGATTTCCACACCCGCTTCGCGAGCCGCGCCGGCGATGGCATTCGAAATAGCGCCCGTGCCGCCGCGCGCGAAACCCCAGGCGCGGAATGCGCCGTCAATTTCGCCCATGTAGTGATGGAGCAGAACATAGGCGGTACCGGGCGACCGCACACCGAGAAACGTTCCGATAATTCCCGACGCCGACATTGTGGCTTTCAGCACATCGGTTTCGAACCACTGGTCGAGGAAGTCGATGGCGCTCATCGTCATCAACTGGACCTGGTTGTACTTGTCCTCGCCGGACATCCCCTGGAAGCGGCGGCCGATGAAGAGCAGCTTCATCAGTTCCTTGGGATTGAGAGTGGACGGGTCGGGCGGCACCATGCTGAGAATCGGCTTCACAAAACGGCACATGGCCTGCATCGCCTTGCC
>PMCH01000167.1:28048-28550 GCA_003154055.1 Acidobacteriaceae bacterium
GGGCGCAGGAGCGAGACAACATACGAGCACACCGAGAACCTGAAGCCGGGGAAAACTTCCTCCGTGCAGGCGGAGCCGCCCAACACGTGTCGGCGTTCAAGCACCAGCACTTTCTTTCCCGCCTTGGCAAGATAGGCCGCGTTGGTCAGGCCGTTGTGGCCGCCACCGACGACAATCACGTCGTACTTTTTACCGTTCGAAGCAGCAGGCATAGTTCAATCCAGAGGGAAAGGAAACTGTCGCGAAAATGACTCGTCATTCTATCGGGAAACTNNCGGCACATGGCCTGCATCGCCTTGCCAAATTCATCGTAGGCTTCGGCGTCAACCCGCGAGTGGCGGGCGATCTCACGGTGAGTTCTGCCATGATCGTTCACGCGCCACAGGTAATCGCCGCTCGGCATTGGGGTGAAGGTGCCGTCGAGCGGCAGGATTTCCAGTCCGTGGCGGGGTAGGTCGAGGTCGCGGATGATCTCAGGGCGCAGGAGCGAGACAACATACGA
>PMCH01000167.1:28625-40184 GCA_003154055.1 Acidobacteriaceae bacterium
ATGACTCGTCATTCTATCGGGAAACTATCTTTTTGTCTCTATACTTACGCGCCATCGCTGACTCGCGGTCAGGACAATTCGGCGCTTGCTCGAGAGCGGCGCAACTGCATATAATCCGGCGTTCGGGGATTCCTGGAGCGACCCCTGTGATCCACAGGGGTTCACGGGGGAAACCTAGCGTCAACGCGAGGCTGCCTTGCCCATCGGAACCGCTTTTCACGATAGAACTCTCGCCCTCTGCCACAGCCTGAACTACCGGGAATGGTCGGGATATTACACCGTCAGCGTATACGAGGTACATCATGAGCACGAGTACAACGCGATCCGCAATGCTTGCGCGCTGATCGATATCTCGCCGCTGTACAAGTACCTGATCACAGGCAAGGACGCCACCAAACTGGTGAACCGCATCATCACGCGCGATGTCAACAAAGTCGCGGTCGGGCAAGTGATTTACGCCTGCTGGTGCGACGAGGACGGCAAGGTGATTGACGATGGAACGATCACCCGGCTGGAAGAGAACAAGTATCGCTGGACGGCTGCCGACCCGAGCTTGCGCTGGTTTCGTCAGAACGGCCTGAACATGGACGTCCAGATCGAGGACATCTCAGAGCAGACGGCGGCGCTGGCGCTACAAGGGCCGACTTCGGCGAAACTTTTGAAGGTGGTGGCGGATGCGGACATCACCAATCTGAAGTATTTCCGCAAAACGAGCGGCAAGATTGCCGGCGTGCCGGTAGATATTTCGCGCACCGGATATACCGGCGACCTCGGCTACGAGGTATGGATCCCGTGGAATGACGCGGTCAAAGTCTGGGACGAACTGATGGCCAAGGGCAAGCAGTTCGACATCCATGCGGCGGGGATGCTGGCGCTGGATGTGTCGCGTGTGGAGGCCGGGCTGTTGCTGATTGAAGTGGATTACGGCAGTTCGAAGAAGGCGCTGATTCCGTCGCAGAAGTATTCGCCTTATGAGCTGGGCTTCGGGAAGATGGTGCATCTCGAGAAAGAGAACTTCATCGGCAAGCGGGCTCTGGCGCGGGATAACAAGAACGGCGTGGCAAGGCAGTTAGTTGGCCTGGAAGTGGACTGGGTGGAAGTCGAGGAGCAGTTCGACAAGTTCGGATTGTCTCCGGCGGCACCCAGCCAGGCTTCACGCGTGGCGGTACCGATGTATTCCGGCGACCGGCAGGTGGGGAAGGCGACGACGACCGCGTTCTCTCCGCTGCTGAAGAAACTGATTGCGCTGGGGAGCGTGAGTACTGAGTATTCCAAGCCCGGGACGAAACTGCAGATGGAATTGACGATCGAAGCGCAGCGGATGAAAACAACTGCGACCGTGGTGCCGCTGCCGTTCTTCAATCCGAAGAGGAAGACGGCGGTGCCGGTGTGACCGCTTTTCACCACGCAGAGAAGCGGTTATCTGCATTCGTTCTTGGCGGCATGCCCCCTGCCATGCAACATATTTTTTGTTTCGGCACCGAACTTCGCAATATAAATATTGCCGTATGCGATATGTCCTCCCTTGGTTGTTACTGAGCCTGGCCGCTCTGGGCCAGTCCGCGCCAACCCGCATTGCGCCGGACGAAGCCGCCAAACACCTCATCAAGAAGTCACCGGCCATCTATCCATCATTGGCTGAGACGGCGCGTATTCAGGGAAACGTCATCATCGAGATCAGTATTGACGATTCCGGATCAGTATCCTCACGCCGTCTGATTTCCGGGCATCCGTTGCTTGTTCCGGCTGCCTTGGACGCAGTAAGCAAGTGGAAATATCAGCCTTTTGAAGTGAACGGACGCCCTGCAACGGTCGTCACCGTGACCATGGTGACATTTGGAAATCCGTCGAATCATGACGCTGAGGACCGTGCTGAAATGCTGCTTCAACATAACTTCTGGTCGGCGGTGGATTCGGCTGGATTAGCGCTAGGCAGGAACAACTTTGCCGACGCGGAGGAGCAGTTGAACAAAGCGGATGCACTTCTACCCCAGGCGAGCGCCGACCGTAGGCACGTGCCAGAGCGCTGGCAGTGGCTGATGCACATGGGACGTGTTCGTACGGGGCAACAGAAATACAGTGATGCTGAGCAGTACTACCAGAAGGCGTTGGCTCTTCGCCAAAAGGACAACAGGGATGCTCCCGAGGTGGCGGCAACACTCGCGAGTCTAGGTGTTTTGTATACGGAGGAGAAGCAGTACGTTTCAGCGCGTGATTACTCCAACCGCTCGATAGCCATTTACCGAAAGAATTTCAATAGGGCAGGTTCGGGAAACCCGGGTGCGCAACAAGTCTACGGGCGGGCCGTTGCGTATCAATCGTCGATGCTGTCAAAGCTAGCTTCGCAGAAGAACGATCCCGCCGAGGTAAGCCGTTATTGCCGCACATTTCTGGAGTTCCAGAATTTTGTGGCTTCGGAGGACAGGGAGTCGTTAGCGTCAGCCTGTCAGGGCGCGTCCACCGTTACCCCCAACCATTGAGGGTGGTTCCCCGATCCAACGCTGTGCGATCGCGCGGTCTGGCTAGGCTGCGGCTTTCGCTCTACTTCGCGAGTTTTGGCAGTTTCACGTCCCAGGCGAGGCCCAGGGTGCGCAGCGCGTAGATCCCGTACCAGTTCAAGTCAAACTCGTACCAGGCGAGGCCGTGACGCGCGGACTGCGGGTGGGCATGATGGTTGTTGTGCCAGCCTTCGCCGAAGCTCAAAATTGCGACCACGAAGTTGTTGGTGGAGGCGTCGGTTGTCCGAAACCGCCGGGATCCCCACATGTGGGTGGCGGAATTTACGAGATAAGTGGCGTGCAGGCCGACCACGGTACGCAAAAAGACACCCCACATCAGGTAACGCCAACCGCCCAAGCCAAGAGCCGCGACGGCCAGGATGACCATCGGAATCCAGTGCCATTTGCTGATCCAGATCATGAACCGGTCTTTGCGGAGATCGGGGACATAGGCCAGCAGTTCGGTGGTCTTGTTGTGCAGCGATTCGCCGGTAAGGATCCATCCCATGTGGGCCCAGAAACCACCATCGCGCGGAGAATGAGGATCGCCTTCCTTGTCGGAATTCTGATGATGGAGGCGGTGAGTCGCCACCCATCCGAGCGGACCGCCTTGCAAAGCAAGCGTGCCGCAGACGGTCAGGCAGTATTCCATCCACTTGGGCGTCTTATAGCCTCGGTGCGTAAGCAACCGATGGTATCCGATGCCAATGCCGAGGCTCTCGGCGACCCACCACATAAAAAGGCCGAACACCAGCGCCTTCCAGCTGAACATGAAAAGCGCAACGATAGCGCCGACGTGAAATAGCGCCAGGGACAAAGTGATCGTCAGATTGACGGGCTGGGCGAACGTCTTGTCGCGAGTGAAAAAGGTCATTCCCAAGGTCTTCGAGGGTTGCTTTGAAATTGAAACACAAAGCCGAAAGATCTTTTGTAATACCTACGTAATGGTTGTTGGACTGGGTCCATGAGTGCCGGGGTTTGCCCGACTGGACAGCCGAGGGCGGCCGCCCCTACGTGGTGCGGGCGGCGCGCCGCTTTCCCGACCAGTAGAGCCACATTCCGATCAGCACCAGTGCTCCGCAGCCGCCGACGATTTTGAAGACAGCCAGTGGTTTGTTCGGCTCGTCGGGCGGGGGCAGGACGGAAACGGCGATGGTCAAAATCGTGGTCACCAAGCCTACGATCGACACCGCATAGGCCACGGGCTTGCCGCCGGGAACGCGGATCACGTCCGATCCTGCCGGTTCGCTTTGCAGTTTGAACATGGCGGCGAACAGGTACAGGTAAGGAATGAAATAGGTGATCACGCCCATGCTGACGAGGACATCGTACGCGCCTTTGATGCTGGTGCCCGCTTGTCCGAGGAAGATGAAAATCGTGCCGATGGCAAACTGGGTGAGTAACCCCACCCAGGGTGTTTTCCAGCGTGGATGCAGCGCACCAAAGGCCGGAGGCAGGAAGCGATCGATGCCGGCCACAAAGGGCAAGCGCGCCACCGCCGCCAGATAGGCGCCGGCCGCGCCGATGTTGCTCAGAGCAATCAGAAAAGCCGCGAAGGGGATCACGCCGTCGAAGCCCACGCGGTGAGCGGTGCTGGAGATTGCCTGCATCAGCCCCTGCAAGTTGCCGACCTGGGAAGCCGGCAGGGCGAGCAACACACCGATGGTGCCCCCGATGTAGCAGAGGGTTACGGTCACGCCGCCAAGGAACAATGCCCACGGGATGGCACGGCGCGAGTTCTTAATCTCATCGCCCATCAGGGAAGCGGTCTCGGAACCGGCAAAGGCATAGGTCAGGACCGACCAGAAAATGATGTCATTCAGATGAGTGCGGGGGGTCATGGAGTGAACAGTGAATGACGTCGCGGCGCCATAGCGATGCCAGGCCACCGCTCCCATCGCGATGATGATTCCGACCGGGATCCACATGGCAAGTGCGCCCAGGTTGTGTAACCAGGTGCCGACATCGAGGCCGAACAAGTTCAACAGTGTTGCGACCGCCAGGGCCAGGACCGAGAAGACGATGAAAAAAGTAGTGCTGCTGGAAAGATGCGCCCATGAACCGGGCCGGATGTAGAGTGCGTTGCTGGCGGCAAAATAGAGCACCGCAGGAAAGTACGGAAGATTGCAGGTCCAGTAGGTCCAGGCCGTCATGAAGCCGGAAAAATCGCCGAAGGCGCGTTTACTCCAAATGTAGATGCCGCCTTCATTTGGATAGCGCGACGAAAGTTCGATGACCGAGAGCGCCAGTGGCGTATAGAAGACGAGCCAGGCGCCGATCCAGATGATGATAGAACTGGGGCCAGCGGCGGCCGCCGTGGCAATCCAGCGCAGGCTGACGCCGGTGACGACGTAGAAGAGCAGGAGATCGCGGAACCCCATCACGCGTTTGGGGCGATGCGGGTCGGAGGCTTCGGCGATGGAGACGCCGGATCCGGCGACGGCGATTGGTTCTGGCCCTTGTTCACTCACGCGAGAGGTTCTCTTAACCGCTGAAATAGCGAGCGGCAAGGATTACAGAGAGTTGAGGGAACGGCAAGAGTTATCGCAATGGGGCTACGTGATCTCGGGATAGGAGGTCTCAAAATAGTCGCGCTTCTGCAAGAATTTTTCAAAGCACTCGTTACATACCCAGTCGCGACCGTTGGTGTAGCCCGCGCTATGTTCAGGTTGGTTCTCGGATTCAAACAATTCCCAAAAACAGATGGGGCAGTGATCTTTCTTCCATCCGGCTGAAAGTAAATCAAAATTCTTTGCGTCCAGGGCGAGGCTAACATCGAACGATGTCTGGCCGTCTTTGCTGATGGCCACATCCCGCGCTTTCCAGGGCTGCTTCCGCCAGTGCCAGTTGGTTCGCCGCACAGTTTTTACTCGTTCGCGGATTGTCTCGGAGTGCCACGGTATTCCATGAATTTCGAGCCGGGCCTCGCTGGGGCGGAACCGGAGGGAAGTACCGCCTTCCCCAGAAGGCACTTTCGCGAAATGCTCTCGCAACTTTTCAAGGACCAAACCACGTTCATGCAGAACTTCCGCAGCGAAGCAACCCTTCTCCCGGAACAGACCAAGGAACAGATGCTCAGTTCCGATGTGGCGATGTGCGAGTCGCTCTGCTTCTTCGGCCGAGAATGCTAGGACTCTCTTGCACTCGTTACTCAGCGGCACATCAACCGATGTGGGAATCTTCTCGTGGGTAGTCGTATGATCGTCGATCCGTTTTCGAATGAGTTCTCCGGAACCGACGGGCATCAGTCGCACCAGTTCGCCGTTTTCCCGGAAAAGGCCCAGCAGGATGTGTTCGGTCTCGATGTAGGGCGAACCATAGTGAACGGCTTCGTATCTGGCAAAGAAGATGGTGCGGCGCGCTTTCTCGGTATATCGCTCGAACATGGAACTACTCCGAAGCGCTTATTCTGCGGCTGGTACGCTTCCAGTAGAGGTATCCGGGTATCCCGATCAGCACGATGGTGGCGCCCCAGAACGCTTCGGTCGGGCGCGTAAGGACAGTATTCAGGGTCCAGCCCATGCCGACGAGCACATAAAAGCCCGGCAACCACGGGTATCCGGTGCAGCGATAGGGGCGGGGGACGTCCGGCCGCTTCCAGCGTAAAACAAACAGGCCGATGACGGTCAGCGTGTAGGAAAGCACCATCCCGAAGATCACGTAGGTATAGAGCTGGTCGTAGCGGCCGCTCAGGGTGAGCAGAGCGGCCCAGATGCCTTGTCCGATGAGGCCGAAAGCGGGGGTCCGCCATTTCGGGTGGATGAGCGCCATGCGCTTGAAGAAGACACCATCCTGGGCCATCGCGAGGCAAACGCGCGCGCCGGAAAGAGTGCAGGTTGCCGCCGCGCTGAAACATGAAATGGAGATCATGACCGACAACCAAACGGCAGCGCCGGGCGAAAAAAGTCTGGCCGCCGCGGCGTGCGCGATGGTTTCGTATTTTGCGACCTCGCCGAGCGGCATGGCATACACGTAGGTCAGGTTCATCGCCAGATAGATGGCGCCAACGGCCAGCACGCCGAAAACCATGGCCAGCGGCACATTACGGCGTGGATTCTTGACCTCGCCCGCAACCCAGGTGATGTAGACCCAGCCGTCATAAGCCCAGAAGACCGCAATCAGCCCGACGCCCAGCGCCGAGACCAACTGCCCGGGACTGAGCCCCATGCTGAGTCCGCCCGTTCCGTGAGTGCTGAAGTTCGACCAGTGTCCTTTTCCGATGGCGAATCCCAGAACGACGAACGCCGCCATGGCGGTGAACTTGGTCCAGGTCGAGACATTCTGCAGGAGCGCGCCCCAGCGCAGTCCAACGACGTTGACGTAAGTGAGGATCGCGATCAGCAGGAGTCCGACGGCGTGCGCGCGAGTGAAAACGATGGTGAATATAGCCCAGAGTACGTGACCATCCGCCAGCGTAGGGTAGGGCAGATTGATGTTCACCATCACGTGCTGCTGTGAAATCGCGGGGATGATGTTTCCCATGTAGGCCGCGGATGCGACCGAAAGCGCGGCAATCGTGCCGCCGTTGGCGACTGCGAATAACATCCAGCCGTAGAGGAAGGCGACCAGGTCGCCATAGGCTTCGCGCAGGTAGATGTATTGTCCACCCGAGTCGGGAAACATCGAACCCAACTCGGCGAACGCCGCACAGGCGCAGAGCGAAATTGCCCCGCCCAGAATCCAGACAAGGAAAAACCAGAATGGATGAGGCAGAGGGCCGGCGATGTCCTTGGCCGTAAGAAAAATCGAAGACCCGATGATGCCGCTGACCAGCAGCAGGACGGAATCGAGCAGGCTGAGCCCGCGTACCAGACTGGGCTGCTGGCTGGGTGTTTCGCTCGAAGGGGCCGGGGAGTCGGGAGTGGAGGTCATCAGCTATCCCATCGCCAGTTCGTCAGGGGACTCGAGCGGCGTGCCGCAGCGGCGGCAGATCACGGATGAGCAGTCGCCGCAGGTCAGCGGGTCGGCCACTTCCACGGCACAGGTCGGACAGTACAGCACGTTATCCGGTCTGCGAACTGGAAATCCCCCCTCGCCAGAGCTCATGAGGCTGAAACTTTAGCACATCTCACGGGCTCGACAAGCAGGTCCGATCACCCTTGGTCCGATCACTCTTCCCGCTTGCGAAGAATCAGGTCGCCTTCCGCCGGCGGTAATGAGAAAGGGAACTCCCATATCGTGTCTTTCATCCCGACCCGCAGAATGAAGTCTTCGCGGTCCTTCCAGGGACCAATCCACTTGTTCCTGGTGCTGAAAAATACCCAGCCGTGAACCTCGGGATTGCCGGGCGTCAGGATGGCTTCCTGCAGGCTCTGCGTGCTCAGGAATTCGATGAACTGGGAGACTTCCTTTTCATACTCCCGGGCGCGAGCCATCTTCTCATCGCGCTTTTCGGGATTCTTCTTGATCTCGCGCTCCGTATCGAAAATCAGCGTGTCCACGTCGTTCTGCATTTTGGTGGAGAACTGGTCAGGGTCGAGGTAGCCCTCGATGACGTTGTGGTGGCGGACGAATTCCAATCGGGCGCCGCCGGGAAATTCGAACTTGCCGCGGCCGGTATAGCTCACCGTGATGTAAACGCCGACCACGTGGTACAGACGGCGGTTGGTCTTACTTAGTTCCTGGGAATCCACGATGACGGTCATGTCCAGGTCATGCTGGACTATTCTCCAGCGATAACGCCCATCATCGCCACGCTGGAATTCGCAGCCCGGAGCGCTTGCATTCCAGCGCACGATGGGCAATTCCTTTTTGCGAGCGTGTGCCCAGGACGCTACCAAAATCACGCAGGTGACCAGCAAGCAGGCTTGGATTGGGCGGACGTGCGGCATATACCGTGGACTCCCCGCCAGACTACTGGTCCGGCGCGGATCGGGCAAGAACAGCATTGTTTGGGCCAACCTCGCTGGCACCTGTTACCATCAACCGGAAGACGGATACGACCAATGACGTTCCTATGGGTTGTGGTCATTCTGATGGCAGTGGCGCTGGCCGCGGAGATCTTTGCTCTGGTCGGATTGATGCTGGTTGTGCGGCGCGCAACTCGCAACGCGGAAGCGGTGAAGGAAGAACTGGCGGAGAAATTCCGTTCCTCGGTTCGCCTGGTTGAAGAACTGAAGGTCTTTCTCCGGCCCCACGCCGAAGTAGTCCAGCGCGACGGCGGAGAAATCGCTGCCACTCTGGCGGCTCGCACCCAATCCGTGAAGATCACGTTGCAGGATGCAGACCGCCGCGTGCAGCGCATTCGACTCCGCTTCCAGACCGATGGCATTCAAACCATGGAGCAATTGCAGTCCGGCCGGCGAGTGATTGAGCAGGGGGTGGTTCGCCCCGTCCTGACCGTGGGCCGCATGGTTCGCGCCGTGAGCGCCGCAATCTGGCTGCTGCGCAAAGTCGCCTGAACTCACCGAAGAACCGATCCGCCCGGTCGGCCCCAACAGCAAAATCAGCGCATGAAAATATGTTAGATTGAAGAGAATGTGGGCGCGTAGCTCAGTTGGTAGAGCAATGCCCTTTTAAGGCATGGGTCGCAGGTTCGATTCCTGCCGCGCTCACCAGCATTCAGGTCCCTCGCTTCGCTCGGGATTTCGCCCGCGGGCTCCCGCTTCGCTCACGCCCCGCAAACGGCTCAAGTTCGATTCCTGCCGCGCTCACCACTGTTCCAGAACCTTCCGAACTCAGCGTACTCGCACTCCCTGCGATTCCACTGGCAGGGTGAACCAGAAAACGGATCCGTGGCCGACCTGGCTCGTGACTCCAATTGTGCCTCCGTGGGCTTCAACGACTGCCTTGGCGATGGCCAAGCCCATGCCGGTACCCTGCACGCGGTAGCGCTCGTTCTTGCCGCGATAGAACTTGTCGAAAATCAGCGTCTGCTCGAAATCGTCGATTCCCGGCCCGCGATCGGCCACGCTGATCGTGAGCGTCTGCCCTTTCGCTTCGGCGGTCACTCGGACGGGTGATTCCGCGGAAGAGTATTTTCCTGCGTTCTCCAGCAAATGAACCAGAACGTCCTTGATGCGCTCCAGGTCGATGGTGACCTGCGGCAGGCCGGCGGGAGCAACGATCTCTACCGGATGATCTGAAAGGGACTGCTTCGACTGTTCCAGGGCGCGGTCGATAGCTTCCCGCACTTGATGCGATTCGCGATGCAGTTCGACCTGGTTGGCGTCGAGTTGGGCCATCTCGGCGGCCTCTCCCACCAACCGGTTCAGGCGGTCCGTTTCTTCGTTGATCACGGTGACGAGTTCGTGCTGCTGGGCCGACGTCAGATTCGCGTCGGACAACAGGCTGGTTGCCGACGCCTTGATCGCGGTCAGGGGCGTCCGGAATTCATGGGTGACCGAGTCGAGGAGCGCGGAGCGCAGCTTTTCGCCTTCCCGCGATGCCTCCGCTTTACTCAGATTTTCCATGGCCGCGGTGCGCTCAATCGAAATCGCAACCAGCGACGCCAACGCCTCCAGAGTTTCGCGCGAGAGTGTGCCGCCGGAAATACCGATGGCCCCCACCGACCGGACCCCGAGCCGGAGGGGGACGAAAAAGAGTCCCCGCTGGGCGTCGATGTGCGGCTCACCGCGCGCGGCCACGGAGCGCAGTTCCTCGGCGTCAAGTTCCCGGGTGCTGGGGCTGGAGCGGTAGATGTCGTCTCGCCCCGCAGCCAGTACCGCGGCGTCTCGCAGGCCGAAGCTCTCCACGACGTAACGGGGAAGCGAATTCAACAGCTGGGGCACATTCTCAGTGGTCAACAGCCGCTGGCTGAAAGAATAGAGGCGCTCGATTTCTTTCCGGCGCTGGGTGGCGCGCAACGCTTCGCGGCGGGCGCGCTCTGAGAGTTCACTGGCCACAACCGCGGTCGCAAGAAATGCGATCAGTGCCACCCAATTCTGGGGATCGGCAATGGTGAAGTGCCCAATCGGCGGGAGAAAGAAATAGTTGAAGGCCAGTGTGGCCACCACCGAAAGAAAAATTGCGTAACGGAGGCCCCAGGTCGCGGAGACAATCAGAACGGCAAGCAGAAGGGTCAGCGCGACGGTCGTGGGGCTCACTGAAACTGCATAGTGGTAAGTGGCAACAAACGCAGCCACGATCGCTACGCAGGCCAAGTATCGAAACGCCCGAGCCGGATTTGTCACGCGAGCATTTTACTCCGCCATCGACAACGTCAACCCTCTCAACGACAATAGGCCCATGCCTAAGACTCCCGAGCAGTGGCTGGAGGAGGCGGCGCCCGAGAAAAAGAATGGCGTGTTCAAACTTTTTCTTGGCTACGCGCCCGGCGTAGGCAAGACCTACAACATGCTCAGCGAGGCCATCCGCCGCCACAGCCGCGGTGAAGACGTCGTCATTGGCGTCATTGAGAATCACGGCCGCAAGCCCATTATCGAGCTATCTTCGCGACTGGAGATTGTTCCGCGGAAGAAGCTGGAATACCGCGGCACGATTTTCGAAGAGATGGACGTTGACGCCATCCTGGCGCGCAAGCCTGCTGTNNNGTCCACGTGCGTGAGTCTGTGCCGGACTGGGTGGTGCAGCGCGCCGTCGAAATCGTGATGGCGGACCTGACGCCCGAAGCGCTGAAGACACGCATGCGGCGGGGCGATATTTATCCTTTGGACCGCAGCGAACGTGCGCTGGAAAACTTCTTTCGCCGCGGGAACCTGATTGCTCTTCGGGAACTCGCGTTGCGGCAGGTCGCGCAGGTAGTGGATAAGAGCCTGGAGGCGCATCGTGCCCAGGAACACGTGGATTCGAATGTCCCGGTACGCGAGCGGATTGCGGTGTGCATCAGTTCGAATCCGGCCGCGCAATATCTGATCGCGCGCGGCGGGCGCATGGCGCACGCCGTCGATGCCGACTTCTATGTCGTGTACGTGGATGCCGCGGCCGACGAGATGGACGACAACAGGCGCACCCTCGCGGAGAACGTTCGTTTCGCGGAAAACCTGGGGGCCACGGTCGTACGCCTGGAGCGTGGCAACATCGCCGAGCGAGTCGCCGAGTTCACCCGCGAGAAGCACATCACGCAGATCTTCTTCGGCCGCTCGGCGGCCGAGGGCTGGCG
>PMCH01000047.1 GCA_003154055.1 Acidobacteriaceae bacterium
GCCATGCGCGGATCCGATGCAGCCACATCCGGAATACGATCGAAAGTCTTTGCCGCCTCAGCGTAGTTCTTCGTGGAGAACAAGGACAAGGCCAGCATTCCAACTGCGCGCTGATCGGACGGATCCTCCTGCACCACCTGCTTCATTGCGCGGACGCTCTCCGTGTAGTTCTTGGAAAGGAACGCAGCCAGGCCGAGGTTGCGCATCAGTCCGGGCGCATTCGAATCCCATCGTTCGGCGTCGCGGAAGTAAGCCACTGCCAGTTCGTACTCGTGGCGACGGGCCTGGGAAGTCCCGAGGTCGTTGTAGGCATTCGCAAGCACCGTACGAAGGCGGCGTTCGGTTTCTTGCGCCTGCGCTTTTTCGGAATCAGCGATGGGCGCCGTTTTCCATATCTCCGGATCGATCATGGCGGAGGAATCTTCCGTTTTCGACGGGGACGTGGTTTCCGTTCGGGCGCTGGGCGTCTGCACAAGCTCAGCCCCGGGAGCAGCCTGTTCGCTCGCCAGCGCCTGCTGGTCGTTGGCCATCACGGTAGCTCCCATTTCGCGAGAGCGGACCACAAGCTTTGTGCCTTCCTCTTGCTTGCCGCTGATGATCAGGGTGCGGCCAAGCGCAAAATAGGCTCGGCGGATTTGATAGTTGTTGCGGGATTCATCGCTTCCAGTGAGTTGAATTGCCTTGCGCAACGCGGGCTCGGCCCGTGCGTAGGAACTGCTGCCGAAGGCATTCAGTCCAAGGTACAGAAATGGTTCGGGCCACTCCGGCCTGGCCAGGGCCGCGGCGTTGAGATAGCGGTCCGACTCGTCATAGTTCTTCTCCTGAGAGAGAAGGTATCCCAGGAAGTAGTTTCCGAAGAAATCGGTGGGATTGAGGGCGGCTTCCGCCTCGAACTCCGCTCGCGCCTGCGGGGTCGGGTTCCATCCATTCGCCGTCAGGTAGAAGAGACCGAGAAAATAATGTCCGCGTGAAGCCTTGGCGTCCCGGGCGATGGCTTTCTTGTACTCGGCTTCCGCTTGTGCCGGAAGATTCGCCCCTTCATAGGCCCGACCCGCGAGGATGTGGCCGGTGGCTCGATCGCCGCTCGCAGCTTGAAGCTGTTCAAACACCGCAGCTGCCTTCTCCAGTTGGTTGGTGCGCAGCAAGGCCGTCGCCATCGTATAGGCGACCTCTGGATCATTCTGCAGGGCGAGAGTACGCGCTAGCGAGTCGACAGCTTTCTGATACTCCTTGCGCATCATCCAGAGCTTGCCTTGGAGATTCCACGCGGCTGCGTTGCCGGAATCGGCCGCAAGAGTCTTTGCAACTTCCGCGAGCGCCTCATCGGTTCGGCCGGAGCGCGTGTAGGCGATCGCGAGTTGGAAGCGGGCCGCAACGGTATCTTCGAAGTCCAGCGATCGCTTGCAGAGTTCCACGGCGGATGGAAACTGGCCGGCGCTGGCATGCACGTCCGACATCTCCCGGAGAGCGAGAGCGATGACGAACTTATTGGCATCGGCGACAGCCGAGGCATCCCCCGACTGCTGGGCTGCTGCGGCTGCTTGCATTCGGGACCTTAGATCCAGCGGATTGACGGGAGCAGTCTGCGCGGCCGCGGCCAGCGCAATCGAAAGGAAGAGCCCAATGCTCCACTGGTAGGCTCGCTTTCGCCACGATTGATTCAAGTTGTAGGTACTCCCTCTCTATTTCTTGCTATACACGCGAACATAGTCCACCAACATGTTCTGGGGAAACACCGTGGTCCCGTCCGGACTTCCCGGCCAATTTCCTCCTACCGCCACATTCAAGATGATGAAGAAGGAATGATCGAAAACCCAGGTCTTACCGGCGGGGAGATTGGCTGGAGTACGCGTCTCGTACAGGTTGCTGTCCACATAAAAACGCACGACGTTCGGTTCCCATTCGACGGAGAAAATGTGGAAGGCGTCAGCGAAGTTGCCCGACGGCAGGGTGTAAGCGGCGGTCAGGCCGTTGCCACCGGAATAACCTGGACCATGCATGCTTCCGTGCACGATGGCGGGTTCCTTCCCGATGTTCTCCATGATGTCGACTTCGCCGCAAGTGGGCCACCCCACCTGGTCGAAGTTGTTTCCCAACATCCAGAAGGCTGGCCATAAGCCCTGCCCCTGCGGGATCTGGATTCGGGCTTCGAACCGCCCGTATTGCTGCGCGAACAATCCTGCCGTCTTAATGCGGGCGGAGGTGTACTCGCGAGTAATGCCATCGGGGCCAGTGTAAGTCTCCTTGTTGGCGGTGATGACCAGGTTTCCATCCTGCTGATGCGCGTTCTGCGTGCGGTTCGTGTAGGTCTCCAGTTCATTGTTGCCCCACCCGTTGCCGCCGGTCTCCATGATCCATTTTGAGGAGTCCGGCAAAACGCCGTTTGCCCCGCTGAATTCATCGCTCCACGTCAGAACGTAGCCCGGAGGAGGTGGCGGTGGTTGAGTCTGCGCGGATCCGCCGCAAGAGATTGCGGACGATAAACAGGTGGCAAATCCAAGAAGCACGATCACTTGTTTTCGGAACATCGAGACGCCTTCCTTGACATCCCAACCCTACTGGACCCGCTCCGGCATTGGGATCGTCACCTTGTCGCGTTTCTTTGCCTTGATATCGCGATATACCGCCAGTTCGCGCTCGGCGTCGGACTGCTGGCCGTTGCGCCGGTACGCGGACTGCAGTTGGTAGTGAATATAGTCACGTTCGGGATCGAGTTTCGCTGCAATCTCCAAGTGCTGAACGGCCTCCGGCACCTGGCCATCATCGAGCAATGTCTTGCCCAGTTGATATTGTGCCTGGGGATGCTCAGGGTGCGCTGCGATCAAGGATCGAAGCAGCGCCAGCGCGCGCTCTTTCTGTGAAGTCTGGAGCAGCGCATAGGCCAGGTTGTACTTCACGTCCGGATCGTCAGGGGTAGCGCTCAACTCCGCCTCCAGCGGAGCGATGGCAGCCTGGGGCCGATCGAGCCGGAGAAGAGCCGCACCCATCTTGAACCGGGCTTTCGCTACTCGCGGATTGAGTTCCAGTGCTTTCTTGTACGCGCTGACGGCGTGCTCGTAGTCTTCGAGAACACTATCAAGATCGCCAATCGAAACCAGCATTTCAGGCGAGGTGGCCAGTACAGCCGTTCGGGCAAGAACCTCACTCGCTTTCTTTTGCTCGTTCAGCCGGACCAGCGTGTAACTCCAGGCATAGGCCAGGGTTGGATCACTGAAGACGTCGTCTTGCAATGCTTCGAAATGGGGTTTCGCCGGTGCATATTGATCCGCGCGAAACAGGGTCATTGCCAGACGGATGCGGGCCGGTTTGTCCTGTGGATCGACCTGTACGGCCAGATCAAGGGCGCGGATGGCTTCCTGGATATCACCGACTTTCAGGGCCGCGATGCCAGTATTGCGCATCAGGCCAGCCGTCGAATTGTCCCATCGTTCCGCTTCGTGGAAGTGCGCCAGGGCCTCCTGGTACTGACCTCGCCTCGCTTCGCTGGTGCCCCAATCGTTCAGGCTGCTGCTGAGAATCTGCCGGAGTTGCTTCTCAAACTCCTTTGCCTCCTGCTGCTGCGACTCGTTCAGAGGAGTTTGCGCGAGAGTCGACGGATCGATGCGAGCGGAAGCATCCGCGGGAGTCGCCTCTTGCGGAACGGGCTGGCTGGGAACCTTGATATAAGGCAACACGGCTGCGCCCTGCTGCATGCCACTTCCGGCACCCACGGTTTCGGAGATGCTGTCCGCGCTATTCGCCAGCGACTTGTTCTGCATTTCTTTGGCGTGCTGGATGTATTTCTCCGCTTCGGGCTGGTTGCCGGCAATGAATTCCATCCTGCCGAGGGCAATGTAGGCGCGCCGGATCTGGTAATTGTTGCGGCTTTCGTCCTTGCCGGTGAGTTCGACGGCTTTCAACAAGTTCTCTTTGGCGTCCTTGTAGTTCTGCTGCTGGAAGGCGTTCAGGCCGAGATACAACCAGGTTTCCGGAGTTTGAGGTTGGATTGCGGCGGCTACTTTCAGGTGCGCGTTGGATTGGTCGAACAGTTTGAATTGGGCTTCGCCGACGCCCAGATAGAAATTGGAGAAGTAGTCGTTGGGGTCTTGCTCGACAGCTTCGCGGAATGCCGCCATGGAGTCGCTGGTTTGCGCCCAGTGATTCTGCTCGAGGAGACTCACTCCAAGAAAGAAGTAGGCGTGTCCGACCCTGGGATCGAGCGCGATGGCATGGCGAAACTCGCGGATCGCGTCGTCGGGATGCTTCGATTCGCGGTAGGCGCCGGCAAATACGACGTGCCAGATGGCACGGTCGCCGTATTCGGCGAGCATCTGTTGAAAGACCCTCTCTGCCTTCGTCTTCTCGCCGAGCGTCAAGAAGGAAAGGCCGAGGGCGTACTCGGCATTTGCGTCGCGGGTAACCTGGAGAGAATGCTGAAGAGAGTCGGCCGCGGAGCGGTAGTCCTCCTTAGCCATTTCGGCCTTGCCTTTGAGGAACCAGGCGGGAGCAGAGTTCGGGTTGGTTTCTAGAAATTTGCCGGCCTCAATCGCAGCTTCGCCGGCCTGACCAGCGCGGAGGCTGGCGATAACCAGGAACATCCGGGTTTCCGGAACATCTTCCAGTTCAATGGACCTGCGATACAGCTCAACGGCTTGCGGATAGGCACCGACAAGCAATCGCAAGTTCGCAATCTGTTGCAGGGCCAAGGCAGAAAGCTTCCTGCTGGCATCAGCAACGGCTCCGGGGTCGCCTGCGGCCGTGGCTGCGGTAAGGGCGCGGTAGCGCCGCTGGAGGGCTTGAAGCGCGAGTTGGTTGGAACCTTGGTTGCCGGCACCGGACGCGGCGGATCCCCGCATGCGAGTAGAAGCGCCTGCTGGCGTGAGAAGGCAGGCAGCGGCAAGCGCCAGAACAAGTACAAGGGCAGCGATTCGTTCGGTTTGCATGCTCTTGAACCATGGCGGCAGATCTCTCATGCCTTCATCCGACGGCCAACATGAGGTTGCGGCATGCACCGATACGATCCTCTGGAAATCCGAGCAAGAAAAGAAACGGCAGTACCCGATTTGATCGAGCACTGCCGTCTATTATTTCACCCTTGCAAAGCCAGCTAGAAAGTAATCTTCAAGCTGTACTGCATTTCGCGTCCCGCATTTCCGATCATTGTGTTCGAGAGTCCAAACCCGGTGTTGGACGTCTCGGCACTGACGACATTGTTGGTCGGGCTGCAGGGCTGATACTTGCTATTTCCGTCAGCCGGCCCGCAGTTCACGCTGAGGAACGGCAAGTTGCTTTGCAGCTGGTCGCCACGGAAATTCGGATGATTGAACAGGTCGAAGAAATCCAGGCGGAACTGCATGCGGAATCTCTCCGTCAACTTGAAGTTCTTGTCGATCGAGAGATCCGTGTTGACCAAGCGAGGACCCGGACAATATCCCCGTGGCTCGGTATTCGAGGGAATCGTTCCCAGTTCGTAGCCGACCAGGGTGAAGGCAGCCGGATCGTACAACAGGCTTCCTTTCCTGCCGGCCGTACAACTGGTGCCCGTCACGAGCGGCCGGATCATACCCTTAACGCTGGCTGCAAAAAGTTCTTGCAGACCTGACCCAGTTGCCCCAGCGACCAGATTGCCGGTGTTTTCGCCCAAGCTATCCTGGTAAACGGTATGCGCGGCACCTGATGCCGCACTGGTGATGCCACTAAGTTCCCACCCACCGAACGCAGCCTTTACAAACGGGTTGGAGTCCTTGAGTTCGGGCAAGAAGTAAGTCGCGTTGGCAACAAAGATGTGCGGGCGATTGATCGGCGAGTTTCCGCGATCAAGTCTGGGATTGCCTCCCCAGGTATAGCTCGATACCCCCACGCCTCCGTCTGAATTGTCCAACAGCACATTGGAGATGGAGTGAGAGTAGGTATAGGCAGCCGTAGCCTGGGACCGTTTATACCGAGTCTTAAACAGCACCTGGAGTGAGTGATAGCTGGCATCACCGGTGTGGGTCCACCAAGCGAGCTGGCCGAAGTTCGAATAGGGGCGCAGCGCATTCAAGGATGCACCCGACTGAAATGCTCCGCACAACCAATTCGCAACGTCGGTGTAGGTCGTCCCGCCGACCGCACACGAGGCTGCGACGCCATTCGGATTGGGCAGGTTGAGGTCGTAATTTGAGGTTTGATGGATGGCCCGATTACCTACGTAGCCGATCTGGAGCGAAGTCTCCCGTGCAAAAGTATGCTCCACAGAAGCGTTCCATTGCCAGGAATTGGGTATCTTATTGGAAGGATCACGCCCGCCAGCGGGCGATGCAGACCCACTCAGGCTGGGGGGAGTTGGGCCATCCAACGATCGGTTCAAACTACCCGCGACCGCAAACGGCGCATTCGCGGCAATGATGTAGTAAGGACCACTGACGCGCTCTCTCTGGAAGAACTGGCCCACACCGAAGCGAACGGCCGTGTTGCCGTGGCCGAACGGATCCCACGCGATCCCAAGCCGTGGAGCGAACATATGATAGTTCTGGTTCACCAAGTACTTGTTCGGACCGTTGGCGGCCTGGCTGTAGCTTGTTCCAAACTGTTGGTTCGCGGCGCCGCAAGGGTCGGTACCCGGCACAGTCCAAAGCCCGTTGCAGGCGTCCGACGCAGGTTTGTTCGGATCATAGAGAGCCGGATTAAATCCTGTCGATTTGCCTTGCGCCTGGAAAGGTGAGAGCAACAGCGAGTAGCGGACGCCGTACTCCACCGTCACGTTTCTGCGTAACTTCCAGTTGTCGCCGACATAGAATTCATAGTCACGCCAGCGCATCTGCGCCCTGACGTTGGTGGAACTCTCGCCGAGATTGAAGACCATCCCTGGAGTCAGCACATTGGCCAGGGGATTGCCGGTTGCGGCGTAAGGCCCGGCGGCCACGCCCCAATCCTGCGCCCCAAAGGCTGGTCGTTCGGAGCCGGGATTGCCGTTGTCTTCATTCTTACCGTTCCAACTCAGATAGACACCGGCTTTGAAGTTGTGGTTTCCGATAGCCTTCGAGAGGTCGTCCCGAGCGCTGTAGATATCCAGAGTGTTGTTCCACGGCGCTTGCATCCAATAATTCTGCCCGCCACCGTAGGCGCCGAATCCACCCCAGATCGTTGGCAGACCAACATTGGTGTTCTTGAGAGACTCAGGATAGATGGGCGCAACCGCAGCGGAGATCTGGGCCAAAAGCCCGGGGTCGGTTCCAGCAGCCGTCACGTTGATGCGATTGTTCGAATATGCGAACTCCGCATCATTTACCATGCTGCCCCCGATGGTGGAGGTCCACTTCCCTACGATCATCTTGGAGGGTTGAGTCCAACTGGAGTTCAAAGTTGGGAAAACATCGTCCCCCCAGTAGGAGCCGCCGGTCGGAGCCGGATTCTCCCAATGATCCTGGGTAAAGCTGAACATCAGGCTATTCGACTTGTTGATGTTAAAGTCAGCGCGGCCGTGATCCTGCCGCCAATCCAGCTTCGAACCCTGCGAAAGAGCCCAGTTTGCACCTCCAGGGAGAGAAGCATTGGGGAGCGGGTACTTCTGGATTAGCAACAATCCCGCGGGGCTGAGGGCAACATCAGAGGCAAATTTGTGAGGATTCCCTGGGTCCTGGAGAGCTACAGGAATATTGGGTAGACCCGCGCCGCAGGAGGGGTTTGAAAAGTCACCACTCCGCTCCTCTGCAGTCGGAAGACACGAAGTCTTGGTCAAACCACGCAGTTCTTTGTTCCACTCTTCGCTATAGAAGAAAAAGAGTTTGTCCTTCTTGACTGGGCCACCCACCGCGAAACCGTAGTCATTACGCCGAAGGGCATCTTTCTTGCCGGTCTGCTTGGCGAAGTAGTTAAAGGCCGCGAGGGCGTCATTGCGGCCGCCGTAGAAGACCGACCCGTGAAACTGGTTGCTACCGCTCTTGGTGACAATGTTGATGACGGCACCGGAAGCCTGCCCGTACTCAGGGCCGTAGCTGTTGCGCAGCATCTTGAACTCTGCGACCGATTCAACCGCCGGGTAGGTGAGAATCGTGCGATTCGATCCAACGTCGTTGTTGTTCGCCCCGTCCACCAGGAAGAGATTGTTGGTGGTCGCGTTCCCGTTGACGGAAAAATCTACGCCCCCCTGCAGACCCTTGTTCTTGCCGTCAAAGTTGTTGGCAGCGGACACGCCGGGCGCGAGCTGCGTCAACTGCACGAAGCTGCGTCCGTTCAAGGGCAACTCGCTGACCTGGGTGCTGTCGATGATTTCACCGAGAGCGGCGGTTCCGGTTTCCACCTGAATCGCGTTGGCGTTGACTTCGACCTGCTCCGAAGCGCTGCCCACGGTCAGGTGGACATCCACGGTAGTGGAACTGGCGACGTGGACTTCGACGCCGCGGGTTCTGGCCTCCTTGAAACTGGGAGCCTTCACCACTACCTCGTACTGGCCGGGTGGCAACTGTGGCACAGAGTAGTAGCCCCCGGAATCGGTGGAGGTAGCGCGAGTCTGCCCGTTGGCGATATTGGTGATGGTGACCGGAGCATTGGGCACTACCGCACCGGCAGGATCAGTAACGATGCCTTGAACGGATCCGTCGGTCTTCTGACCGTACATCGGAACCAGCAGCAAGGCGACAACACAAAGAACAAGAAGAATCGTGCGCGATTGGTTCATGGGCTCCCCCGCATGTATTGCCGAGCCTTTGTGTTGTTGCCTCCTGGCGGAGACTTCCGACACCTGCTTCGGCTGAGATCCTAACGAACGCCAAATCGGTTATCTTTTGGTGCAAAATCGATTATGTAGTCCTACGGTTGACCATTAGGCGCCGCGATTCATTTTTTGTCAACCATATTTTTTGCACCGGACCAATTTTAGACAAAAGCCCCTCCAAAGTCCCGGGACCAACCGCTGCGTCTAGGGCGGCCCCCAAGCAAAAATGAGATCTGATTTGGGAATGAACCAGTCCGATCCAAGAACTGCCGGACCGCGATTGCAATTGCTCTCCGCGGCTCGATGTGCGAGTCTAGGCCCGGCGATCGGGAACCGGTAGTCATCGCGCAGAATGGGGAAAACGAAAAAGGCTCATGAAAGCCACCCGGGAACAGTCACACTGAAAGCAGTGGCGGAGCGTGTAGGTCTGGCGCCCGGCACGGTGTCTGCGGTCTTGAACAACGCGCCCTCGGCGCGCTCCATTCCAGAACACACCCGGGAGCGGATCCACGCCGCCGCGCAGGAACTGAAGTATCGTCCCAACTTTCTTGCCCGGTCATTGCGCAAGAAACGCACCTACACGGTTGGACTGATCCTCGAGGAAATCGGGGACGCCTACGGGTCCCTGGTCATCAGCGGGGTGGAGGCATACCTCCGGCAACACAACTATTTTTTCCTGACGGTGATTCATCGCCACGACATATCCCTGCTGCGTGACTACTCACAGCTTCTGATCGAGCGGGCCGTGGAAGGCTTTATCACGGTGGATACCAGCCTGCAGGAGTCTCCGCCGTTACCTACCGTTTCTGTCGCCGGGCATCGCATCCTGAAGGGTGTCACCAACATCGTTCTCGATCAGGAAAAAGGCGCCCGCGTGGCCCTGGAGCACCTGGTCAAGCTGGGGCACAGCAAGATTGCGTTCATGAAGGGCCAGCCGTTCAGTTCAGACTCGGAGGACCGGTGGAACGCGATTTGCGGAGTGACGCGCGATCTGGGACTCGTGATGGACCCCGACCTGATCGTCCACCTCGAATTCGACGATCCGTCACCGCAGCTTGGATATCCTTACGCGAAACAATTGCTGGCCCGCAAGAAACCGTTCACTGCGTTGTTTGCGTACAACGATATTTCGGCGATCGGCGCCATTCGCGCAATTCAGGAAGAGGGTTTACGCATTCCGCACGATATCTCCGTGGTTGGCTTCGACGACATTCCGTGGGCCGCCTTCAACACGCCCAGCCTGACGACCGTGCGCCAGCCACTCATCAAAATGGGACAGATCGCCGCCGAGACCGTCATCCGCATGATCGAGCAAGGTCAGGAACAGGAATATCCGGCGGAGATCGCCATCGAGCCAACTCTGGCCGTGCGTGAGTCCACGGGACCCGCGCTGACGCGCTGACTTCGTTCTTGAAATTTATGATGAATCGAACAACCTCCGTTGAACCTCGTCCGCGGCGGGCACTGTTGGCATTGGCTTTGGGGTTGCTGTGCGCCATCGCGCACGCTGACAAACCCTCCCAGCATTGGGTTGCAACCTGGAGCACGTCCAACGCGGCGAGCGACAGCCCGATTACATTCTCGAATCAGACGATCCGCGACGTGGTGCACGCCACGGTTGGCGGGAATGCCATTCGCATCCGGTTGTCGAACACCTTCGGCACGCGCACGATTCGTTTCGATGCGGTTTTCGTCGGACTGCAGAAGGAAGCAGCGACCCTGGTCGCCGGGTCGAACCACCAGGTGACATTCAGCGGGAGCCGGTCGATCAGCATTCCCGAAGGGGCGGAGGCTTTGAGCGACCCAGTTTCACTTCCGGTCGGGTCCGGGCAAAATCTGGCGATCAGCCTGTTTACCGCGGGCGAGACCGGCCCGGCTACCGTTCATGGGTCCGCGCTGCAAACCAACTACGTTTCCGATGCTGGAAACTTCGCGGCGGAAGAAGGTGCAAAGGCATTCGCCAGAACCACGGAGTCGTGGTTCTTCCTGAGTGCGGTGGACGTGCTCGCGGCGCCCGAGGTGAAAGGCGCGCTCGTTGCGCTGGGTGATTCGATTACCGATGGCGCGTCTGCCCGGACGGACAAGAATGAGCGATGGACGGATGTGCTGGCCCGCCGCCTGTCGGCCGGCCACAGTGAGATGGCGGTGCTGAACGCCGGCATTGGCGGCAACCGCGTATTAACCAGTTCACCGTGCTGGGGAGCGAACGCGCTGGCCAGAGTGGGCCGCGATGTCCTTTCGCAGGAGGGCATCAAGGCGGTGATTCTCTTCGAAGGCACGAATGACATTGGACAGCCGGACACGCCAGTCCCTGCGGAGGGAAATCCTTGCATGAGCCGGACGCAGATTTCCGCGGACGACCTCATCGCGGGATACAAGCAGGTCATTGCGCGGACCCATGCGCGGGGATTGAAGATTTTCGGCGCAACGATTCTTCCCTACCAGGGTTTCGCCGGCTGGACCGCGCAAGGCGAGGCGAAGCGCGTCGCGGTGAATCAGTGGATCAGGACGTCGGGAGGCTTTGACGGCGTGATCGATTTTGACGCGGCACTTCGCGAGCCGGCGAATCCGGTGCGGTTGGCTCCCCAATACGACAGCGGAGACCACCTGCATCCTGGGACGGCGGGCCATGAAGCGATGGGGAATGCGGTGGATCTGGCGCTGTTCCGGTGAGCAAGGCGGGCACGAGTGCCCGCCCTACACACATTAGAAGCCGTACTTGGCGACGACGGCCTTCTCGCGTTTTCCAATCACCGCTATTGCTGCGTGTTGCGCCGGAAGCTGCAACGTGAGGCGAACTCCACTGAGCTTGTCCCGGAGGTCGATCCTGGCATCCTCTGCCGCGTCCGAGACCATCACGTACATGACGGAATCATCGAGCACCGTCGCATAGATGAGAACGCCCGTCGATACAGGCGATTGCAGGTCAAATGCCACCGCGATGCCGGCACGGGCTGCTACGTAGGCATACAAATCAGCTGCGGGCTGGGTGCCGTCCGCCAACTCCACTGGATACGATGCCCAGAAGATGCGCCCTTTGCCGTAGGGAATCTCCTTGAGGGTGGCTCCGTCCTTGAATTGCAGCGAATCTAGCCAGGTCTGTTTCTGTTGATCGAAAGTTAACGGAAGGACACGATCGTTCAGCCGAA
>PMCH01000160.1 GCA_003154055.1 Acidobacteriaceae bacterium
TTGTCCACGATGATCACGGGCAAACAATCGGCCGTTTGCACGGCGAGGAGGAGTCCGGGGGTATCGGTGATCAATCCGTCCCCGGTGAGGAGATGGTCGGGGAACCGGTCAATACGATGGATGAGGTCTGAGTGAATCTGGCGTTGGCTGATCAGGGGCCAGGTTTTGCGGCCCTTCGCGACGCCCAGCTGCTTTAGAAAAAGCGCACGGTTGCGTTCCACCGCAACGCGGGAGTCTTGCTTGGTGAATCCCAGATTCAGGGCGTTTCCGCCGTAGACGCGCGAGACGCCGCCACGGCGAGTAGAAAAAGCATGCACCAGCCAGGGAAGTTTTTCGAGCTTCGCGGAGCGCAGGAATTGCAGTTTGTTTTTCGGCGGGGCCTTGGTCACCACAGCTTGATGATACCGGAGGTTAGCGGGCAAGTGCCGCCCGTACGGGACTGCGGCTCTCTTTTCTACGCCTCCCGGCACTCGTGCCGGGCCTGGCTTTGGCGCCGCTACGCGGCTGAGGCCTGTTCGCTAATATTTCCAGCTCTTCACATCTCCGCCTTTGGGGGCGGTTTCTTCCATGTGTTCAATCATTTTGGGAAGGTAGTGCTGGAGTATGCCGACCGAGGGGTCGAAGTCGCCGGTGTAGCAGTGCGGTTTGCGCATGCCGAATTCGAAGCTGCCGCGGTAGTACGGGTCGGTGGTCTTTTCTATCCAGTCCTTCATCAGGTGAACGGCGCGATCGAGGTAAAACGTGTCGGACTCGCCTACGGTGAAATGCATCTTGCCGGCGAGCTTCGGCCCGAGAGTCTTCCAGTCACGCTGCATGATCGCGCTGAGGTCGTAGTGCTCTTTCCAGTAGTTAGCCACTTCGGGGTCGACTTTGCCACTACGCTTGTCGAAGATGCGGGCGGGATAGCCGTCCTTGCCTACGGGACTGAAGACGGCCTCCCAGATATCGAACTGCTCTCCGGAGCGGGTCTTCGTTCCCAGGACGAGTTCGTAGCGGTTCATCATCTCCATGGTGGAAAGAATGAGGCCGTCGGGTTGACGCATCGAGGGGCGGGGGACGCGGCCGAATTGGCCGTCAATCCAGTAGGCGTTCTTGTCTTCGTAGATATTGGTGGTGCCGTACGCGCGGAAATCAACCACATCGGGACAGAAGACCCAGGCTCCGTTGTAGAAGTCGGGATAGAAGACCTGGGAACTCAGGGCTTCCCAGCCGCCGGTCGATCCGCCAAAGACGGAGCGGGCCCAGCCTTCGCCAATGCCACGATACTTTTTCTCAATGTAGGGGATCAACTCCTGGGTGATCGCCGCCCCGTAAGGGCCCACGTTGGCCGAATCCACCGCATAGGAATCGTCGTAGTACGGATTGGCGTGCTGGATGGTCATGACGATGGCGCGCGGCATCCGGCCTGAGGTCCAATCCTGGTAGAGCTGGTAGCCGCTTTCCTGTGCCTTGCGCGGACCGCCTTTGGTCTTTTCGGAAGGGGGATGACTCTGGAAGGCCATCCAGAGGGGGAGCTCGCGGTGAAAGTGGTCTTGTTCGACGATCAGCGGATAGCGCGCGTCGGGATGCTCGTCCCACCCCTCGGGTACGAGAACGATCGCGCCGAGATACACGGGGCGTCCCCAGAATTTTGTGAGCATCTCGCTCTGGATTCGTTCGTGCCNNGATCAAGGTGCACCTTGAGCGGCTTGCTGTAGAAATTGCCGGGCTTAATGTTCCAGTGCTGGCCTTCGCCTTTGTCGGGCGCAAGTTTCAGGACGCGACCGTCACCCAGATGAAATGTTTCGTAGATGTTGAGAAGTCCCTGGACCCAGTAGTCGCCGGCGGAAAGCTGGGACAGGCTTTCGATTGGATATCCGAGAGTCGCCGAATCGACGACCGCCGGAGTGCCGGGCGCGAGGCCGTCGACATCGACGCCAAAGACCTGCTGCGAAGAGGTTGCGTCGATGTCGATTTGGAAGCGCGGTTCCTGATCATTATTCTTCGAAATCAGCAGCAGGATGTGGCCGTCGAGGGGCGTGACGCTCATATCTTTGCTGAATGAGACTTCGAACCGGAGAGGCTTTGGAGCAGCAGCGTGGAGGGCGGCCGCCGACAGGAAAATTACAGCGCAAACGAGCCCCTTGAGTGCACGCCTTGGCATTCAGAATTCCTCCCTGGAAAAACTTTAAGCGCTACTTCTTCTTCGTCATCTCGACATCAATCTGGATCTTGACCTTATCGCCGACGACGGCTTCACCGGTCTTGAGCATGTTATTCCAGACCAGGCCGAAGTCCTTGCGATTGAGGGTGGTGGTGGCCGAGAACCCACGGCGGCCGTTTCCCCAGGAATCGGTGATTTCGGGTGTGGGGCCATCGACCTCGAGCGTGACTTCGCGAGTCGTCCCGTGCATGGTCAGGTCGCCTGTCATCTGTACCGTCCCACCGCTATTCGTGATGCGCTTGGACTTGAATTCGATCGTTGGGTACTTCTCGACTTCAAAGAAATGGGGGCTCCTGAGATCGGCGTCGCGAGGGGCGACCCGGGTATCGACGGAGCTGACGTCAATGCTGGCCGAGACCTGCGACTGAGTGATGTCTTTCTCGTTCAGATCAACGGTGCCGGTCACTTTCGTGAAATTTCCGGTCACGTTCGAGATGGCCATGTGACGGACGGTGAATTGAGCGGTCGAGTGGTTCGGATCTATGGTCCAGTTCGAGGTCCGGGCGAGGGCCGGAACGGTGATGAGAAGGGCTAAGGCCAACGCGCCGCTTATCCCTTTGACTGATTTCATGGTTGTTTTCCTTTGGAGGAGTGAATTTGCTGTACAACGATTCTAAGGCAGGCAACGGCACGCCCAGACAATAATTCGTTCCGTGCGTTTGCTCCCTTCCCGGTCGAGACGCTATATTTTGGAGAGCCCATGTACACCGACTTCACCGCGACCGACCGCTGGACCAAGAAGCAGGTTCACTGCCTGTACGAGGCTTTGGTTGTTGCCATCGCCACCCGCCACGCCGACGCCGTGGACATCAAGTTTCTGGTGGGCGGACACCCGGTATGGGTGGCTCTTCCGCATCCGGCGTGGGTGGAATACAAGAAGCGTACGGGGAAGATGATCACCGACCCGCTGGCCATCGCAATTGCCGGGCATTTCCTGAAGACGGCGCTGGAAGCGGGCGAAGGCGTGGGCCGGGAGATGTATTCGCTGACGGTGAATGAGACGCTCAAGCACCTGGAGGCCGTCGTGGCGGAAGCCGAGGCTCCGGTGGCTGCCGAGCCGTAGTCGCTGCTTTCGCCCCTTCGGGGCTTGATTTCTTTCTCCCTATGACCTCCGCGGCTTGCGCCGTGGGCTGCATTCTTACGCTGCCTCGCAGCTTTGAGACCGTCGGTTCCACTCGGCGCCGAAGATCCGGAGTTTGCAGCACTCTACCCGTTTACGTGCCGGGCTTTCTTGTGCTGCCGCTAACGCGTCTGGCGGATTGCCCATCATGGCCACCGGTCATTCGTCACAAGCGGACGTGATGTCACGCACTTCGCTCCTTCACAGGTGTGCGGATAATCAGCCTGTGCTTTCCGGCTGGCTGCTTTCGACCTGACCGGACGGTCAGTCAAGCCGATGGCGGTGTCCACTTGGAAAGCCTTTCCAGATGAGGGACAATATTCGGTTTGACCTCGGCGCCACGGACAGAAGCCAGCTTCCCACTTGCCTGGTCTGCCCGCGTGAGATGCCTTGACCGCGTGGAAGTGGACGCGGGGAGTTGGTGGTGCGAGGAGACGTCTTTATGTCCAGTCTTACCTTGGATGTGGAAACCGTAACCCAAAAAAAACATAAGCGCCTGGCTCAGTGGGTGGAAGAATCCGCCCAACTGTGCAAACCGGACCGCACTCACTGGTGCGACGGCTCCCACGACGAATATCAGTCGATGCTTCGGCTGATGATTCTGGCCGGTACCGCCATCCCGTTGGCGGAAGATAAGCGGCCGAACAGTATTCTGGTCCGGTCCAATCCGGCAGACGTTGCCCGGGTCGAAGACCGCACTTTCATCTGCGCCCGCACCAAGGACGAGGCGGGCCCAACCAACAACTGGGAAGATCCGGCCAAGATGAAAGAGAAGCTGAAGGGGCTGTACACGGGGGCCATGACGGGCCGCACGATGTACGTGATTCCTTACAGCATGGGTCCGATTGGGTCGCCGATTGCCAACATTGGCGTCGAGATCACCGACTCACCCTACGTGGTGGCCAACATGCACATCATGGCGCGGGTTGGCACACGGGTGCTCGATGTTCTGGGCGAAGACGGAGAGTTTGTGCGCGGGCTGCACTCGGTGGGCGCCCCACTCGGCCCGAACGATGCCGACACTCCTTGGCCGAATAACGCAACCGACAAATACATCTGCCACTTTCCCGACACGCGCGAGATCTGGTCTTACGGATCCGGCTACGGCGGCAATGCTCTGCTGGGCAAGAAGTGCCACGCGCTGCGCATTGCGTCGGTGCAGGCCCGCGACGAGGGATGGATGGCGGAACATATGCTCATCCTGAAGATGACCAGCCCCGCCGGACAGGTCAAGTACATCACCGGCGCGTTCCCCTCGGCATGCGGCAAGACGAATCTGGCCATGCTGATCCCGACCATCCCTGGATGGAAGGTAGAGACGGTCGGCGACGACATTGCCTGGATGAAGTTCGGCGCGGACGGACGGCTCTACGCGATCAATCCCGAGCACGGGTTCTTCGGTGTGGCTCCGGGGACGAGCATGAAGTCGAACAAGAACGCCATGCTCACGGCGACCAGGAACTCCATTTTCACCAACTGCGCGATGACGCCGGACGGTGACATCTGGTGGGAGGCAATGACCGACCAGAAACCGCCGGAGCTGATTGACTGGCTGCGCCGGCCGTGGACGCCGGAGTCTGCTCGTCGAGCCGCACACCCCAATGCACGGTTCACGACACCCGCCAGCCAGTGTCCGGTGATTGCGCCGGAATGGGAGGACCCAAAGGGCGTGCCGATCGATGCCATCCTGTTCGGTGGACGGCGAGCCGGCGTTGTCCCACTCGTCACCGAGGCCCTCACCTGGCAGCATGGAACGTTCCTGGGAGCAACCGTCAGCAGCGAGACCACCGCCGCAGCCGCGGGCAAAGTTGGCCAGCTGCGGCGCGACCCGATGGCCATGCTTCCCTTCTGCGGATACAACATGGGCGACTACTTCGCCCACTATCTCAAGATCGGCGCCCGGCCCGGGGCCAAGCTGCCAAAGATCTACTACGTCAACTGGTTCCGCACCGACGAGAACGGCAAGTTTCTCTGGCCCGGATACGGCGAAAACAGCCGCGTTCTGAAGTGGATCTTCGAACGGTGCGAAGGAAAGGTTCACGCCGTGGATACACCGATTGGCCGGCTGCCGGAACCTGTTGATCTCGATACCAAGGGACTCGACCTGCCACCCGCCACCATCGAGAAGTTGCTGAGCGTGGACGTCAACGGCTGGCTCGCCGAGGTTCCTCTGATTCGGGAGCACTTCGCCAAGTTCGGGAGCCATCTTCCCGAAGGCTTGAACCGCGAGGTCAACGAACTGGAAGAGCGGCTGAAGAAGGCCAAGAAGTAGGGTGTCTGGGGGAATTTGTCATCCCGAGCGAAGCGAGGNNGGGATGACAAGGCTTAGAAAGTTCAAGCCTTCTTGATCGTCCGCACGATGGCCACCAGCACGACGGCACCGATGATCGCAGTGATAATGCTGGAAATCAGTCCTCCGGCCGGGTAGAAGCCGAACAGTCGTACCAGCCAGCCGCCCACGATTCCGCCCAGGATGCCGAGAATGATATCCCCCAGCGTCCCGTAACCGGTTCCCTTCATGATCTTGCCCGCGGCCCAGCCGGCAATCAGGCCCACCAAGATAACCCATAGCAACCAGAACATTTTCGTCTCCTCCACCTTCTGAAATCACCGGTGCGGGGAGAGTGTACCCGAACTGACGGGTCGAGCCAACTGCGAGACCGTGCCTGTGTTTAAATCAGAGCATGTTTGCCAGGAAAGTCCGTGTGCAATACCAGCATTCCGGGAAGCTTAGCGTGTGCCCGATGAAATGGCTGGACAGTTTCAGCATGCGCAGTTTTACGAACGCCACGATCTTCGACGACACGCTGCCCACCGGGGAAGGAGAAATGGAAGTTGGTTCCAACGTCCCGATGGACCAACTGCGCGATGCGATGGAGGACTGGTTCCGGCGGAAGAGCTATCTGGCGAAGGATGCGGTTCTGGTGCTGAGTGAGAAGAACAGCTCTTAGCTCTTANNGCTTCAAGCCAAGAGCCAAAGGCCAAAGCGTAGGAGCCATTCTCTATCCCGGAAAGCTTGACGCCTTGTCCAGCTTCAACTGGCGCGCGAACAGGCGGACGATCATGCCGTCGAAGCGAGTCCCACTTAACCGCTCCAGTTCGGTGATAGCCTGGTCGTGGCTCTTGGCCGGAGCGAACGAGCGATCGCTGGTCATGTTTACGTAGGCATCCACCACGGCGACAATCCGTGCCCAGAGGGGGATGTCTTCGCCCTTCAATCCCCCGGGATATCCGCTCCCGTCGAAAGCTTCGTGGTGAAACTCGATCGCCTGTTGCAGGCGCGCGCTATCGGGGATGATGCTGAGAACCTCCGAGCCGACCTGCGGATGCATCTTCACCACGTAGAACTCATCTTCGGTGAGTGGGCCGGGCTTGTTGAGGATGCGCTCAGAAATGAATAGCTTGCCGACATCGTGTACGCGGGCAGCGAATTCAACGTCCTGCAATTCCTGAGGCGGAAGGTTCAAGCCCCGCGCGATCATGCCCGCGTGGTGGCCGCATTGCTCTCCGTGTCCTCCGGCGTGGAGTTCTCTGAGTTCCGCGGCGCGACTCAGGGCCTCGATGGCTTCCTTCAGGGCGTGCCGATCGGCCTCTTCCCCGCGCCCGCACAGCTTCCGTAGAGTCGTAACCAGCTCTTCCAGGTGCTCCGGCCCCGTATGTTCACGCTGCAGAAAACCTTCGATGTAGCCGGAAACGAGCTGCCGGTGCACCACCGAGCCCTCGGTATCGGAAGTTGCTTCCGCGGTCGAAACCTGGTTGCCGCCGGCATGCTTGGAAACATACATTCCGGCGTCGGCCACGCGGATCATGTCCTCGACCGAGAAACCGTGCACCGGGAAGGTGGCCACGCCGAAGCTGCCGGTGATCTGGTGCTCCTCCAGCATGGGATCGGTCGCGACCCAGAGCCGTAACCTCTCCGCCAGCACTTGCGCCTGTTCGATGCCGGTTTCCGGCATGAGGATGATGAACTCATCGCCGCCGTAGCGGGCAACGACGTTGGACTGGCGGCATTTCTGCTCCAGCAAACGGCCGACGCGGGCCAGCACGAGATCGCCTTCCAGGTGTCCCAGCGTGTCNNCCCGAACGTGACGCGCGCTTCCATTCCGACGAGAGTGCTTCCCAGAAGAAGCGGCGGGTCTTGATTCCCGTCAGGCTGTCGGTAATGGACTGTTGTTGCAGCTTCTGGAAGACGAACGAGTTATGCAGAGCGGTAGCCAGCAGGTCGGCCAGCGTGTTCATGATCAGGACGTCCTGCGGGGCAAAAGCGTTCTCGTCGCGGCTCTCAACGTTGAGCACGCCCAGCAGCGTCTCGCTGTAATTAATCGGCAGGCAGAGCACGGCCCGCGATTCGGAAAGCACTCCGGCCAATTGTCCATGGCCGGCGTTTTGCACCAGTGCACTCTCGCCGGTGCGCGCCACTCGACCGAGAATTCCCGCGCCCACCGCGATTCGCTTGCCCAGCGCCTGCGAAGTGGACCCGGCCTCGGCCCGGATTTCGATGTCATGGGTGCCATAGTCCATGATTCCGATGCCGATGTGGTCGTAATGAAAGTTCTTCTGAATTTCGCGCACGATGTCGCCCATCATCTGCTCGGCGTCCTGGCTGGAGATTGCTGTCTTTGAAATACTGTTGAGGAAGGCGAGATGACGGGCGCGGCGCTGTTCCTCGGTAAACAGGCGGGCGTTTTCTACTGCGACCCCGACTTGCCCGGCGGCGGTCGTCATCACCTCCAGATCGCGGGCCTCAAACAGGTACTCGCGGTCCGAGCTTAATGCGGCCATAACTCCGGCCGGTTTGCCGCCGAGAAGGATGGGGGCGGCACAGAACGACCGGGCGGGACGTTGTGGAATGAAATCCAGCCCCAACTTCTGCCGCACGGCCTCCAGGTCGGAGCGGATCAGCAACGGCTGACCGGTGCGGACAATGTACTCGGTCAGGCCATTTCTGACCGGGCGGGAACGCTTGGGAAGGACCTCGCCACCTTCCATTTCCAGTTCGAACCGGATCTCATCGTCTTCCTGGAACGCGATATAGAAGCTGCTGGTATCGAAGATCTGCCCCAGTTCCACCTGCACGGTGCGCAGGACCTCGTCCTGATTGAGGTGCGAACTGATGGCCTGTCCGATCTCAGTGAGCAACTCGTATTCCTTGGTGCGCCGCTGAGCGTCGTGGGTGACCACGTAGTTCTCCAGGGTCAGCGCGATCTGCAGCGTCAAACCGATCAAGAGCCGCAGGTTCGAGGTGCCGAACATGCGGCGCTCGGCGTGCGGAAAAAGGATGACCCCGAAGTTGTGTTCCCGGGTTTGCAGGCTCACCGCCATCAGGTCATGGATTCCCTCGGATAGCAGCGCCTCCTTGAAGGCATTGAATTGCGCGCCCGGAAAAGCCGGGAGCGGCTCCCCGAGTTCTGCCAGGCTACGGAAGGTGACCACTCCGCCGCGCCGATACGCGAGGTCGGCAATGTAATCACCGGCACGACTCTTGTGCAGCTTTTCCAGGAATTCCGGCGAAAAGCCCTTCTGCACCGAGGGAAGGGCGGTACGCCATGGCTCTGGGATGAAGATGACCGCTCTTCGCGAAGGCAGTGGCGCCACCAACCGGTCCAGAAAGCTCTGCATGCTGGGCTCGAGCTCGTGGGCGGAGAGCAGGCGGCGCGGGTCCACGCCCAGGGTGGAAAAAGCGAGCGCGTTTTCCTGGACCGCGTTGCGCTCGTTCTCGAACAGCACCATCACCATGGCGATGGCCAGCAGCATCTGCGGAATCGGGCCCAGGAAATCGCCCAACCGGCCCAGCGTATCGAGAAACGGGTTGTGGATCTGGCCTGCTCCCATCAGCAGCGCCCAG
Source organism: Acidobacteriaceae bacterium (assembly GCA_003154055.1). GTDB lineage: Bacteria > Acidobacteriota > Terriglobia > Terriglobales > Acidobacteriaceae > Acidiflorens. The sequence continues at coordinate 9,169 of PMCH01000160.1, forward strand.
ACGGCCAGGGAAAATGCCAGCAGGCGAAAAGCCAGCGAGTTCTTACGATGCGAGTACAAATAGAAATGCAAAGAGCAGTACAGCAGGACTACGGCCAGGCCAACTTCCAGACGATAGTGGGGAAGTGGTGTCGCCTCCCGGCCGAAGACCCCGTCCACCATGTTCGCCCGCAGGTTCCAGTAGGCGAGCGCGATTCCGATCAGAGTCAACGCCGTGTCGTACCATTTCAACTTAAAAGGCTCTTTCATCAGCCGGGTGGAGACGAACAGGCAGATGGCCATCGCCACCAGCAACAGAGAACTCAGGAAGTAGAGCGTCGCGGATTCGCCCTCAAAGTGGCCGAGCGCTTCCAGCGCGTAGTGGAGGGTGTAGGCCGCCCAAGCCATTTGCCAGGCGCGGAAATAAGGTTGACGGCTTTGTTCGTAGAGGTAGGTGAACACAAGAAACACGAGCAAGGCGACTGCCCCAGGGACCAACACCAGACCGGTGGCAACACTGCTCATGCTTCCTCTTCACCAGCGCCCGCGTGGCGAGCGGGACGCGTTTGCCGACCATGGTTTCACAATACAGAGCACCAAAACAATAGTTTGTATTCCGGACTGGCCTATCTCACTTGTCAAACCGCCGAAAACCCGGGTCCCTTATACCTATGGATGCACGGCGCGGAGATAGAAACTGGCATGTGTTTCACCCCTGGTAACCGTGATCGGGGGTTACCGATCCCAGGGCCCGGTGGCCCCGAACCCGGCCGCCAGAGGCGACCGGCGCGGTTCCCTTGCTATACTCGCCGGTTATGCTACGCGTTCGATTCGCGCCGTCGCCCACGGGTTTTCTGCATGTCGGTAGCGCGCGCACCTTCATTTTCAACTGGTTGTACGCCCGCCGGAATGGGGGAACCATGGTGTTGCGGCTCGACGATACCGACGTCGAGCGGAATACGGACGCTTCGGTGAACTCCATCTATGAAGGGCTGCGCTGGCTCGACCTGGGCTGGGACGAGGAATACAAGCAGTCGGAGCGACTCGGATTGCATCGCCAGATCGCCGAATCGATTTTTCAAAAAGGCCTTGCCTACCGGGATTTCACGCCCGCTCATACCGGCGACAGTGAACGGTCGGGAGCGCTGCAGACATGGCTGTTCAATCCCGGGATGCGCGAACTTTCTCGCGCCGAAAGCGATCGCCGTGTGGCCGCCGGAGAGCCCTTCGCGCTGCGCTTTCGCGTTCCGCGGGGGACGGGAGCTTTGGTCCGATTCGATGATGCCGTCTATGGCGAGCAGGTCAAGGCCGCGGACGATATCGAAGACTTCGCCCTGCTGCGCTCCGACGGCATGCCCACGTATCACCTGGCATCGTGCGCCGACGACGTAGATCTGCGGATCAGCCACATCATCCGCGGGCAGGATCACCTCTCGAACACTTACAAGCACGTGCTGATCTTCGAAGCGGCGGAAGGAAAAGCGCCGCAGTTTGCACATCTGCCGCTGCTGGTGGCGCCGGATGGATCGAAGCTCTCGAAACGGCGCCACGGACCGGTGGTCAGCGTAACAACATATCGGGATGCCGGCTTCTTGCCGGAGGCCTTCATTAACTTCCTGTGCCTGCTGGGCTGGTCGCCGAAAGACGACCGCGAGAAGATGAGCCGTCAGGAATTGACCGATGCGTTCTCGCTGGAGGGCATCAACCGCTCGAATACGGTGGTGAACTTCAAGGAACCCGCGGCCACGCCCGAAGAGACGTTCGATCCGAAGGCAGTCTGGTTGAATGCCGAGCACATCCGGGCGCTGCCGGTGGAAGACTTGAGCGCACGCCTGCTGCCGATCGTGCGCGAGGCGGGATTCCAAGTTACGCCGGAGCGGATGCTGAAGGTCACGCCACTCATCCGCGAGCGCATCAAGTTGCTGCGGGATGTACTTACCGCGGCGGATTTCATTTTCGTCGAGCAGCTTCCACCCTATGATCCGGCCGAATTGATTCCGCAGAAGGGCGATTCGGCAATGGCGCTGAAGGCCTTGACCCGCGCCCGCGAGGTGCTGGCGACGACCGAATTCACCCACGATGGGCTGGATCAGGCCTTGCGCGCGGCCGCGCAGGAGTTAGGGATCAAGGCCGGGCAGATGTTCCAGCCCATCCGCGTCGCCGTCTGCGGACGAAAGAATGCGCCGCCGCTGTTTGAGACGTTGGAGGTGCTGGGGCGGGAGACGGTGCTGAAGCGGATCGAGCAGGCGGTGCTGGAGGTGGGGTAAGTCCCCGGCATTGCGGAGGCACCGAAACGGGACTCCCGCGAGCAGTTTATCCGTTTTTCGAGCACCGAGACCGGCTTTTCACGACACAACGAATCGTATAATTCTCACCTGTTACACAGTCTTCAATTGCACTTCTGCCGGAGGAACACGATGCGCACTCTTGCCGGGTTAATCCTGATTCTCGAAATCTGCCTGCTACCTCTTTCCGCTGGGAACCCCAAGGCGAGTTCCTCGGCCGCTGACGACCAGAATTCACTGGTCATCGTTTTCAAAGACGGACGCCAGAAGACCTACGCCATGTCGGATATCGCGCGCATCGAGGTCAACACTTCCAAGCCGCCTGCCCCAGCCCAGGGACAGAATCGCTTCCAGGGGAAGTGGAAGGTGGGTGACGGCAGCGGGGGCTCTTTTTTCATCACTCTGGAGCGCGATGGCGGCGCCAAGAAATCAATTGGGGCAAGCCACGGCACGTGGGTCGTCGTCGACGGAGAAGCCCGTATCAGTTGGGATGACGGCTGGCATGACGCTCTGCGCAAGACCGACCACGGGTACGAGAAGGCAGCTTTTGCCCCCGGCAAGTCGTTTTCCGACGAAGCGGACAATGTCACCAAAGCCGAAAACACCGAGGCCCACCCTCTCTGAGAGTCTCGGAGAGTAAGCGTCTGAATTGCAATGCGTTCAGAGGAGGATTCCTGATGGGCGTTTCCTGTTTGTCTGGCCTACGTACCGTGACTTTGTGCATTTTGCTAATGGCCTGCGTACCTGCCATCGCCGGCGACGCCTCCCTCGCCCCAATGCCCCCGATGGGCTGGAACAGTTGGGATTCCTACGGGCGGACCATTACCGAAACGCAGCTCAAGGGAAACGCCGACTGGATGGCAAAGAACCTCAAGCGCGTCGGATGGCAGTACGTGGTGATTGACGAAGGATGGTATGTACTGAATCCGGCGAGCGATCCGAAGGACTACACGTTCCTTCTCGACGGCGATGGCCGGTTTGTCCCGGTGCCGGAGCGATTTCCGTCGGCGGCCAACGAGGCGGGATTCAAGCCGCTCGCGGATTACGTGCATTCGCTCGGCCTGAAGTTTGGCATTCATATGATTCGGGGCATTCCTCGCGACGCGGTAGCGAAGAATTTGCCGATCGCCGATTCGTCTTTCCACGCCCAGGATGCGGCCGACCAGTCGGACGCTTGTCCGTGGAATGCCTACAACTGGGGAGTCAAGAATTCGGAGGCCGGGCAGGCTTATTACGATTCGGTCATCAAACTCTACTCCAGCTGGAATGTGGACTTCATCAAGGTGGATTGCATTGCGGACCATCCTTACAAGCCGGATGAGATTCGCATGATCCACGAGGCGATCAAAAAGGCGGGGCGGCCCATAGTGTTGAGTCTCTCGCCCGGGCCAACGGCGTTGGAGCATGCGGACGAAGTCGCCAAGCACGCCGAGATGTGGCGCATCTGCGATGACTTCTGGGATCACTGGGGGCCATGGGAAAAGCACGACTGGTCGCAGAGTCTGTACCAGCAGTTCGCAATCACGGCAAAGTGGGCGCCGCACGTCTCGCCTGGGAACTGGCCGGATGCCGACATGTTGCCGCTCGGGCATCTGGGGCCGCATCCGGGAGACGGCGAATTGCGTGAGACACGGTTCACCAAGGATGAGCAGCGAACCATGGTGACGTTGTGGTCGATTTTCCGCTCGCCGCTCATTATGGGAGGAGATTTGCTCTCGATGGATCCGTGGACCACTTCGCTGCTGACGAATCCTGAGGTGATCGCGGTGGACCAGCGCTCACGGGAAAATCATGCGGTGGTTACGACCGAGAAAGCCGCCGTCTGGCTGGCGAGACCGACAAGCGAAAAGGGCTATTACGTTGCTGTTTTCAACCTTGGGGATACCGAGCAGACACTGCACTACGACTGGAAGGAACTGGGACTGCCTGCAGCCAGCTACAAGGCGCGGGATCTGTGGGAGCACAAGAAGCTCGGGCGCGCCCCGTCGCTTTCGGTCAAGCTTCAACCGCACGCTTCGGCGTTGTATCGAGTATGGGGCAAACACTAGAAGGCATCTCGCCGTCGCACAATGAGGTGGAGAGGAACGATGAGTCTCGCCCAAGGCTAAAGCCCGCATTTTTGTTGGCCCGGATCGGCACGGCTGAAGCCGTGCCCTCCCAAACCCATTGAGTAGATAGCTGACAGTTTCTGGCTCAACAATCGCGCAGAAATGAGGAGCGTCGCCGCTAGCGGGTTTGACCCGTATAAAATGCAAACAGCATGAGCCCTGTGAATCCACTTAGCGAAGCCGCGCCCAAGCCGTCGCCAGAGCCGACCGGCGCCTCGAATTTCATCCGCGACATCATCATCGAAGACCTGAAGACCAAGAAGTACGGCGACGCCGTCATTCAGACGCGGTTTCCTCCCGAGCCGAATGGCTACCTGCACATCGGGCATGCCAAGGCCATCTGCCTCGACTTTGGACTGGCCGACGAGTTCGGAGGCAAGACTAATCTGCGCTTCGACGACACCAACCCCGAGAAGGAAGAGCAGGAGTATGTCGACTCGATCATGAAGGACGTCCGCTGGCTGGGATTCGAGTGGGACGGCCTGTACTACGCTTCGGACTACTTCGACCAGCTCTATGAATGGGCAGTCAAGCTCATCAAGGACGGCAAGGCATATGTTGACGACCTGACCGCTGACGAGATCCGCAAGTATCGTGGAACGCTCACGGAACCGGGCAAGGACAGCCCGTATCGCAACCGGCCAGTTGCGGAGAATCTCGACCTGTTCGAACGCATGCGGAAGGGCGAGTTTCCGGACGGCACGCGGGTGCTGCGGGCAAAGATCGACATGAGTTCACCGAACCTGAATATGCGCGATCCGGTCATGTACCGCATCCTGCACGCCGAGCATCACCGCACCGGGGACAAGTGGTGCATCTATCCGATGTACGACTACGCCCACGGGCAGTCCGATTCGACCGAGCGCGTGACTCACTCCATGTGCACGCTGGAGTTCGAAGATCACCGGCCGCTTTACAACTGGTTCATCCAGCAGCTCGGCATCTTCCCATCGCAGCAGATGGAATTTGACCGCCTCAGCCTGACTTACACGCTGCTGAGCAAGCGCAAGCTGCTCAAACTGGTGCAGGAGAAACACGTCAGCGGCTGGGATGATCCCCGCATGCCGACGCTCTCCGGCATCCGGCGGCGGGGGTTCACTTCGGAGGCAATCCGTAATTTTTGCGGGGCTATCGGGGTCTCGAAGACCAACGGCACGCTCGAACTGGCGATGCTGGAGTACTTCGTCCGCGAAGACCTGAACAAGCGCACACCTCGCGTAATGGGAGTGCTCCGGCCGCTGAAGGTCGTGATCGACAACTACCCGGAGAACCAATCCGAAGAGGTGGAAGCGGTCAATAATCCCGAGGATGAAAGCGCCGGAAAGCGCAAGGTGCCGTTCTCGAAAGTGCTCTACATCGAGCAGGACGATTTCCGCGAAGATCCGCCCAAGCAGTATTACCGGCTCTCGCCTGGGCGCGAGGTGCGGCTGCGCTATGGCTACTTCATTACGGCGAAGAGCGTGGTGAAGAACGAAAAGGGTGAAGTGGTCGAGGTGCACTGCACGTACGACCCGGCCACGCGCGGCGGTAATGCTCCGGACGGGCGCAAGGTGAAGTCCACCATCCACTGGGTTTCAGCGGCGCACGCCGTTGATGCCGAGGTGCGGCTCTATGACAAGCTCTTCACCAAGGAAGATCCCAACCAGGTGGAAGAAGGACAGGAAGTCACGGCCAATCTGAATCCGCAGTCTCTGGAAGTGGTCCCCCAGGCAAAGGTCGAGCCTTCACTGGCGAATGCGGCGGTTGAGAGCCGTTATCAATTCGAGCGGCTGGGGTACTTCTGCGTGGACCCGGAGTCTCAACCAGGGCAGCTAGTCTTCAACCGCACCGTGGCGCTGAAGGATACGTGGGCGAAGATCGAGAAGAGAGCGGGTTGACGGCCCGGACCCGAGGCAAGCTCGGTCTTGGCTTGCTGCCTGACTGCCGGGCTTACGCTTTTTTCTTCATCGTGGCGATGGCCATCACAACGGCAGCCGAAGCGGCTCCAAACTTACTGTGCGGACCAATATCTTCCTCGGTTAGTTTTTGGCCAGAGTCAACCTTCTGGATGACCTCCGCAGCCGCTTGATGGAAATTGGTGTGCTCAACCTGCAAAGTTGAGAATTCCACCATGGCTGCAAACTTGCGCCCTTCTCCCGCAATCCACTTCCCCAATTCGCACTTGTTGGTGGCTCTAACCTCAGAGGCCTTCAGGCTATGGTCCGGCGCTGCTACGTAGGCGGCGAGTTTCCGTTTCCAAGTGGCGTGTGCGGCAATCGCCTGATTGAAGTTCATTCCCGGCCTTCCCCCGCCGACCCGGCCACAACCGGTTTCCGGTTTTCAGCTTGCGACTCGGCGGAACTATGGCGCTGTAGGATTCAATCGACAGAAGATGTGGGGAACTTGAGCACCAGGGCAGGTCTCATAGGCTATCCTTGGACGATTCCCCAAAAACAAAACGGCTGGGACGAATCCCAGCCGTTCTTGGGGGGAAGCGCTCGCACACCCTACTTCTTGAGTGAGCGGATAAATTTCACGACTTCGCCAACCTGCTCTTTAGTGAGCTTGCCATCATAGGCGGGCATTTTACCTTTGCCCTTGGTGATGATGGTGGTGAGCTCGTCGTCGGTCTGCTTCTGGACATCGGCCGAACCCATGTCGCGCACCTTCATGCTCTGACCAAGTTTGCTGTCGCCGGCGCCGGTTGCCCCGTGGCACATGGCGCATTTTGCCTTGAAGGTATCGCCGCCTGCGTCCGCGAAGGTATAAGTGGAAAAGACCAGAGCGACCGCGAGTGCCAGCAAGGATACTTTAAGAAGATTCTTCATTGATCCGTTTCTCCTGAATAAGTAAGTGACCGCGCCCACTGTGGGGACTGTGCAACCTCTCGAACACCTGCTGTCCGTACGCCGCGACTGCCTATAGAGAGTAAGATGCAGTCCTCGATGCCGGAGTGCACGGCAGCGAAAGATACCATAAAAGCAGCGACTTACGCATTTCGTTTTTTGGGGGGAGAGGCGGTTGCAAACCCCCTCGGTTTCGTCCGTGCAGTCCGGCGGGAAGGCGGCGCCTCCATTCGCCCACGAAATTCTGCTGGCGAACTCGACCTCGGGTCAAAAGCCGCCGATGCCGGGGGCATATTCCGCACCAAGGGACCATTCCAGTGGTGTTGTAAAAAGCAACATCAGGACTAACCATCTCTGCTTCAGAATCTTGCGAACAACTTCAACGCACCTGGAGTTTGGCATCGCTGGTGCGTATACACCTCAGAGTTCATTCAGGGAGCGTGTCTGTGGAACCGACCTTGGCCGTGATCGGAGTGAATCACCGCACAGCGACGGTCGAAGTGCGCGAGCGCTTCTGGATGAACGAAGAACGGCGGACCGCAGCCCTGTCGGAACTGTTGCGCGGCGAAGGCATCGAAGAGGTTCTCGTCTTTTCGACCTGTAACCGCACCGAGTTCGTGGTCTGGGGTGATGCGACGCTGGCGTCCAATTCGGTGCTGCGCTTTTTGACCTCCCGGTACGGCCTGACGCTCTGCGAGTGGAAAAGCTTCTATCGCCTGCTGGGTGAGCAGGCGCTGGCTCATGCGTTCCGCGTAAGTTGCGGGCTCGATGCGATGCGCATTGGGGAGGGCCAAATTGCCCGCAAGGTGAATGCGGCATGGCAGCAAGCGCGGGCGGCGGGCAGCACGGGGCCCTGTCTGGACGCAATCCTGCGAAAAGCTCTGGCCGTCCGGCGGCGCGTGCGCAAGGAGACGGCGATTGCGACCTGCTTCGTTTCCGCGCCGCGCGCGGCGGTGGA
>PMCH01000067.1 GCA_003154055.1 Acidobacteriaceae bacterium
TGGAAGCGGTATCAGATTCCGGTTTATCTGTATGAAGCGGCTGCCACCACCCCCGAACGGCAAGGGCTGGAAAACATTCGCCGGGGGCAGTTCGAAGGCATCCGCGCAGACATCGCGACCAACCCCGCCCGCAAGCCCGATTTCGGCGAGGCCCGCGTGCATCCCACCGCCGGGGCAACGGTTGTCGGAGCACGCAAGTTCCTCGTTGCTTATAACGTTTTCTTGAATACGGCGGACGTTGACATCGCCAAGAAGATTGCCAAAGCCGTGCGATTTTCGAGTGGCGGCCTGCGTTTTGTCAAAGGGGCAGGATTCCTGGTGCGCGGCATGGCTCAGGTTTCCATGAACCTGACCGACTTCGAGCAGACGCCCGTCCACCGGGTATTCGAATATGTAAGACGCGAAGCCGGCCGCTATGGAGTGATTCCGGTATCGAGCGAGATCGTGGGCCTGATCCCGAAGAAGGCCCTGGAGCAGGCTGCGGAATGGTTCCTGCAGGTCGAGAACTTCGACTCGTCGCTGATCCTGGAGAATCGGCTGACCGCCGTGATGGGGGGCAAGATGGCCGTCGGAGGATTGCGCGCCGGAGTCGAGCCCTTCATTGAGCAACTGGCCGCACCGACCGCGACCCCCGGTGGAGGCAGTGCCGCAGCCGCCAGTGGCGCCATGGCCGCCGGACTCGCGAATATGGTTGCGTCCATGTCGCGCGGCAAGAAGGCCTACCTGCAATACGAAGCCCCGCTGAGCGAGGCCATCGCCCGCCTAGGTCAGCTGCGCGAAGAATTAAAAGCCGCCATCGACGCCGACGCCGAGTCCTACAACCTGGTGATGAAGGCCTACAGGGCGGCGAAAGAATCCTCGAATGGCGATGCTGCGATCACTGCCGCCCTCAAACAGGCGACCAGCGTGCCGTTGGGCGTGGCCGAGCGCGTGGTCGAGGTGTCCCAGATCGTCGAAAAGCTCAAGCCGATCACGAACCCGAATATGAAGTCGGATTTGACGACGGCGGTCGCGCTGGCCAAGGCGGCGCTTACGGGTGCGCTGGCCAATGTTGAGATCAACCTGGAGTCGCTGAACGACGAGGCGTTCGTTAGCCAGACAAGAAAACGGGCGGCCGTCCTGAAGGTATAGGCTCTCGCCGTCGCTTGGCCTTTTTCCCGCACAAGCGCCGCCATTTCCCTCGATCTACAGACGTACCCCCTTATGAACTTTAGTACCGGTGCCACCGGCGCAATCCGGACTAAAATAGTACCTAGACCACCAACAGACAATTTGCAGCCCGCATCTAACGATGCAGATTCCCTTGAGGATATTTATGAAGATTTGGTGTATTGCTCTCGTACTTGCACTTGCCGCCAGCGCTGCTGCCATGCCGATTGCGACTTCGGCGCGCTCCATGGTGCCCGCTGAAGTCCAGCAGATTATCAGCGTGGACTACCGCGCCCTGAAAGATTCGCCAACCGCCCAGGCGCTTAAGCAGCAGGTGCTCCCCGAGAACCTGAAGCAGTTTGAAGAAGCGCTCAAGGGCATGGGGATTGATTCAGAGCATGACGTCGACCAGCTCACCTTCGCCTCGTTCCGCAGCGGCAAGCAGGGAATCCAGGTGATCGGAGTGGCGCAAGGATCGTTCTCGGCCAAGGCCATTCTCAAGAAGATGAAGTTGAAGAAGATCACTGGCACCAAGTACGGCCTGGCCGCGCTTTATCCCATGAACAATGGGATGATCATGACGTTTCTTGACGAATACACCATGGCCTTCGGCAACCAGGCTGCCCTGAAGAGCGCCCTCGATGCCCGCGACGGCAAGCGTGCCTCGCTGGAATCGAACCCGCAAATGTCGGACCAGATGGCTGCCGTGGACGGCTCCTCGGTCTGGAGCATCCTCGACCAGCAGGGAACGCAAGCCATGATGCGCTCGGCGCTGGGCGAAGCCGCCAAGGTCGCCGACTACGAGACGATCAAGAAGCGCCTGCTGGCCTCGCGCTACACCATGAATTTTCAGAATGGCGTGAACTTTGACCTCAGCGTCTTGACGTCGGATTCGTTGACCGCCGGCACACTGTCTTCGCTCGTTAAGGCCGGAATGCTCTACAAGAAGATGAGCGCATCGCCGATCGAGAAGACTGCGATCGACAGTATGACGGTGGATTCCGATAGCTCCAACCTGATGGTCCACTTCAAGACCGACGACCAGAAGTTCCAGTCCTTGCTGCATTCAGAATTGTTCGCGGCAGTATCGCGGTAGGGTTCCAGCAGAGAAGGGTCTTGCAGGGCGGGCAGGGTTGCCCGCCCTTCGCTTTTCTAGCGAGCCTGTCGTTTGCGGCGGTAGAACTTCCGGACCTTCACCCGGTTGCCGCACACCTTCATGTCGCACCATCGGCGGCTGTGATTCTTGCTGCGGTCTACGAACATCCAGCGGCAGGTTCTGGCACCGCACTCCCGCAGATGTCCAAGATCGCCGGAAATCAGCAGGTCGCTGGCAGAGCGGGCAATCGGCCAGAGTACGGATTCAAGCGGCGGATTCTCTTCTTCCTCCCAGTCAAGCCGGAACGACTTGCCCGCTGATTTCAGCCTCAAGTGCGACGCAGCCTTGCCCAGTTGCTGATTGAGGGCAGCGAGATCGCTCTCGGCGGGCCGCCGTCGGGCAAGGATGCTGGCGAAGATACGATACAGGCATTCGCGGACCTGGATCGCCTGCGCGAGTACGGCGGAAGCCTCCCTGGGATGGGTTTCGGCCGCACGCAGCAGCCGGAGGCACCAACGCGGATTAATCATTCCGGCCTGAGCCGCCCAGTCTGTGAGAGCCTGGTAGCTGGTGAGGAGTTCGGTGCGCCGCTCCGGAACCGGGCGGTTGTCCAGAGTATTGACGAAATCCACACTCGGCTCGCCGGCAATAATTTGAAACGTCACTCCGGGTTCCTCATTCATATTCTACTATAACCGGTGACTACCGTGTTGACAGGTTATCCATCGCAATATAGTGTATAACCTGTGAACGCGAGGTACAGTAGTTATGTCATCCACCGCGACCTCAGTTGCGACCGCAAGAACCGCTCCTTCCCGTCTGTGGATGGCGCTCGCTTTCTTTGCCATTTACGTGGTCTGGGGAACGACGTACCTCGCCATCCGGTACGCAGTTGAGACCATCCCTCCGCTGGTGACCGCCGGCATCCGCCACACTACGGCGGGGCTGATTCTGCTGGGAATCGCCTGGTCGCGGGGTTTCCGTCCGCGCCGCGAGCATTGGATTGCCGGCATGGCCCTGGGTGCGTTGTTCTTTCTGGTAGGCCACGGCACGCTGCACTGGGCCGAGCAATCCGTCTCTTCCGGCCTGGCAGCGCTCCTGGTCGCGAGCGAACCGCTATGGATCGTCCTGCTCGGGGCTGCCATGAAGCAGCAAAAAATCAACTGGAAGAACGGGCTCGGACTGTTGCTGGGACTCGCTGGAGTGGCGATTCTGACCGCGCGCGAGTTTGCGGCACGCAGTTCCCTGACTTGGGGAGTGGTTGCGATCCTGGTGGGGGCGGCTTCATGGGCAGTAGGCGTTTGCGTGTCGCCGCGGCTCCGGCTTCCACGCGATGCCATGGGACGCGCCGCCGTGCCGCTGGTCTGTGGGGCTGGAATGCTGCTGGTGGCAGCGGGAGTCTCCGGCGAGTTCTCCGCGGTGCAGTGGAGAGCCGTTTCTGTGCGTTCACTGCTTGGACTGGCTTACTTGATCGTGTTCGGTTCGGTAGTGGCTTTCACTGCGTACACGTGGCTGCTGCAGCACTGTTCGCCGACGCTGGTCGCCACACACACCTTCGTCAACCCTCTGGTGGCGGTGCTGGTGGGCTGGCTGTGGGCGTCCGAACCGATGAGCGTGAGGATTGTGGTGGCAACGGCCGTCATCCTGGGAGCGATTGTGCTGATCCAGCGCGGAGACCGGCATGCGGAAATGCAGGCCGAGGCGGTGCAATCCGATTGACGCACTGGGGCTAGCCCTGCTTGGGCTTCTGCGCTGCCTGGGCGCCGCGTTTTTCGCGTGCCCATCCTTCTTTGATCGTCTGCCGAGCCCGGCCGAGAGCCAGGGAGTCAGCCGGAACATCGTCCGTAATGCAGGACCCCGCGGCGACGTAAGCGCCCTTCCCAATCGTCAGGGGAGCGACCAGGGTAGCGTCGCTGCCCACGAAAACTCCGTCTTCAATCACGGTCTTATGTTTGTGGACGCCATCGTAATTGCAGGTGATCGTTCCCGCGCCAACGTTTACCCCTTCGCCGATTTCCGCGTCGCCAAGATACGTGAGGTGGTTGGCCTTGGAACCCTTGCCCAGTTTCATCTTCTTGGTCTCGACAAAGTTTCCAACGTGGGCGCCCTCGCCGATATCGCTGCCCGGACGCAGCCGCGAGAATGGACCGACGGTAGCGCCCTTGCCGATCCGTGAATCATCCATCACGCAGCCCGGGAGCACCATCACGCCATCGGCGATCTCGGTATTCTTGATCACGCAGTACGAACGGATGCGGCAGTCCCCACCGACTTTTGTCTTGCCCAGCAGTTGCACAAACGGTTCAATCACCGTGTCGGGCGCGACCTCGACATCGCTGTCGATTACGCAGGTCGCAGGATAAAAAATCGTCACCCCATCGTTCATCAACTGCAGGCACTTTGCCATGCGCAGACGGGCATCCAGGTCCACCATTTCGGCCCGGGTGTTGGAGCCCAGCACCTCGCCGGCCTGTGGGGTCTTCATGGCAACCACCTTCTTGCGCGCCCGATGAAATACCCCAGCCATATCGGTAAGGTAGTACTCGCCGTGCGCATTTTGGGTGGTGAGATCGCCGATGTGGGCGTACAGTTCGCCCACGGAAAATGCGTAAAACCCCGAGTTGATTTCGCGAATTTTCTTCTGCTGCGCGCTGGCTGCTTTCTCTTCCACGATGGCCCGCACTTCCGGGCTCTTCGCGCTCTTGCGGATGACCCGGCCGTATCCGGAAGGGTCCTGGAGTTCGGCGCTGAGCAAGGTCATGGTGGCCTTTTGCGCGGCGTGAAAATCGCTGAGTCCCTGAATGGTTTCCGCAGTGATGAGAGGCGCGTCGCCCGAAAGAACAATCACCTGGTCATAGGGCGACAGTGCTTCGCGCGCGACCATGAGCGCGTGTCCGGTGCCGCGCTGGTCCGCCTGTAGGACAAACTGGACACCACAGTCGGCAACCGCGGCGCGTACGCGGTCAGCCTCGTGGCCGATGATGGCAAATATGTCCTGGGCGGCTACGACCTTCTTTGCCGCCGCGATTACGTGCGCCAGAATCGGCTTGCCGCCGACTTCATGCAGTACTTTTGGATGCTTGGATTTAAGGCGCGTCCCCTTGCCGGCGGCCATGATGGCGATGGCCACGCGTTGGGAAGCCGTCGTGGAGGATTTGTGCTTGTTTTCAGGCGTCTTCGCCATGTTCTGTCAATATACCCCGAACCATCCGCCGAGGCGGATCTTGCCGCGTCTCGTATGCCATTACCGCGATGCCGCGTGCCGTTCCGGCGCCTGCGCCATCAGCGCCATCAGATCTTTGGCAACGATCTCGGTGGCGTGGCGCGCCATTGCGCCCTCTTCCAGATAGTCCCCCAGCACCGGGCAGACGCCCATTGCCTCGATGGCGTCCAGATCGGCAACAATCTGCGATGCCCCTTCCAGAGCGTATTTCGCCTTCAGTTGGTTCGAGGCCGGCTTCCGGTTGATCACGGCGTAGTCGAACAACTGGGCGCCGGCGTGGGTGTTGAGGGCACGGATATGGTCGGCGGCGGTTAATCCAAGACTTTCATTCGCTTGCGTCATCAGATTGCAGACAAATACTTTAATGGCGGGAGAATTGACAATTGCCTGGCCGATCCCGCGGACCAGCAGGTTGGGGATGAGGCTGGTAAACAGGGACCCCGGGCCGATCGTAATCAGGTCCGCTCGCGCAATTGTTTCCAGCGTCTGAGGCAGAGGCTCCACGTCCGGCGGAATCAGACACAATTCCCGGATCTTTCCTTTGCTGGCTGTGATCCTGGTCTCGCCCCGGACGCGCGTCCCATCCTCCATCAGTGCTTCCAGTTCCACACTGGTGGGTGTGGCGGGGTAGATGTGCCCGCGCGTCAGCAGAATCTCCGACGACAACCGAACCGCCTCGGCGAAATCCCCCGTGATCGAAGTCAGGGCCGCGAGGAACAGGTTCCCGAAGCTGTGCCCTTCGAGTCCGGAGCCCTTTTGGAATCGATGCTGGAACAGTTTCGAGAGCAACGCCTCATCTTCGGAGAGCGCGACGATGCAGTTGCGCACGTCGCCCGGGGGAAGCATGTTGAATTCCTTGCGCAGTCGGCCGCTCGATCCGCCGTCGTCGCTGACGGTCACCACTCCGCAGAGCTCAAGGATCGTGGGCTGGCCAGACGCGGCCAGTGCGGGCGTCAATACAAAACGTTTCAGTCCCTTGAGCAGGGTAGAGAGACCCGTTCCTCCCCCGATCGCGACCACGCGCAGATCCAGGGGAGTGGGCTTGCCGGAATCGGTTGAGTTGATGCGCTGCTGGGGAACCATGCGGCCCTCAAGAGTCGCCGGAGCGGTTAGTACGGATTGCTCTCGGGTTCCAGAGAATTGCCATCCGCCCCCGGATCCGGATAGAGCAGTTCTGTGAAACGCGGATCCTCGGCCAGGTTCTGAAAGTCGGAGTCGTTGCGGGCCTGGAAGCGCAGGGCCGGATTCTGGCGGATCGCCTCGTCGAGCGTTTTCAGCGCGTCTTCCACGTGCCCGGTAAGGCAGTTCAGCGCCGCCAACCCGTACAGGACATAGTCGACCTTGGGCTGCTGCTTCAGCAGCTTCTCCAGGTGCTCGCGGGCCGCGAGGTAGTCGCCGGTATTCATGAGCGAGATCGAATAATCGAAATGCTCTTCGACAGTCTTAAACTGCAAAGCCGGCCGCTCCAGACGCTGATCGCAGGTCACCAGATGGACCATGGCGCGGTCCACCAACGACTTGTTTGGCCCGCTCAGTACCTTCTGCAGATGCCCCTTGGCCTTTTCAAACTTGTGTTCTTGCAGGGCGCGTACGCCCAGTTCATAACTCTGCATTGCCTGGACATGCCGTGGATCTTCAACCACTTGCTTCTTCGCCACTGTCTTCTGTGCCATTAAGTTCCTCTTTGGGAGATGTAAAAGAACTGACGCTCGTTTCGTTTTCAATTGATGCTCGCTGCCGACTGCAGATCGATCTGCTTCCAGTCGCCCTTAATAATGCCGGCCCGGATCTGCTTTGCCGTCTTGCCTTGCTTGTGCATGTTGTAGGTGTAGTAGAGCTCCTTCAGGCAAGTCCCGCACTGCGCGCCGTGCGTGCCGGAAAAGCAACTGTGCAGGCTGTTGTGTCCCATGCCGCGGTCACAATAGCAGTAGCAGGGTTGCTGGTAGATCTCGTTCGGAATCTTTGCCGCCAGCTCATAAGCATGGGTCTGGTAGGGGAACTGGGCATTTTCTCCCCAAAGCTGGTCCTTGGAAAGGATAGGCGGCAGCTTGGTTCCCTTGGCTGGCGCGGCCGCGTTGAAATGCGGCACCCCCTGGTCGTCTTCGGATTGCAAAAACGGCGCCGAAACCACGGTGACCAGTAAAAAGAGCAGGGACAGCGCCAAAATACGATTCCGCATGCCAAATCTCCTCGGAACAATCATTTTACCTTAAGGCGCGGGATTGGCCGAGTACCGGCGGGGTTCGGGAGGGAGCAAGCAAAAAACCTAACCACAGGGGGCACAGAGAACCACAGTGGGCTTCTCGATTTTCCCTGTGATTCTCTGTGCCCCCTGTGGTAATGGTCTTGATCAGCCCAGCTTCTCAAAGAACAAGCAGATCGTCTCAATCCCGCGATGGAAATTCGGGATATGAAACTTCTCGTTGGGTGCGTGCAGGTTGTCGTCCGGGAGTCCGAAGCCCATCATCACGCTTGGAATCTTCAGCACATCCTGGAAATCGGTCACGATGGGAATCGAGCCGCCGGAGCGAATGAACACGGTCTCTTTCTTGAACGTGTCGTGCAGCGCCTCGGTGGCGGCCTTGATATAGCGGTTGTCCGTGCCGACCACGCACGCCGGACCCTTGCTCCAGACCTTGACCTTGGTGTCGATCCCCTTGGGCGTGTTCTTCTTGACGAAGGCGGTGAAGCGCTTGAGGATGTCGTCCGGGTCCTGGTTCGGCACCATCCGCATGGAGACTTTCGCCGAGGCCTTCGCCGGAATCACCGTCTTCGCGCCCGGAGCTACGAACCCGCCCGGCATGCCATGTACTTCGAGCGTAGGACGCGCCCAGGTCCGGTACAGCACTGAAAATCCAGGCTCGCCCGTAAGTACCTTGGAGCCGACTTCGGTCTTGCGATAGTGCTCTTCGTTAAAGGGAAGCCGCTTCCAGGCCTTCAGTTCATCCTTACTGGGCGCTTTGACACCCTTGTAGAAGCCCGGGAGCAGCACCTTACCCTTGGAGTCTTTTAACTTGCCGATGATCTCAATCAACGCGAACAGCGGATTGGGCGCGGCCCCGCCGTATATGCCGGAATGCAGGTCGGTCTTTGCGCCCACCGCTTCAATTTCCGTATAGACCAGGCCGCGCAGTCCGACGCACAGCGTCGGAAGATTCGGGGCAAACAATTCCGTGTCGCAGACGAGCGCGAAGTCCGCTTTCAGCTTCGCCTTCTGCTTGCGGACGTAGTCGGCGATGGATTCGCCGCCCACTTCCTCTTCGCCCTCGAAGATGACCTTGACGTTGATGGGCAGCTTGCCGCCGTGGGCTTGCATCAGCGACTCGAGCGCCTTGACCTCCATCCAGAGTTGGCCCTTGTCGTCGACTGCGCCGCGGGCATAGATGTTCTGGTTGCGCTCGGTCGGCTCGAAAGGAGGCGTTTTCCACTCGTCGAGCGGATCGGGCGGTTGCACGTCGTAGTGCGCGTACATCAGGACGGTGGGCTTGCCGGCTGCGTGGAGCCAGTCAGCGTAGAGCAGGGGATGGCCCTGGGTGGGGATGATCTCGACGTTGTCCATCCCGATGCGACGCAGTTCGTTGGCCACAAACTCTGCCGCTTTCTGCACGTCGCCCTTGTGCTCGTCGAGCGTGCTGATGCTGGGAATGCGAAGGAGATCTTTCAGTTCATTCAGAAACCGCTGCTGATTATTGCGGGCAAAATCGATTGCTGGGGAAGACATGGGTGTTTGCCTTTCTGGCGCGGATGTCGCGCGATCGACAGAGAAAAACGTCCGAAAACGCCCTAGTATAACTGAATTGGCCGCGGTGGTCGCGGACTGCCGATAGACGATTTCGGCCTTGCATCACACCGTTCCGTGACAAGCTAATGACTACTTCTGTGGATTCTCAGCACTTGCCGTAGGCTGCGCCGACAGCTTTTTCAAGTCTTCCACGATCTTCGTCATGCCTTGAGTAAAGTTCTTTTCCCAGGTTTTTGTGCGAAGTGCACCTTGCATCGGCTCGACGAGCGTCCAGAGGGTAAAGTGAGTCTTCGCGTCTAAAATCGAGATGACGCAAGGCGCGCCGAGGATACCGACTGGTTCGCCGAACCGGATTTCGAAAACCAGGTCAGCATCCGCCGGAGCGCTGACCAGTTCGTACCGTCCCCAGTTCTTCATCGCAGCGTAGAACTCGTCATAGGGACGTTGCGGGCCCCCGATTTTCCAGAAATAACCTGCGGAAACCCCGTCGCTACTGGTGTTCGAGACGAAGACCCGCTTCGCAGTGATGATCTGCGAGGGTACCGGCGCCTGGGGCACCGTGTTTGGCGATTGTGCAAGAAGCAATGGACTCAATGTAAGCGCGATCAAAACGACGCCAACGGTGCGTTGCCAAGTGCTGGACATAACTTCCCCCTAAGCACTCCATTGGGAAACCAGATAACTAGGTCTGCCACATCTTGTAGGATGCGCCGGAATGTGGACTCATAGGGAGAATCTGGTGGGAGAAAAGGCCTTGATTTCCCAATTCGGGTTTCCGCCGGTTATCAGCGACCCCATTACTCTTGCCGTCACCGGCGCCAGCAGAATTCCATCCCGGAAATGCCCGGTCGCCACGAAATATCCAGGCGTGGGCGTGGCTCCCAGAATCGGCAGATCGTCGGGCGTCCCCGGACGCAAACCAGCCCAGGACTCCATGATCTTCGCGTCCTCCAGTTCCGGCACTAACGCCAGCGCCGCTCGCCGCAACCGCTGGATCGTCTCCGGCACAGTCTGCTTGTCGAACCCCGCTTCCTCAACGGTTGCGCCGATCAGCATTCGGCCATCGCTGCGGGGGATCAGGTAAACGTCCGGAGCTCGGACGACATGGCGCACCAGCTCTTTTCTGGGCATGGCTACGCACAACATCTGCCCTTTGACGGGCCGGGTAGGGAAGCAGTATGGCCCGATCTGTCTCGCCCAGACTCCGGCACAATTGATGACGACGCCAGCGGTGAAGCGCGTCTTGTTCGTGCGGACAGCGGAGGCTCGTCCGTCGACGATTTCGACTTCCAGTACCGTGTCTCCAGCCGAGACATCAGCGCCCCGGTGTTTGGCGGCAGCAATCGCCGCCAGGGTGAGCCCCCGCGGGTCGACGCTGCGTTCTGCCAGATAGAGTGCAGTTCCGCCTGGCACTCGCAGCGCTGGCTCCCGTTCTTCCAAGGGCGCCGGCAAGGGGGGGAAATCCTGGAAGTCGTGGCCCAGAGGCGCATCCCGAAACAGCAGCGTCCCCACTGCCCGTAGATCAATCTTCAGCCCGGACTCGTCCTCCAGTTCATGTACAAACTCGGGATACATCCGGGCGCTTGCCGTGGCCAAAGCTTGAAGGGCGGCTGGAATCTCCAGTCCGCAGTCGGCCAGCATGCCCCCTGCGGCCCAGGACGCTTCCCGGCCGGGTTCGCCGCGTTCCACAACCAGAACGGACATTCCGGTCTTGCGCAGCTCAATCGCCAGCGACAGTCCGATGATTCCAGCGCCGATCACGATTGCGTCCCATGTCCGCATGGCCCTATTCTATCGATGACCTCCGTTCGATGAAGAACCTGGAACGGAATTGACACCGCTCCGGTTCTCCCCAACAATAACGAGTAGATTCCACTTTCAACTGGAGAGACACCCTTATGGCCGAAGGCGCCCCTGTTTATCATTCGGAAGAACACCACAGCAACGCGGGGAAATGGATCCTGACCGTGGTTGCGGTCGTGTACGTTGCTGCATCGTTGTATTTCCTTTTCGACCTGCACGGGAAGCTCGACAAGGTCACGCAAGAGCAAGCTGCCAGCCAGAAGCAGGTGGCGGACCTGACCAAGCGCATGCAGTCCGCTGAAACCGATACGGAAACGCTGGGCGAGAAGATCGGCGTGACCAAGAAAGAACTGGCCGCGCGGGCCGAAGAAATGCAGCGCCAGCAGCGGGCTTCGGTTGCCAAAGTGGCGGAAGAGGCAAACAAGCAAATCAGCGCTGTAGCCGGCGAAGTGGGCAGCGTGAAGACGGATGTCGGCGGCGTCAAAACCGATGTCGCTTCCACAAAAGCCGCGTTGGCCGATACCCAGGCGCAGTTGCAGCGCACCATCGGCGATCTGGGTGTCCAGAGCGGCCTGATTGCCAACACCCGCGGCGATCTGGAAACTCTCAAGCACAGAGGGGACCGGCAGTATTACGAGTTCACGCTGTTGAAAGGCGCCAGTCCGCAGGCCTTTTCGACCGTCGCCTTGCAGCTCAAGAAAACCGATCCCAAGCGCGGCAAGTACACTCTGAGCGTTACTTCCGACGACAAGACCATCGAGAAGAAAGACCGCAACCAGAGCGAACCGGTGCAGTTCTATACCGGGCGCGATCACATGCTGTATGAGCTGGTGGTCTGGACGGTCGACAAGAACAAGATCGCGGGGTATCTGAGCACGCCCAAGAACGCGCCGGTGCCGGTGACGGCCACCCCGCAATAACGATGCTGCCCCCGAGCGCTCACACGCTTCTGGAGATCGCGCTCCGGACAGGGGTCATCTACCTTTTGGTGCTGGTGGGTATTCGCCTCAGCGGCAAAAGGGAAGTTGGCCAGATGACCCCGTTCGATCTCACCCTGCTCCTGCTGCTTTCGAACTCTGTCCAGAACGCCATGACCGGTCCGGACAACTCCGTGGCCGGCGGAGCGGTAGCCGCTGCAACACTCCTGATCTTGAACTACCTGGTGGCGGAACTCTCGGGCGTCAACCGGCGATTTCGGAAGTATGTTCAGGGCCAGCCCGCATTACTGGTCCACGACGGCCAGATCATCGAAGCGCATATGGCCAAAGAGCACGTCAGCATGGACGAATTGCAACGCTCCCTGCGGGAACACGGAGTCGCCTCCTATAAAGATGCCGCACTGGCCGTGCTCGAAGTCGATGGCTCGATTAGCGTATTGAGGTATGAGGACATCGGGCCCAGCGCCGCCACCCACATGAACCGTCGGCGTTTCCTGAAGAAGGACTAGGCGAGGCTTTCGATTCCTTGCTGACTTGTCATCGAGAGCGAAGCGAGGGATCCGCATCTTCCCTCAAGTCGAAGACAATCAGGCCGAGCCTGCGACTGCGGCTTTCACGCCCGGCGTCCGGATCTCTCGAATCAGTCCGTCCTCCAGCAGTTGCTCCAGTCGGAAATGCTTGTCTGGCCGGGTGGGCATGAGGCTGCTGGGCACCAGGCCGATGGCCTGATTGCGGCCATTCTGCTTGGCCAGATACAGTCCGCGGTCGGCCAAGCGCAACACTTCGTCCACGGAGAGATCAGCGGAGGCCGGCGGAAGCCACGGGAAAGGCGCCCAGCCCACCGAGCACGTTCGGCGCAAACGGCGTTCCAGACCCAGATCTAACGCGGGGTAGCTGATCGCCTGCAGAATTCTCTCTGCCATGTGCGGTGCATCTTCCCGCTCAGCCGATCGGCAGACTACCAGGAACTCCTCGCCGCCCCAGCGAATCAGGAAATCCGACTCGCGAACCACACTGTTGAGCCGCTGCGCAATTTCAACCAGCACGAGGTCGCCGGCATCGTGGCCGTACCGGTCGTTGACCTCCTTGAAGTGGTCGATATCCACCAGGAAGAAGACCAGGTCCCGATGATCGTGGCTGTATTGATCCGAGCCGGTGCGGTAGGCGCGGATTGACTGGCTGGCATCGGCTGGAATCGTACTCTGAAAAAATCGCCGGTTCCGCACGCCCGTCAATGGATCGCTGAGCGATGCTTCCTCCAGATCGCGATTCACGCGCGCCAGTTCCGCGCTGCGCTCCTCGACCGCCTGCTCCAGTCGGACTTTTTCCCGCCGATCCCGCTCCTGCTGCGACCAGAGAACACCCGAGATCGCCAGTCCGAACAAAAGCATGCCACTGGTGCGGGCCCACCAGCTTTCCCACCAGGGAGGAAGAACCGTGAACGGATAGCTGGCGACTGCGCTTTGGCCCAATTGAGCCGAGCCACAACTCACCTGGAAGCTGTAGTCTCCCGCCGGCAACGACGAATAGCGAGCTTCCCGGAGGCTGGTTTCTGTGAAGTCCGTTTCCAGACCGGCCAGTTGGTAGCGGCACGTAATGCGATCGGGATCGTGAAAGACCGGGGCAGCAAAGCGAGCCACGAGGGTCGCGTCCTGGTTCAGAATTTGCGGCGTTTTCTCTTTCAGGCGTTCTTGCCTGGCGAAGGTGGCAGCGGTGAGGACGACGCTCGGCGGGCGCAACGCGGGCTCTTCCTGGCTGACATCGTAGCGGGCCAACCCTTTGCTGGTGCCGAACAGGATGCTTCCGTCGGACTCCTGCCACAGGCTGCCGCAGTTCACATCGTTCCAGATGAGCCCGTCACTCTGCGTAAAGGTCCGAACCGAGCCGTCGGGCGAGATCATCCCGACGCCTTCTTCCATCTCTGCCCAGACGTTGTGGCGGCGGTCCATGCCCAGCACGCACATTCCTTTTTTCACGTTCAGGAATTCAGGACTGCCGCTGGCCGACAGACGCAGCCGCGTCATCTGCCCTTCATCGGGATATTCCAGCCAGACCTCGTCGTCGCGTACCGCTTGAATGTCGATTACCTTGTCCGCCAGCATTCCTTCATGCTGGCCGAAATGCTGCCAATGGCCCTGGCTATAGCGCGAGACTCCATTCGGCCCGGCACTCCACACCACCCCGCCGGGAGAAACCGAAACGTTCCGGGAGGTTCCAGCATTGTCGTGGGGGCCATGGAGTTCTGAGATGGTGAAGCGGCCGTTGTCATAGCGAATGACGTGCAGCCGGTCTTTGCCGTCCACCCAAACGGAATTGTCAGGAGCAGCCGCCATGGACTGCGGCTTCCAGTCGCCGGTCGGAACCAGTTCGGCCTTCGGGTGCTCCAGGTTGGCTTCGAAACGGAAAATACCTTTGCCGGGGAACAGCGCCCAGACTGCACCGTCCGGTGTGATTCCGACGCGGTTGACGCCGCCTCGCGCTCCACCCTCCGTCCACGTGCGCCACTGGTCCTGTGTCGGATCCCAAACCGCGAGCGCCGTATTGGTTGCAACCCACAGCCGCTGGCGATGGTCCCTGACAACTCCCAGCACCAGCGCGTCCGGCAGTCCTTCCTCATCCGTCCAGCCCGACCATTGCTGCGAGCCCGGCCAGTAGTCCAGACCGGTGCCCGTGGTTCCCACCCAGATTCCGCCTTCGCGGTCTTCCAGCACCGATGACACCGCGTTACTGGTCAATCCGCTTTTGTGATCGATGCGGCGCCATTGGTTTCCATCGCGCCAGTAGAGGCCCTGATCGGTCGGCAGCAAGAGACTGCCGCGGCGGTCCAGGCTCGGGCCACCCATAAGATTCGCGCCGGGAAGATTGCCGTGTACCCAAGTAATTCCGCGGGCCGGGACCTTTGCATCCAGTGCTCCAATTCGCATGGACGTGCGCACCCAGAGCCGTCCGTCCGGCGCCGGCAGCAGGGCGATCACCTGTTCCTCCCCCCCAAGCTTGTCGAGGGATGCAACGATCTCGGTAGACGCCTGTCCATGCCGAATCCGCCCAATCTGGCCACCAGACGCGAACCAGATCGTGTCATCGGGCGCGCGCACGATGCCGTCTACCGCGGCGGGGTGGGCGGTGTTCCCGGTCGGGAAAAGGCTGTACTTCTTCGTCCCAGGAGAAAGGCGCAGGAGGCCCTTTTGCGTCGCGATGAAGAGCGTGCCTGCGCTATCGACCGCAAACGATTGGTAGGTGTCGCGTAAGGCGCCCGCCTCCTCCGGTAGAGCGACCGCTTCAAAGCGCTCGCGGACCCGAAGCGCAATCCCTTTACGCGCCCGTACCCAGAGATTCCCGTCGGGCCCGACGACGATGAGTTCCACCAGCTCTCCGGGAAGCCCATCCGTCCGGCCGAAACGCGTGACGCCGCTCCCGTCGTAGCGGAAAAGCCCGGTCTGTGTGCCAACCCAGAGGAATCCCTGCTGGTCCTGCGCCATGCTTAGAACGGTGGCGGATCCGAGTCCGTTGCGTTCACCGAAGTGCTGAATGGCGTAGTGGGGATGTTTCGGGAGGGGAGGAACAGGGACACTACCGGCCCGCGCGTGAAGCGTTGCGCAAAACAGGCAGAATACGGCCAGCCGTCGCTGATGGCAGGACAGGAACATGGCGTTTTGTCATTGAATGATAGGCTGGCGGACTATCTGCGGGTAACCTGAAATNNGCCAGTAGGTACTGACTGCTAACTACCGGCTACGGTTTTGTCATCCTCTCCGGCTTCATCAGCGAATCAAATTCCTCACCCGTAAGATATCCCAGCTTCAACGCCGCCTCGCGCAGGCTCGAGTGTTCAACGTGCGCCGTGTGGGCAATCTGCGCCGCCTTGTCATATCCGACCTTGGGGGCCAAAGCCGTGACCAGCATCAGCGAATTCTTTACATACCAGTCCACTTTGGCGCGATCGACTTCGATGCCCTTGACCATGTACTCCACGTAGCCGTGGCAGGCGTCGGTGACCAGCGTCACCGAGTGCAGGAAGTTGTAGATGATCACGGGCTTGAACACGTTGAGCTCAAAGTTGCCCTGCGATCCGGCGAATCCCACCGCGGCCGTCGCTCCGTGGACCTGCACGCACACCATCGTCATCGCCTCGCACTGCGTCGGATTGACCTTGCCGGGCATGATGGACGATCCCGGTTCGTTTTCCGGAATGGAGATCTCGCCCAGCCCACAGCGCGGACCGGAAGCCAGCCAGCGAATGTCGTTTGAGATCTTCATCAGCGACGCGGCCAGCGTTTCCATCGTGCCCTGGGCAAACACGATCTCATCATGCGCGGAAAGTGCTGCAAACTTATTGGGATGGGAGCGGAAGGGAAGTCCCGTCAGTTCGGCAATCTTGCTGGCCGCCCGCTCGGCAAATTCCGGATGCGTGTTCAGCCCCGTGCCCACCGCCGTCCCGCCGATCGCCAGATCGTAGAGCCCATCGAGCACCTGCTCCAGTCGCTTGACGTCGCGGTCGAGCAGGCTGGCCCAGCCGCCAAATTCCTGCCCAAAGGTCAATGGCACAGCATCCTGCAAATGGGTGCGGCCAATCTTCACCACGTCTTTGAATTCTGCAGCCTTGGCCGCAATCGCATCGCGGACGGTCTTGATCGCAGGAATCAGCGCGTTCTTCACCCGCTCCGCCGCCGCAATGTGCATCGCCGCCGGAAACGTGTCGTTCGACGACTGCGACATGTTGACGTGATCGTTCGGATGCACGGGCTTCTTCGATCCCATTTGGCCGCCCGCCATCTCAATCGCGCGATTGGAGATGACCTCATTCACGTTCATATTGGTCTGCGTGCCCGAGCCCGTCTGCCAGATGCGAAGAGGGAACTGGTCATTCAGCTTGCCGGAGATGACTTCGTCGGCCGCCTGACAGATCAGCTTCGAAAGGTCGGACGGCAGTTTCCCCAGGTCCTGATTCACCAGCGCGCAAGCCTTCTTGAGCGTGCCAAACGCCCGAATCAGCTCCGGAGGCATGACGTCGCGCCCAATATCGAAATGCAGCAGTGAGCGCTGCGTCTGCGCCCCCCAGTAAACATTCGCCGGGACGCCGATCTTCCCCATGCTGTCGGATTCGGTGCGCATCTTGACCTGGGACTCGGTAGCGGGTGCAGTGGGAGTAGACATGATGAAAGCTCCTGCGCGTCGGACCGGAGCTAGAGGAATCAGCCCGTTCGGACGCGGTAGTAGGAACCGAACATTATACGGCGCGGACTCCACCCAGATACGCCGCCGATACCACACAGAATTGTCATCCCGAGCGGAGCGAGGGATCTGCAGTTGCTCTCGCCTGTCATTCCGACCGACGGGGAGGGATCTGCATTCCGGCTTTTGTGGAAGGGCACGGCTTCAGCCGTGCCGTAGAGGCGAACTAACAGGGATAGGTTTCAGCCCCTGAGGGATTGGGATGACCGGTGTCACAGTTGAGGGCGGTTCTTGGTACCTGAGACAGTGGAGCGCTGCCAGCACCCACGTCTCGAAAACCGCGAGACGTGGGGCACCCGGCAATGATTGTACTTGGCCTGTAACACTTTCCTGAATACTCAATCACTGCCTGACAATCCAGACTCTCTAGAGTAGAGGACAAGGAGACAAGAGCTTCATTCTCCGCTCTTGAACGATGCTGGGCTGATTGTGATTGTCCCTTTCCGAATTCGGCAAAGAAGCAAACAGCAATTACAGCTAGGAGAATTGGTTCGCTGCAGACCCTGGCCATGAACATTCGGTTTTCTCCGCTACGGCGTGATTATCATTGTGTTGATCGAAGTGACGACGCCGGGTGCCCCACGTTTGCGGGGTTTGCAAACGTGGGATTCGGACCGAAGGCACGAACCTTACCAATCCGCAATCGAACCTGAGAGAGGAGTAGGGCTCTGCCAACAGCCACGGCTGGTTGATTAGTTCCGAGCGGTTGAAATCAGCCGTTCCGCCAACTCCAACGCATCCACAGGCCAGAAACATTTCGGTCGAGGGTGTTGTACATGTGGCTGTCCAGCCTCCGGACGACAGCTGAGAAGCTTTTCGACCCATTGGACAGGAATGGCGTCGCGGCCGTGTACAGCGCCGAGGAGGGCGCCGGCAATCGCCGCATTCGTGTCGGTGTCCCCGCCGCGCATGACGGTATCTGTCACCCCATCTTCCAAGTTCGAAGCATGAAGAAGTTGCCACAACGCATTCCGGAAAGCGGTGAGAACCCAGCCTTGCTGGTGGATGTAATCGCTCGGCGGGGCCGTGGACGCGCCGATGACTGACTGCAACAGCGCATCCTCCACCTTCATTTCCCCAGCCCAGGTTTCGATCTGCTGAAATAGGTCCTGAGAACCAATCCCTGTAGAGATGGCGCGAGCGATGGCCATGGCAAAAAGCGCATTCGCGTGGAGACAGACCGGGTGGGGGTGGGTTAATGCCGCATCCTGTTGCGCCCAGGCGGCCACCTGCTGCATGTCATAGTTAGCTCCGAAGATACCCAACGGGCTGATTCGCATCATCGCTCCGTTTGCCTGGCTGTCGGAGTTGGGCCGGCCACAAAGACCGACGTAAACCGTATCTCCACAATCGAAGGGGTGGGAGTCTAACCAGAAACGATACGCCTTACCAGCTTCCTCGGCGTCATACCTCCCCTGTTCCGCAAGAGTCCGGGCCAACATCAGCGCCATTTCGGAATCATCCGTTGGTTGTCCAGCAATCGTGCCCCATCTTCCTCCATCAGCAAGCTCGCGTATGCGGTCTGGATAATTTCGGAGAATGTCTTCCGGAGTGTGAAACTCCACCATGCTGCCCAAGGCATCCCCGGCAAACTGACCGAGTAGACAGCCTTGAGCGCGAGAGACCACAGCTGGGTCGATGCGCTTCTCCATCGGTGGAATCGTCGTCTTTTGGAGGCCAGTGGTCAAGCCACTTCATAAATAGACCGGGGACGGACGGGACGTTTCCTCTCACATGACTATCCTCTAATATCTTTGCAGATGAAATATATCTGGAACTTCCAGGAGGAGAACATGAAGAAGTCGGGCGCGAGCCAAGGCCAGCCGGCATCGGAGCTGATCTCGAAAAGAATCGCCGAACTCGGGGACTGGCGCGGGGAAACCCTGAGCAGAATGCGCAAGCTCATCCAGGAAGCAGTCCCGGACGTGGTCGAGGAGTGGAAGTGGATGGGCACTCCGGTTTGGTCGCACGACGGCATCCTCTGCACGGGCGAATCCTACAAGAAGGTCGTGAAGCTAACCTTCGCCAAGGGCGCGTCTCTGAAGGATCCGGCACGTCTGTTCAACTCGAGTCTCGACGGAAACGTACGCCGCGCGATCGACATCCACGAAGGAGAAGAAGTGGACGAATCCGCTTTCAAGTCGCTCATTCGCCAAGCGGTCGCTCGCAACAGTTCTGGCAAGGCGAAAGCTTCGAAGAAAGCGAAGTCCTAGGGGATTCCGCCGCTGAACAGGTCCGACATCTTGCCTCACGTTTGCGGGGTTTGCAAACGTGGGATCCGTACCGAAGCCACGAACCATACCGATTCGCAATTGGACCTGAGACAGGAGGAGGGGCACTGCCAGCACCCACCCTTCGGCTTGCGCTTAGGGCGGACTCTCGAAAACCGCGCGACGTGGGGAACCCGGCTCAGGATGGCAGAGAGGTTGGCGGGCTGTTTTCAGTGTTTCCTTCCGGGACCGTACTAATCGGATGGCGCCTGCGCGGGGGGCTGGCAGTCGGGCGCCTTGATGCTGGCCAGGAATTCACTCTTGGTCTGCGTACTGCCATCGATATCCACGGAAATGAAAGTGTCGGTGAGAAGCAGGTCCAGGGCCTCCGTGTCTATTGTTTCCAGTGCGCGGTTTCAGGAATTATCCAAAGCGAGCACGTGTCGCCCTCATCGGAACGGAGGCGTGGCGCGTCGCCAATCGTCGCCCCGAGCAGCAATACGATTCCGGCAGTGGTGATCCGTTTCGTCAATACGACAAAGTCCCTCTCATCGCAGGCTTGAATTTCTGGGAATTGAGGTCTCAGAATGGATCGCGAGACGTGGGGTCGGCACAACCTCGCACTTGAATTAACTTTCTAGCGAACTGCTTTCAACCAAGTAGTTTCGACTCGCGAATCGCTTCTCCAGCGCCGCTGAGGTCGGCGAGCCGCATCTCGGAATACTTGCGAGACAGAATCACACCCGGCGCGCCAGCACGGAAAGCCGCCAGAACTGCTTCTTTAACGCTTTGCGGCGTACGTTTGCTGTTATAGGGTTCAGTGGGGATATCGATATCGATGCCTGGCCAGATGAGAGTGTTCGTGCCGGCAACCCCATCGAGCGCGCGTTTCGTTTCGCGGTAGACGTAATCAGCTGAAAGCCCTGTGTGAGGAATCTGATCGTAGCTGCGCTCCTTGAATCCCATCAGCGCATAGTTAAGATCGATCAGGCCCTGTTTCGAGAGGTCTCCATAAAGTGTCGAGCCGATATTGTCGGCATACAGCGCCATCCGCTCGCCGCCGCAGTTGTTGTACATAACGACCTTAATGAAATCGGAATAATTCGAGAGCTCACGCAGGTCCTGTTCCGCACGGTAGATCGGATTGAAGGAAGTGTTGTGCCATATGTGCCAACCCACTGGGATCGCGGGTTTCGCCGCCTTTACCGTTTTGTAGAGTGCAGCGTAGGTCTCGCGAAGACTGTCAGTGAAGAGCATTTCCCAAGCGGCCAGTTCTGGATACCGCAACAGGATCCGCCAGAATTGAACGTAGTAACCGTCCGTGGGACGTTTGCCACTCCGTGCCGAGCGNNCGCTCTTTCGCTTTGCGCTGACAAAACTCGCAGAAGCAAGTCACGTTGCCAGGATCGATCGGCGGAATGTCATGGGTGGCTCCCAAGCTGTCCGAAAGCGCACCCTGGCGCTCGGATCCCCACATAATTCCGTCGATGTCATAGGAACGGGCATAGTCCTCGACCAGGCCGGTAAAGAAATTCCGGTAGTCTGGATTGTTGACGCACAGCGTTTCGGCGTTGCGCCCGTAGAGGTCTCGCTCCTGGACTTTCTCGATGTTCGGCAAGTCGGTGCGAAACACGTCCTCAAGCCAGCAGATGACCTTCAGGCCACGCTTCTTAGCGGCAGGGATTACTTCGGCCAGGATGTCCAGATTGCCGTGGTCAGGAGCGCGTGTGTCCTTGATGACCGTGTTCTGGTAGTACTGCGGATGAGGTGTGGCGAAGTTGCCGCCGTGAAAATTGAGGTCGTATTCCTGCTTGCCGTGATCGGGCAGCGGCTGGCCCGGAATCTGTCTTCCGGCGATACCTCGACCGTAGGTGAATACCGCAAGAAACAGCGTATTGACGCTGGCGCGTTCCTGAAGCACATCGAGGACTTTCTCAGTACCTTCATCCACAAACGAAACTGCTCCCACCTGGATGCCGATCATTTTGGAGGGCACAGCAGCATGTCCCAGAGTCGGCATAGCCAATGCGGCGCCCGCTCCAGCGGCGACCTTCATGAATTCACGGCGATTCACGTCGAATCTCAACATGAACACTCCTATTGTCTTTGGTTGCAGCCGACGTCTAAGTTCGGGCCGGAATGTTCTCCGAGATTAACTAGGTCAGGCGAAAAAGTGCGTTACTCCTCGTCTGTCCCCGAGATTCTCCTGAAAATTCCTGCGCGTCTACACCAACGGCTCCTCAGGGTTGTAATTGTGGCGCAGTGTTAATGAGCCATCGGAATTGAGCTTCTGCCGGCACGCCCAGCGCACCGGGTAACGCACACCCTTGACCTCGAGTTCAGCTTTCAGCCGCAGGCCATCCCATGGCGCGCCTGCGGGCAGCATCAGCATGGCTTGATGAACGCCCGTCGGTTTCGGATACCCAGGGTCGATGCAGCCGGAGACACGGATCTTGTTGTCCTCGCTGAACACGCTCAGGCGAAGCACGCCAGGAACAGGCGCGATTCCGTCGTTGGCGAGTCCGATCACCAGGCCGGTAACTCCGTCTCGAGTAAAGGTCCAGATGAACGACGGGCGAATGCGGTAGCCGATTTGGCGAGCGATCTCGTCGATTGGCCCGGGGAATTTGTCGTAGTAGCTCAGAATGTTGCCAGCAGACTGATTGTGCCAACTCCAAAGCGATAGATAGTTGACACCGACGTCGGCGGCGTGGGAAATGATTTGCTCGTTGTAAGTAATTCCGTCTTCGTCGATTTGAAGTTCCTTGGGATCGCCGGTGGTGAAACCCACCTCGCAGATCGTAGCGACCCAAGGCGGACGGTAGCTCAGCGCCTCGATCTGGGTGTTCTCGATGAAGATCGTGTCGGTCCGCAGCCAGTTCCCGGTGCGCATTGTACGATCAACCATGTCGGAGTTGCCGACGTTGCTGAAGTCGGGCTGCGTGTTGGTGGCCAGTGGGGTTTTGGTCCAGTGCTCGAGCTGCATCTCGAACATCGCCGCCCAGGTCTGTTCCGCAACCAACTGGCTGGGAAAGGGATTGCCCTCGTAGGGCCAGGTGTGCCCTTCGCCCCAAAAGCCGTACATCATCGTGTCCATGTACTCGACCTGCGGATGCCCGTTGAGTTCGGCGGCCAGCAGACCATTCAACTCGCGAAACGCAGCTTGATACGCCGGATGATCGTACTGGGGCACGCGGTTGTCCTTCCGGTAGCGCATTTGTTTCGGGTCGCCCTTCCACTCGCCTTTGAGCTTTACGTAAGGGACTTTGTTAAGGAGAAAATCCGGCATACCTGGATCGGGGGAGTCGGGGTTTTCCAGCATGACTCGGAAACCGATGCGTTTGTCGTAGCGGCGCGCCAGATCGAAGGTAATTTTCCAACAC
Organism: Acidobacteriaceae bacterium; assembly: GCA_003154055.1. Taxonomy (GTDB): domain Bacteria; phylum Acidobacteriota; class Terriglobia; order Terriglobales; family Acidobacteriaceae; genus Acidiflorens. The sequence goes on from PMCH01000067.1 coordinate 22,777, forward strand.
TCCGGGAAATCGAGGCGACCAGGCTTTTTTTGGACATCGCGCCAGTTGGGGCGGATGTAAATCTTCTGCGCGAAGGGCAGCTTGATCAGATCTTCGAGCGTCTGTTCCGTCGTTTGACCGGAGACATGAAGTAGTCCGGTGTCGTCGGAGGCATAGACCGTGAGGCCCATGCCGTAATTGCTGACGATGTCCTTGGAGGGCGAAGTGACCATCGAGACCTCGCTCTCGGGAACAACCGGACCGGGAGCATACTGCGGGAACGGGCCCTGATAAAGCCGGTCGAGAACCGGAGGCCCCGATCCCCAATCGTATTTGTCCCAGTTGTGTTCAGGAATGTAGGCGTTGGCGGTGGTCTTGCACAAGCCAACCGCGAGTCCTGTGGCGGTGGCAGACTTCAAGAAGCTGCGTCGGTCCATTAGCGCTCCTGCAACAGCGAAGCTCGACAACTACCGCTCGATACCGGAGATGATAGATCATAAGCGAAACAAAAAGAAAGAGCGATACGAAATGATTCGGAAGTACCGAGGCATGATTGAGTGGGCGGGTGGCCCCAAGGTTTCGCGGTTTTCGGAACGTGGGATTCCACGGTCTTGACAACCGAACCAAAGCTGGATCAGAATCTCCGGCAATCTGTCGAGTCCCGATCGGTTGGCTCCCCAAACAACCGTCGAATTCCCCCAGGGCCTTGATTCTGCTCGCAAACACGGGAGACAACCATGATGCTGAAAAGATCGTCCCTTTTCCTGGCGGTGTTCACGTTTTCCATCGTGGCGTTCGGCCAGCAGGCCGGTCGGCAACCGGCGGCAACCGATTTGCCAGACACAACAGCTTGCTCGTTCGCCTACAGCTCCGGGCCTCCGGCCACCTTTACTCGATACTGCCTGAGCGGCAATGGCAACATTGTGCAGTTGGACAGTCCCTCGGGTTTCGAGTTCATTAACAACGGCGGTCTCATGGAGGGCTATGGCATCTGCGACGTGAACCCCAACATTTCGTATTTCGACTATGCCTCCATTGACAGCGCCAACTGGGGAGCAACTGTGGCGACGACCCCGAATCCCACCACGGCTCAGTTCGTCCGCACTACCAGCGATGGCCTTTGGCAATTAACCCAGACCATCAAACAGATCAAGGCAAGCGCGTCCGGTCCCGGATCGGTGAAGATCACCATGGCGCTCAAGAATCTCAGCACCATCAGCCGGAATGTAACCCTGCTGCGGATTGCCAACGTGAATGCGGGCCCGGTGGCAGCCAACGACGAGTTTGTGTCTAGCTTCAACTCCGCCTTCGGACAGGAACCCGGCGCCAGCTGGGGCCTGGGACTGACCACCAACACCTTCACCTTTGCCCACAACGGCGTCGTTGAGACGGTGCCCACTGGTCCGGATCCGTGCCACTACGTGACCCATATCAGCAACACTCCTTTTATCGGAGATGGTTCTCTCGGACACGTTTATGCGATCACGGTGCCGGCGGGAGCCACCAAGACGGTCAACATGACGTATAAGCCGATTTAAGAACGGGCGGGTGGCACACCTGCTCTTTCGAACTCTGGAGGGTGGCCCTCGATAAGAGCGAAGGCTCTGTCAAGGGGCACCCTCCGCGTTGGTCGTGCCATCAATATGAAAGGCTTGGGCCACCCGGTCGTTTCCTTGGTTAGAAGAAATAGAAAACGTCTCGTCTGTCCCCGAGTTTCCCTGTTTCCCAGTAAGCAGTGGGTAGAGCATTTTGTCGGCACGCTGCTACCGATTCTCTTCTCAAGTCGTCTACATGTTCGAGTCCCAAGAAAATCGCAAGCACGGCAAGAGGTTCGGAGTCCCCGTTAACACATGCGCAGGCAGACTATGCTCCGACATCTCGCTCTTTGTCTTCTTGCGGTTGTCTTTGAGTCCGCAGCCTATTCCCAGACATCGCAGACGCTCTCCGTTCCCCCAGACTCCCCGCGCTGGGATCTGCAAGGACAAGCCAAGGCCACCGAATATCAAGGCCGCAAGTGTCTCTTCCTCGATGGTGCAGCGGCAGTTTTGAAAGACCTGGAAATGCGCGACGGGGTTGTCGATGTGGATGTCGCAACCCCCGCCAGCCGCGGTTTTTTCGGGCTGCAGTTTCGCGTCGCCGACGATGGCGCTACCGCCGAATGGGTTTACCTGCGCCAGCACAAGTCCGGCCTTCCTGACGCCATGCAGTACACGCCGGTTCTCAACACCGGCGCCAACTGGCAAATCTATAACGGGCCGGGCTTCACCGGCCCGGTCGATATCCCGAAAGATGTCTGGTTCCACCTGCGCCTGGAGGTGGTGGGCGCGCAGGCAAAGCTCTATGTCAAGGACATGGATAAGCCCGCGCTGGTGATGAACGATCTGAAAACCGGCGTGCAGAAAGGTCAGGTGGCCCTGTATGTCCTGACCGGCGCGACCTATTTCTCGAATTTCGAAATACGGACAACGCCCGATGCGGCCTGGGAGCGCCACCTGCCGCCGATGCCGTCGAGCACTCTGACCAAGTGGAGCCTGTCGCCTTCCTACGATGCGCTCGAACGGAATCCGGAGCGTCCGCTCGCGCCCTCCGAGAGCGAGGTCCTACATTGGCAGGATGTGGAGGCGGAGCCGCCCGGCTTTGTGGTGATCTATCGTTATCGCGAGGCCCCGCATCCGAAGGTCTCGTTTGCGACCGACTTTTCGAAGCGCCTGGAACCCCAGCCGGGGATGAAGGTGGTGTATGCGCGGACCAGCATCGATTCCGATCGTGACCAGGTGAAAAAGCTCTTCATCGGCTATAGCGACGACGTCAGCGTGTTCCTGAATGGCAAGATTCTCTTCCGTGGCCGAAACGCCCAGAATTTCCGCGACCCTGGGTTCCTGGGCATCGTGAACCCGGAAAACGACGCCGTCTACCTTCCTTTGAAGAAGGGCAGCAATGAACTGATGCTGGCGGTCAGCGAACTCGGCGGCGGATGGGGATTCATTTGCCGCTTAGCGGATTTGGGAAACTGAGGCTCACGCCGGTCACCGCTTGGTGCGGTGGGCAAGGGCAGATAGGAAGACGGCGACTCTGGCGGCGGTACGTTGTTCCGGCCCCAACCGGTTGGTCAATACAACTGTGCTCACATTCTGCCTCCTTATCCAGAACGACCGGGTACGAAGCGTTGGCAGTACCGCCATCGATCAGGAGGCCGCTGCGGCCAGCGGTTGGACCTGTGCGCCTTTAATCAGAAGCCACGCGATGATCGACAGCTCCCCGGCCGCCATAGGGAGCAGCGCAACCCGGCTCACAACAGTTGAGTAACCTGGCTGAAGCAAAGACGTGAGACTGATGGCCAGATAGGCAAAACAGTTAACGATCAGCAATACACCGAGGATGCGGGGCAGGAAGCCCGATCTCATCACCAGCACACCGAAGGGGAATAGCCAGAGGCCCCAAAAGATCCCGTTGATAACGTTTCCCTGGCCATGCAGGTGGAGGAACAGCATGGCCAGGGCGTCCAGTTGCGGCTTTTCGAATACCGCAAGGAAATCGGAGCCGCGGAAGAGGGTAAGGGCCGCGATGTTGTTCAGCACATTCATAAACCCGATGGCCACGGAGACCAGGGCTAGGATCACCATCAGCGAAGCATGGGTCTTGTTCACCCCGCTGAGCAAGCGGTAGAGAGCCATGACCAGGAAGATGAAGATGACCGTGGAGATCAGGTCAGCAACGATGCCGAGACGGAAAAGCACCTCGTGAGCCAGGATGTGTTTAGCCGTCGCGGTGGCGTTCCCTGTGACGATGAGAGTGCGTGGAATATAGATGAGGCTGAGGGGCGCGGTGACTACGAGCGATAGATATAGCGCGCCTGCGACTCTTGCTGCCTTGTCGGTTGGGTGCACGGCTCTTTCTCCCTCATTGCCCCTTGCTCTCGCCGGTGGATGGGCCGAAGCCCCAGCCTGCGCGTATGCCTTGCCGGAATCGTTCCCGCTCCTCCGGGGTCATGTGCTCACAGCGCTCTTTCATGCGACGGCGGAAATTGGAGTGATGGGAACCGTGGCGTCCAAATCCGCCGAAGAGGATCCGGCACAGCGCCAGAATCCCAACCGCTTGCCAGAACGTAATCAGGCGCCAGCCGAAGAGCGGCGGCAGCAGCCAATTCCACAGTTGCAGCACGACTTCACCGCCGATGAAGATGAATACCAGGATCCCCAGAATCGCCAGCGGAGCAATGAAAATCATTTTCTTCCATCTCGGTCTCATGTTCAGTCCCTCATGTTTTCGTAAACTCGTCGTAAATGCTTTGCAATCGCTCGCGCAGATGCAGCACCGCATAGCGTTTGCGCGAGAGCAGCGTATTCACGCTCAGGCCGGTCTCGGCGGCCATCTCCTTGAAACTGCGCCNNCTCGAGTTCATCGAGAAGCACGTTGCTTGCGTAAAGTGCCTCCGGTCCGGCGTCGGGCGAAGGCAGCAGGTCTTCGAACCGCAGCAGTTCGTCGTCATCCTCGTTGCGCGCAGCGACGGTATCGCTGAAGCTCACCGGCTTCTGCTTGCGGAAGAGGTCGGTGATGCGATTCCGCGCCACGCGGAATAGCCAGCCCGTGACGTGCTCGATCGGCATCAGCAGGCGATTCGCTTCCACCAGTTCGTAGAAGACGTCCTGCAGAATGTCTTCAGCGTCGCGCGGGTCGGGCACGCGCCGGCGAATGAAGTTGCGCAGCCGGGACTGCTCCCGCTTCACCACTTCGGAGATCCGCTGGTCCTGTTCGATTGCCATCCGCTCCAGGCTCGCCGCGTCCTTCTGCTACGGTTGTAGACGAATGAGGGGTGCGGATATTGTAGGCTCGCTAAGCTGCTGAGGACGATGGCCCGGACTAGCGGCGGGGTGGCGGTTGGGCTACTTTAACGTGGAAGTACCGCGCGGGTTTGTCTTCGAACATTCCAGAGTTCAGGAGAGGCCAGTTGTATCGAATCAGATGGACTTCACCGGGATCGCCAGCAGATCATCCACCAGCCCGACTTCCTTCTGCACGAACGGTTCGCCGTAGGTCACCCCACCCATCATCCCGTAAAACCGCGCCATGGATTCCACCCGCGCGCGAATTTCAGCCTGGGCGGGAAAGATTCCGCTTCCAGCCTGCTGATCGCTGAACTGGGACTTGTAGGCCATCAAGGACGCCATGCGCGCCTCGAACTGGTCGGTGATGTCCACGATGAACGTCGGCCGCACGTCTTGATAGAGGCTGGCATACACGATCTTGAACGGACGATGCGGCGCCACGCCTTCGTGAGCCAAAGCGCCTAAATCATAGAAGGAAACGCTCGACCCGACGATCGGGGGCGTTTGGCTGATATCCAGTTTCGCCAGGCCCGCCAGAAAACATGCCTCATATCCCAGCACGGAGGCCGTGTAGTGGTCGGGATGGCGTCCCTGCCAGTAGGGAAGGATCACGACCCGCGGGCGTTGGTGGCGGAGCACGCGCGCCACTTTCAGACGGTTCTCCCAGGTATTTTCGACCCGCCCGTCGGGGATATCGAGCGCGTGCCGCCAGGAAACTTTCAGGATGCGCGTCGCCTCGGCCGATTCGAGCGCCCGTTCTTCGGCGGTGCCGCGCGTTCCCATTTCGCCTTGCGTGAGGTCGAGGATGCCGGTGCGATATCCGCGTTCGGCCATTTTAAGCAGCGTTCCGCCGCAGGTCTGCTCCACGTCATCGCGGTGCGCGGCTAGAGCCAGAATGTCGAGGGCTGTGCTTTCCATAGGCTTTGGTCGTTAGTTCGTAGTCAATGGTCGGTACTCGTTAGTCGTTGGGGCGGTATCGCCGATTTCAACGCCTGTGCGTTTCCCGAAGAGTATCAGTCCAAGGCCCACTGCCAATTGCCAATCGCCAACGACCAACGACTAGCGACTGCCGACGGTTCTCCGATTCGCCACCGCAAATGCCAGGCCGAACATGAACATCGTAAACAGCACCAGCGTCAGGATCGACGCGGTCAGCGTAAAGGACAAAGAACTTGGCGCCAGCGGATACATCAGCGTCCGCAACGCTTCCACCCCGTATGTCAGCGGGTTGATGTACATCACGGCGCGAATCCATCGCGAAGCGCCGGAAAGAGGGAAGAGCGCGCCCGACAGCAGCCAGAGCGGGATCAGGAATAGATTGATGATGGCGTGAAACGACTGGCTCGAGTCCATCGGCCAGGCGATGGCGAATCCCAGAGCGGTCAGCGCGAACGACGTCAAGAACACCGTCAGGACGATCAACCCAAACGACGCCAGCGTCATGTGTACACCGACGAGCGGCGCGAACACCAGAAAGATCAGTCCCTGTATGGTGGCCAGCGTAGTTCCGCCCAGCACTTTTCCAAGTACGATGGCCGCCCGGGGCACCGGCGCCACCAGTACCGAAAGCAGGAAGCCTTCATTTCGATCTTCAATTACCGACATCATGGTGAAGATGGCCGTGAAGAGCACGATCATCACCAGCGCGCCCGGATAAAAATAGTCGAGGTAGTGTTGCTGACCGGCCGCCTGCCCAGAACGAAATGAAGTTCCGAAACCCGACCCGATCACAATCCAGAACAATAGCGGGGACAAAATCACGCCCGCCACCCGCCCGCGCTGCCGGTAAAAGCGCACCACCTCACGCCACCAGAGCGTGAAGGCAGGCAGCAAAACCCCCACCGATGGAGCACGACTTGCCGGGATTGCCGCGGTCGCCATAGGAATATTTGTAATTTGTGATTGGTAATTTGTAATTTCGACTCGCCTCGGCTTGAAATTACCAATTGCCAATTCGTCAGTGTTTCTTCTTCTTCTTGCTCTTCTTCTCGTCCGCTGGCTCCTCGTTCCAGAACCTGTGTCCGGTGCGGTGAATGAACACGTCCTCCAGGGTAGGTTTCCTCACGCTCAAGGCGTGAATCTCGCCCGGAAAAGCTTCGACCACATCCGGAATGAAACGATGTCCATTCTCGATCTCCAGCCGGACGTTTGCATCCATGACGGTCGCGTCCACATGAAACCTGGTGCGAATCTGCTCCGCCAGGGCCTCGGGATCGCGCGCCTCCAGCAAGATCACGTCGCCGCCGATCTCGCGGGTCAACTCTTCCGGCGTGCCGAGCGCAACCAGTTTGCCTTCATTCAGGATGGCCAGCCGGTCGCAGCGCTCCGCTTCCTCCATCAGGTGGGTCGTCACAATCACCGAGACGTGTTCCTGATCGCGCAGGACCCTCAGGTACTGCCAGAGGTCCCGCCGCGCGCCTGGATCGAGCCCGGTCGTCGGTTCGTCCAACAACAGCACCTCCGGATGATGCAGCAGCCCTTTCGCCAGTTCAACGCGTCTCTGCATTCCGCCGGAAAAGGATTCCACCCGGTCCTGGGCGCGGTCGAGCAACCCCACCCTGGTCAGGATTTCTTCAATGCGCGCTTTCAAGGCAGGCCCGTGCAACCCATAGAGGTGTCCCTGGTGCCAGAGGTTTTCGTAGGCGGTCAGCTTCGGATCCACACTCTGAGCCTGGAATACCACGCCGATATGCCGCCGCAACTCGGCCGGATCACGCACCACGTTCAGCCCCGCGATCACCGCCGTTCCAGCGCTTGGGGCCATGAGTGTGGAGAGAATCCGAAACAGAGTGGTCTTCCCGCTACCATTCGGCCCGAGAAGCCCGAACAGTTCCGCCGGACGAACGTCAAAGGAAATTCCACCGAGCGCAGTCCGGTTCTGATACCGGTGTACCAGATCGCGCACAGAAATAATCGGGTTGGCGGCGAGGGACTGCGGCTCCGGCGCGGCATGCTCGATCGCACTGGTATTCGGGGTCACAGGTTAGTTTACGCCGTTGAGCATCATCAAGGCGAACAGCAGAGGAAGGTAGATTACGCTCGCCTGCAGAAGTTGGCGGGCCCGTTGCTTGGAGCGTGGTGCGTTCATGGGAAGTCCAAGCGTCGCCAGCCGCGCCCCGAAATAGCAGAGCGCGATGCCCATCACGATCGCACCTACGAAATAAATCCTCCCCGACATTCCCAGAAACACCGGGGCCAGGCTTACTGGAATCAGGCCGAGCGAATAGAGCAGAATCTGGCGGCCGGTAATAGCGCCCGTCTCTTCGAGCACCGGCAACATCTGGATATCACCGGCTGCGTAATCCTCGCGATACATCCAGGCAATGGAATAGAAATGCGGGAACTGCCAGAAGAACACGATCGCAAACATGACCAAAGCGCCTAGTTCGAGCCGGCCGCGTGCGGCCGTCCAGCCCAGGACGCCGGGCATCGCTCCGGGAATGGCTCCGACGAAAGTGCAAATCGGATGCACGCGCTTCAGCGGGGTATAAGCTGCCAGGTACACGAAGGCGGTTGCCAGCGTCAGCAACCCGGTTAATGCGTTGGTCGTGAACGCCAGGTAAAAGGCGCCGCCTACTGTCAGCAGCACTCCTGCGATCGTTCCATGGAGCAGGCTCATGCGTCCCGAAGGCAACGGACGCCTCGCCGTGCGGCGCATCCGGGCATCCACCTGGCATTCCATGACTTCGTTGAGCGCGGCTGTTCCTCCCGAAACCAGGCCAATTCCCAGCAGAGCGTGCAACAGGCTCCACGAAAGGGAAGAGACGCCGCTCCGCATCGCCCCGAAATAGAAGCCACACCACGCGGTCATGACGATGAGTGTTGTCACGCGCAGTTTGGTGAGTTCGGCGTAGTCGCGCAGCAGCGCTTGAATCCAGCTGCGGGAAATGTCAGGAAAGCGGTAGGAGAGGCTCACGCGGCCACCGGTTTCCGCTCGCTTCCAGGGACGCGTTCCTCGAACGAAACCGGAACGTGGCGCCAGACCTGAATGGCGAGAACTACGGTTGTAGCCAGCAGCAAAGCTCCCACCGCGACATGGATCACGGTCGAGGTGACCATGGGCAGTTCGGGTTGTGCGGCGTCTTTGCCCCACATGACGCGGGTGATGAAGGCGAGGAAGCCGAGGCACAATTGGCCGACCATCAGGCTGAGCATGATGATGGCAGGGCGGCGAACCGCCTCGATGTGGGAATAGACGGAAATGGCGCGGACCGCTGTCCACGACAACACGACCGCCACCACGCCGGCGTGAATCACATGCGGCCACCAGCTCAGTCCGTTATGACGGAACATCGCACCCAGAAGCAATTGCACATACAGCACAAAGATCGAAAGCAAGGTCAGCGTGAACAATGACGGGCGGCGCGCATCGAGTTCCACCCGGGGTTGCTCCTCAATCCACCGGCGCCCGGTAAAGACGGCAATCGCCACCGCGATACAGAAAAAAGTCTGCGCCATCGCGGCATGAGCACTCGAGACCGCCGGAGGCAGGAAAAACAACACCGTAATTCCACCCAGGATGCCTTGCGCGATCACAGTTCCGAGTGCCGCGAGGCCCAACATGCGCAGCCAGCGCCGTTTCTCGACCCGCCAGGTCCAAACCGCCAAGATGATGGTCAACAGGCCAACGAACTCCGCCACCATGCGGTGGCCGTGCTCGTACTTGATCCCGCCGACCATGCGCGGAATCTTGTAGAAGGACCCGAAGGTGGTGGGCCAGTCCGGAACCGAAAGGCCGGCGTCATTGCTGGTCACCAGCGCTCCCGCCACAATCAGCAGGAGCGTAACGCTGGCAGTGAAGATGGCGAAACGGTGAAGCCCGCCATGATATGGAACTGCGATTGATTTCAGATCGGTCCCCACGACAAACCTGGCCCCGCAGCGCTGCACGCCGCCTCTGCTAGTGATCGCAAACAGGCCATTCTAGCAGAAGGGTAGAGAGGCGGCTTACCGCGGCCCTCCTGAAGAGACTGTTACCGGCGCGGCGGAACTCGGATTTTCAATCGCCTCAATAATGGCGTCGGCAAACTCCGACGTGCCCGCGCTTCCACCCACATCCCGCGTCAGCTTGCTGCGGTCGCGGTACACATGATCGAGGGCCTGCCGGATTTTCTGCGCGGCATCGTGCTCGCCCAGGTGGCGCAGCATTAGCAGGCCTGAGCGCAACACGGCCGTAGGGTTCGCTATATTTCTGCCGGCAATATCCGGCGCAGAGCCGTGCACGGCTTCGAAGATCGCGCACTCGTGCCCGAAATTCGCGCCCGGCACCAGGCCCAGTCCGCCGACCAGACCCGCGCACAGATCGGAAACAATGTCGCCGTACAGATTCTCCATGAGCAGAATGTCGTATTGATATGGGTTCATCACCAGTTGCATGCAGGTGTTGTCCACGATGTGTTCGCCATAGGTGATCTCGGGGTATTCCTTGGACACGGTGCGCGAACACCGCAGGAACAGTCCGTCCGACATCTTCATGATGTTGGCTTTGTGGATCGAGTGGACCTTCCGCCGCTTGTTCTTGCGCGCATACTCGAACGCAAACCGGGAGATACGCGTGGAAGCTTTTTCGGTGATGATCTTCAGGCTCTCGACCACCCCCGGGACGACTTCATGCTCGATTCCGGAGTAGAGCCCTTCCGTGTTCTCGCGCATGATAATCAGGTCCACATCGGGATAGCGCGTCGGGATATGGGGCAGATTGCGGATCGGCCGGAAGTTCGCGAACAGCTCAAAGCGCTTGCGCAGTTCCACGTTGATGCTGGAAAACCCGCCGCCTATCGGAGTCGTGACCGGCCCCTTCAGCCCAACGCGCGTGCGTTCAATGGATTCGGTGAGTTCCCTGGGAATGTATTCCTTGTATTTCTCGAAGGCCTCGGCGCCCGCGGCGTAGCTCTCCCATTCAAACTTCACGCCGGTAGCTTCCATGATGCGGATCGCGGCCCGGGTGACTTCTGGTCCGATCCCGTCGCCGGGAATGAGAGTAATTTTGTGAGCCATAGATGATCCCGTAGGGACAGCCGCCCCCGGCTGTCCAGCGAAACGAAGCTCCCCGGGCTAGCTCTTGGCCGCCGTCTTGCCCTTGGGCTCCGGAGCTTCCTTCGCCTTCAGCAGGTCCTTCAACTCCGCCATGAATTCCTGAACGTCCTTGAAGTCCAGGTACACCGAGGCAAAGCGCACGTACGCGACTTTGTCATATCGCCGCAGGCGGTTCATGATCAGCTCGCCCAGTTCGCTGGTCTTGCGCTCGCGCTCCGGCGATTCGATCACGAAGGCCTCGGACTCATTGACGATCTGCTCCAGTTTGCCGATCGGCACCGGACGCTTCTCGCAGGCGTGCATCAGCCCGGTCAGGATTTTCTGGCGGTCGAAGCGCTCACGGCGCCCGTCTTTCTTAACCACCATGTAGGGGATTTCATCAATGCGCTCGTACGTAGTGAAGCGCTTGTGGCACTTCAGGCATTCGCGGCGTCGGCGGATCGAATCCGCTTCCTTGCTCTCGCGCGAATCCACCACCTTGTCATTTTCAAATCCGCAGAAGGGACACTTCATGGGGCTTCGGTTAGCTCAGGAGTACCGCTAATTGTAGCAGGCGGGGAATTTCACTACCTCAGGTTGCGTTCGCGGCGGGCACAACCTCTTCCGCCTGGGCCGTTTCTTCCGATAGCTTCCGCAGCGACAATCGTTCCCGGTGCGCCAGGAACAACCCCAGCGGCACGATGGCCACGAACGTCACCAGCCACAACATGATGCCGCAACTCGCCGCGAGTTCCTTGGGTACGTCAAACACCCGCTCCAGCGTCGCGATGGTGGCCAGTTGCGATCCACCTCCCACGCCCGGAAGCTGCACGAAAGAACCGACCATGCTCGCCCCCATCAGGATGAGGATCTTCTCCCTGGGAATTTCCAGCGAATTGATAACCGAACCGTCAGCCACCTGATAGGAATGAGCCACTTCCTGGTAGGCAACCACGATCATGAACCACATCAGAAGAGAGAGAGCAGCGACCGCAAACAACGACAGTGGTCCATGAATGGTGTTCAAGCCACTTCGGAACTCGCGAATCCGCGCGGCCGCCTTTTGGCCCAAGCCAGCAGGCAAGTGTGCAAAACGGAACTCGGTCCAATCTGCAATGCCATTGCCCTTCCAATGGACGGCAATTGCGGCCACGGCAGTTGCCAATACAAATAGAACTACGCCGAATCCAATCTTCTGAAAATAGGTGTAATGCGGATCGTGCCTTAGCTCCGCCCCGCCAAAAATTGCCCCCACGAGCAGCACCGCATAGGCCGCGAAGTCAAAAATGCGTTCGACCGTCCAGACTCCCAGCTGCGAAGAAAATGACAAGTTCTGACGCCGCGCAATCAGATAAGGACGCGTCAGTTCGCCGGGACGCCCCAGCAGAGCTAGCCCGGCAAATCCAATCATGGTAGGTGCCACAAGGGTCAGCCATGACGCTTTCGGCCGCACGGGACGCAAGAAAATCTTCCAGCGGATCGCCCGCACCACGTAGGCCAGATAAATCAGGGCCACTCCATGCGCGATGTGAAGCCAATTCCGGGGGCGCGTCTCCCGGAAACGCGCCCAATCGAAATTCTTCCAGGTGCGGAACTGGAGATAGACCAGCACCACGAGTACGAGGAACACCACGGCATAGAGGACGTGTTTTTTCTTGATCATGCGGTGCAAAACTTGGAAGGGGCGCAGCTGCGCCGGGCACGCCCCCAAATGAAGGTATATGAGCGAGCAGGAAGGGTCAACGTTGAGGGCACAGCCAACTCTGCTATTGGGTGGCGCAGCGCTTTAGCGTTGCGATAAGAAATCTCTTAGTTGAGGGCTTTAGCCCCCGAGGGCTTCGCTGTCTTCATGTGAAGGCGCGCCTTGGAAGCATCCGCCGCCTGTTTTTCTTCGGCAATCTTCTTCTGGTTGTAGTCATGCACAATCCTGGCCACATACGCACGCGTTTCGCGATACGGAGGGACGCCGCGATACTGCTCCACTTTCTTGGGCCCGGCGTTGTAGGCTGCAAGCGCTTTCACTAAATCGAAGTTGTAGCGCTCCAGAAGCTGCCGCAGGTAGCGTGTTCCGCCTCCGACGTTTGCTTCGGGGTCAAACGGGTTCGTTACCCCGAGCCGCCCTGCGGTCCCCGGCATCAACTGCATCAGTCCTTGCGCGCCTTTGCGAGATACCGCGCGCGAGTTAAATCCACTCTCGGCATGAATCACGCTGTTCACCAGGTCGGGATCGAGGTGGTACGTGGCGCTGGCTGAGGTCACTACACGGTTTACGTCTGGACTCGGCGAAGATCCCGCTTGCGACGGCGCAGGTGACAGATCTTTTTCGAAGCCTTCAATCTCCGTCGTAGGGACGTCAATGAAGCTGGTGTCGCCCGCGCTCAGGAATAGACGCGTGTTGGCTCCATCAGTCTGACGATGCTCATGGCGGATCGTGAAGCCGTTGCGAAGGCGGGCGAGATCGGCCGCCGAAGCCGGGGTTGACAGCGCAGTCAAAGCAGCCGCGGAAAGAAACGCCGCACCTGCCGCCACCCGTATTGGTCGCATCCAACTCATTCTTATCTGGCAGCCTTATTTGGCGATGATCGCCGCATCCAGTGCAGTCCCGTTCAGGACATGCTCGATCGCCGCCGCAACTCCGCCTTCCGCGTTCGAGCGGGTGATCGGCCATCCCCGCCCCAGTAATTCTTCCGACGCATTCCCCATGATAAAGGGCCGTCCGGCGAAGGCAAGCATTTCAATGTCGTTGTAGTTATCACCGATGGCCATGACCTGTTCGCGGGCAATCCCCCGGTAATTGGCCCAACGCTCGAGCGCGTGCCCCTTGGAACAGCCTGCGTTCAGCACATCCACAATCGAAAGATCTCGTCCCGGATATTCCGTGCGCAAAACTGTGATCGGCAGTCCCGAACGATCGAGCGCCCGCAACGCCTGTTGCATCCGCGCGACCGGTCCGCAAAACATCACCTGCACCGGGTCCGTGGTGAGCGCGTTCTCAATCGGAACCACGAACTCAATGTATTCCAGGTTCTTCCCCAGCCAGCGTTGGATGCTGCCTTCCAGTTCCCGGAGATGCTCGAGCACGATCGCTCCCTTGCCATCCTTGTCAAAGGTTAGAACAGTCTGGCCCCGAAATTCTTGCATCACGCCGCAGAGATCCCGGCTGGTTTTCTCGGGAAGCAGGTCGCGATGGAATGTCTCGCCTGTAAGCGAGCGCGTAACGGCGCCATTCGAGCAGATCAGCCACAAATCGAAGCCCAGTTGCTGCACAATTGGCAGCGCAAAGGTGTGGCGCCGCCCGGTGACCACGATCACCTCGATCCCTCTCTGACGCGCATGACGCAGCGCAGCGAGATCGATCTCGGAAATCTCAAACTCGGGATTTAACAGGGTGCCGTCAATATCAACGGCAATTAAGCGGATGGGAGCGGCGGTCACACTCGATTTTAACATTGAGTGTGGGGCGGACACTCCGGTCCGCCAACGGCTGTGCGACAATTGTCAGCTCTCGGAGACCATCCATGAAACTGCGCTTCCTGCTTCTGTTCCTGGCACTGCTCCCGGCATCTCTGCCCGCCCAGACCACCGACACTTCGGGCAAGCCCTTCGTGGTCGAGTACTACTACAAAGCCAAATGGGGTTCCGCGGACGAGTTTCTCCAGCTCTTCAAGAAGAACCACTACCCGCTCCTCAAGAAGCAGGTAGAAATGGGACGCATGCTCAAGGTCTGGATGGACCAGCCGCGCTACCACGCCACCGAAGACGGCCGCTGGGATTACCGCGTGACCATCGTCTTCAAGAATTCAACTGTGGCGAACGAGCCGTTCGACGAAGACACGCTGAAGAAACAGCTCTATCCCGACCAGGCGTCCTACCTGAAAGAAGAGCAGCGCCGCTTCGAGATCCTGCTCTCGCATTGGGATCTGCCGGTCCGCACCATGGACCTGGAAGGGAAGTAGAGGCTACTCGCCGTCAATCTTCAAGAAGTTGGCAATCATCCTCTCATGCCACTTCCATGGCAGGATTCGCTTCGTCGCCAACTGGATCTTCGCATCGCGGCCGATCAGGTAACGCAGCCTCGGATTCGGGTCTTGCGCCACGGCCGCAATTAGCCTGGCAACCTCCGCCGGGTCGGCTTTGGGGATCGTCCCCACCCGATCGCGCATGCGCAGGCTGCGCTGGAAGTTGGGCGATGTCTCTTTCGTAGCCTTCTCCCCCATCACCGCGCCACGCGTCCAGATGTCGGTCTGGAACGAGCCCGGTTCGACGAGCACAACCTTGATGCCCAGCGAATTTACTTCCAGCCTCAACGATTCCGTCCAGCCCTCAAGCGCGTGCTTCGACGCCGAGTAGCTGGAGAGCGTCATCGTCCCATGCAGACCGGCGATCGAAGACACCATGATGATGTGCCCCGAACGCTGGCGCCGCATTACCGGTATTGCCGCTTGCGTCATGGCGACCTGGCCAAAGAAGTTCGTCTCGAACTGCGTGCGGATTTCTTCCAGCTTCAGATCCTCCGCGAATCCAGCCACCGCGAACCCGGCGTTATTCACCAGCACGTCAATGCGCCCGTAATCGCGCACCACCGACTCCACGAATCCCGGGATCGCATCGAACTCGGTCACATCCAGCCGGCGCGCATCAATCCTTGGCGCCACCCCGGCAGCCCCGACCGCTTCGTCCAGTTTTGCCCGGCGCCCCAGGTCGCGCATCGACGCCACTACACGGAATCCCGCCTGCGCCAGTTCCACGGCTGTTAGCAGGCCGAATCCGCTCGAAGAACCCGTAATGACTGCAATCTTGTCCGACATGGTTTTCTATGATAGCCGCTCCTGCCGATCCATGCCGGCCGCACTCCGCTCAATGATCCGAGGGCGCCATTTAGGTGATTTTCATCGCGTTTGGCAACGAGCGTTTGCAAAACTCCTACCGGATACGAGAACATACTTGGTTTGCACACATCTCCCCAGTCTCATAAGGAAGCAGCCTAAACTATGGCGACACGGAAGCAGTCCGCAAAGACGGCAAGAAACAAGGCAGCCCGCGCCGAAGTGAAGTCCGAAGCGAGGTCTGATGCCAGTTCCGACAACCGCTCCGGAAGCTCAGGCATCCAGTCCGCCAAGGGCAAGCTCGGGGTGATGATCCCCGGCATGGGCGCGGTCGCCACCACCTTCGTTGCCGGCGTCGAAGCCGTCCGCAAGGGAATTGCCCATCCCATCGGCTCGCTCACGCAGATGGGTACCATCCGACTCGGGAAGCGCACCGACGGCCGGTCTCCGAAGATCAAGGAGTTCCTCCCGCTGGCCAGCCTCAATGATCTGGTCTTCACCGGCTGGGACATTTTCGAAGACGACATGTACGCCGCCGCCTCCAAAGCGGGCGTGCTCGATCGCGAACTGCTTAGCCAGGTGAAGCCTCGCCTCGAGGCCATCAAGCCGATGAAAGCCGTTTTCGACCACAACTATGTCAAGAGGATCGACGGCCCGAACATCAAGAAGGGCAAGAACAAGATGGAACTGGCCGAGCAGCTTCGCCAGGACATCCGCGACTTCCGCAAATCCAGCGGCGCCAGCCGCCTGATCACCATCTGGTGCGCGTCCACCGAGACCTTCATCGAACCCTCCGCCGCTCACCAGAGCGTGAAGGCCTTCGAGAAGGGGCTGAAGGAAAATGACGACAACATCGCGCCCTCGATGGTCTATGCCTACGCCTCGCTGATGGAAGGCGTTCCCTTCGCCAACGGGGCGCCGAACCTGACCGTGGACGTGCCTTGCATGCTNNAGCGGATGGTATTCCACCAACATTCTCGGCAACCGCGACGGGGAAGTGCTCGACGATCCCGGGTCATTCAAGACCAAGGAAGAATCGAAGCTCGGCGCGCTGGAACACATTCTGCAGCCCAGCATCTACCCTGAACTCTACGGCAACATCTTCCACAAGGTCCGCATTAACTATTACCCACCGCGCGGTGACAATAAAGAAGGTTGGGACAANNGGCTCGGCTATCCGATGCAGATCAAGGTCGACTTCCTCTGCCGAGACTCGATTCTCGCCGCGCCCATCGTGCTCGACCTCGTGCTCTTCCTCGATCTCGCACAGCGCACGCCGAAACTCCGTGGCCTGGGCATCCAGGAGTGGCTAAGCTTCTACTTCAAGTCGCCGATGACCGCGCCCGGCCTATATCCCGAGCATGATCTGTTCATCCAGTTGATGAAGCTGAAAAACACGTTGCGCCACTTGAAGGGCGAAGAGTTGATTACGCACTTGGGGTTGGAATACTACGACTAGGGAGAGGATCATGGAGGGACGGGCGTCCTCGCCCGTCCGCCCTATCCAATGTGCTTCCTGCCCCGCTTCTGCTCTCACGGGAGAGGTACATCAAGTATTTTCGGGCGCGATTGAGAGTCAACCTCTACAAATGTCAGTCCTTCATTCCGCGTGTGGCATGCCACATCGGCAAGATGCAGTTCCTTTGGAAGTTCGTAGAGACCGAGTTGCTCGCCTGAGTCCACGTTCAAAGCAAGGTAGTTCAGTAAATAGGCATTCTTACCTCCCGAAGCGGAAATGCTATCCAAGTTTGGCAAGAGACTCACGATAGAATCGTTCCGATGGCCACCAGGAAATCCGCCCGCGGACACAGCACCGCCTACGTCCGCCTCCAGAAGAATTATTGCTTCGCCTGCGGCAAGAACAATCCCGACGGCATGCGCCTGCGCTTCACTTACGATGAAGACCGTGACTGTTTCATCAGCCGCTTCCGCCTCGGGACGCGCTACACCGGCCCTCCCGGACACTGCCACGGCGGTATTATCGCCACCATCCTCGACGAAGCCATGGGCAAGGTGAATAAGTTGCGCCACGTGGTCGCAGT
>PMCH01000013.1 GCA_003154055.1 Acidobacteriaceae bacterium
GTCACCGGAGTTTCAGAGGAGGTAGCTGCGAGCTACTAGCCACTAGCTCCTAGCAGGCTCTGTTCGCTAGAAGCTAGCAGCCAGAAGCAAGGAGCTGTTTTTATGTTCATCACTCGTCGAGTCTTCCTTCGTAACAGCGCGCTGGCTGCAGTCGGCACGGCGTCGTTGCCGAGTTTCCTGACGCGGGCGGCGTACGGTGCTGCCGATCCCGGCTTGCGCGCGAAGCGTCTGGTCGTGATCTTCCAGCGCGGCGCGGCCGATGGACTGAACATCGTTGTGCCTCATGGCGAGTCTGCGTACTACGCGATGCGGCCGTCGATCAATATCCCGAAGAAATCTGTGCTTGACCTCGACGGCTACTTCGGACTGCATCCGGCGATGTCCGCATTTCAGCCGCTTTGGAAAGAGAAGCATCTCGCGATCGTGCATGCCGCCGGATCTCCCGATCCATCGCGCTCACACTTCGATGCCCAGGACTTCATGGAATCGGGAACTCCAGGCGTGAAAGTGACAGAAGACGGATGGCTGAATCGCACATTGCACGAACTTCCTTCCGATCAATCTGCGCCCGACAAATCAGCGTTTCGCGCGATCGCACTGGGGCCTTCCCTGCCGCGCATTCTCGCCGGCAAGGAGCCGGCGGTCGCGGTCAACAATCTGAATGACTTTTCTGTCGGCGGACGGAATCCGAAGGCGGGGCCGATTTCGAATACGTTCGAAGCGATGTATGCGAACTCGGTCGACACGGTGCTGCACGGCACCGGGCAAGAGACTTTCGACGCCGTGAAGATGTTGAAAGCGGCAGATCCAGCAAAGTACAAGCCAGCCGTGGGCGCGAGCTATCCTCGCGGACGTTTCGGCGACAGCCTCAAGCAACTCGCGCAGTTGATCAAAGCCAACCTGGGCGTGCAGGTCGCGTTCGCCGACATTGGCGGCTGGGACCATCATGTCAACGAAGGCAACACCCAGGGACAGATTGCGAACATCCTCGGCGAGTTCTCGCAGTCGCTGGCCGCGCTGTGGACGGACCTCGGCGATCTCGCCGAAGACACGGTGATCGTGACCATGTCCGAGTTCGGACGCACTGCGCGCGAGAACGGCAACCGCGGCACCGACCACGGCCACGCCAACGTGATGTTCGTCCTCGGCGGACCGGTGAAGGGCGGCAGAGTCTACGGCCGTTGGCCCGGGCTGGATCAGTCACAGTTGTATGAGGGCCGCGATTTGGCGGTGACGACGGATTTCCGGCTGGTGTTGGGTGAGGTTGTATCGCGGTATCTGGGGAACAAGGACTTAAAGACGGTGTTTCCGGGATTTGGGAACGAGTCATTTCTGAATCTACTTGGATAGACGAAGTCCGAACAACGGTCACTTTGCACATCGCAAGGCATTCCCGCTTCGGGAAAAGCTCCACACATTTTCTTCGTTGCTCGGCACATTCTTGCCTCTTCGGAGCGAGAATCGTAGTGGTGCTTTTCGCTTCTCTGAAGAGCCTCTCCGAGCGCACACCCTGTGAGGCGACACGCCGACCCCAGGTGATCCCGGTCATAGACTGATTTCATGACAAAGTGTTGCGCAATCCACATGGAGGTGTGTCATGCGCAAAACCCTCTGGTTTGTTTCCGCACTTCTGCTGAGCCTCAGCGTGGCGCAGGCTCAGAAGCAAACATGGAACTTATCGAAAGATATACAAGACACGGGGAACGAGATCTCATTCAGTCAAGGCGCAAAGGGCGTCTGGTACTTTCTGGAAAGTAGTTCCACCGAACATGACCCTCTCACGTATAGGCTCATGGGCCACTATGGGGCGCCCTGCGACGTGAACGGCAAAAATGGTCCGTTTGCGGTTCGCGGACTGGCATGTTGGAGCAGTGTGGATGTTGATCCCAGCCGCCAGGATGAAAATCGCAGCCCCTCAGTGACCTTCAACTTCACAGATACAACTATCTACTTGTCGGGTTATCCCAACGTCGGAATGCCGCCTAAGACAGTTGTTGTGGATCCGATGTTAAAAAAGCTGGGGATTATCGCGTGGGAGAGTCCCATAACCGGCACGATTCGAATCTCCGGTTTCGTGACCGACCTGCATGCCGGTGGTTCTGACGGTGTGCGCTGGTCCATCGACAAAGGCGACAGGACAATGTTATCCGGTGAGATTCCTGATGGAGGGTCCCAAACGTTTGATCTCAAGGATATCAGTACCCGGCAAGGAAAAGTTATCTACTTTGTTATCGATGCTCTCGGCGACCAGAATACCGACGAGATCGGAACAAATTTAACGATAAAGCAAACCAAATAGTCTCGACTATCCAGCCGCGAGAAGGGTGTCAGAAACAACGCGCGTCCCACTCATTCGCATCGATTGCGGATGAGTGGGCATCTTCGCGCCGCAGATAGCCCGCCCGGTTTCATCAGAGTGCCTTACAGTTCGATCATCACATCGCCATTCTCAATCTTCACCGTATACACCGCAACCTTCGCCCCTGGAGCCTGTGCTTCGCCCGTCTTTGGATCCCACTCCCAACCATGCCACGGGCACACTACCTTTCCCTTGGAGATCACCCCTTGCCCCAGCGGGCCGCCGCGATGGAGGCAGACATTTTCCATGGCGCTGATTTCGCCATTCACGTTGGCGACGCAGATCAGCTTGTCTCCGCAGGGAAACTCCTTGGCTTCGTTGATGGGGGGTAACTCGGATTCCGTGGTGAGCTTGGTGAAGTTGGCCATGAGTGCTTATTTGGTGCCGACGAAACCCTGTCGAGCTTCGCTCGGCCTGGACGGGTCAGAGACCCGTCCCTACACTTTCGGCTGCATCGTCTGCGCCACCATTACCTGGCGCTTGAAATTCTCCATCATGCTTTCATTGAGCCGCACTTCGGTGGGTTTCTTCGCCAGCGTCATGGTGTCGATCTTGTCTTGCAGCTTGAGCAGCGCGTAGAACAGGTTCTCTGGACGCGGCGGGCAGCCGATCACATACACGTCGACAGGCACGATGCGGTCCACGCCCTGAAGCACGGCGTAGGTATTGAACGGCCCGCCGACCGACGAGCACGCGCCCATGGAGATAACCCATTTGGGTTCGGGCATCTGGTCGTAGATGCGCTTCACCACCGGCGCCATCTTCAGCGTAACCGTGCCGGAGACGATCATCAGGTCCGACTGGCGGGGGCTGGGACGAAAGACTTCCGAGCCGAAGCGGGCAATGTCGAAGCGCGCCGTCGAAGATGCGATCATCTCGATCGCGCAGCAGGCCAGGCCAAATGTCATCGGCCAGAGCGCCGACTTGCG
>PMCH01000045.1:0-1413 GCA_003154055.1 Acidobacteriaceae bacterium
GCTTCAGCCCCATCATGGGCGCGGTCCGCGACCACGCCGCCCGCGGCGGGCTGGTGCTGGGCATCTGCAACGGATTTCAGATTTTGTGCGAGTCGGGACTGCTCCCCGGGGCCCTCACCCGCAACGTCGGCCTGAAGTATGTCTGCAAGCCGGTTCATGTGCGGGTCGAGAACAACGAAACACNNGGAACTCAAGGGCGACAACCGCATCGTCTTCCGCTACTCGAATCCGCAAGGCGAGATCACTTCGGACGCCAACCCGAACGGCTCGATGGAGAACATCGCCGGCATCTGCAATCCGGGCCGCAACGTGCTGGGGATGATGCCGCACCCCGAACGCTCCGCTGAACCAGAACTGGGATGCACCGACGGCTTTAAGATCTTTCAATCCCTGGTCGGGGCGATGGCGGCGAAGTAGCTGCGAGCTTCGAGCGAATCCCGTCGTCCGCTTTTCCTGCCACCTGTCACCTGCGACCTGCCACCTGCTTCAGTATGCCCACCTCAGCAACGTCGCCCCGGACGTGAACCCCGCCCCCACCGCAGCGATCAACAACAAATCTCCCTTCTTCAATCTGCCCTCGTCGAGCGCCGTCTGCATAGCGAGCGGAATCGTCCCCGCCGTGGTGTTGCCGAAACGGTCAATGTTGATGATGACTTTCTCCATCGGCATCCCCAACCGGTCGGCGGTGGCCGTAATAATCCGCAGGTTCGCCTGGTGAGAAATGAAGCAATCCACGTCCTTGCCCGTCAGCTTGTTCTTGGCTAGGATGCGTTCAGTCATTTCCGCCATCTTCTTGACCGCATACTTGAAGACATTCTTCCCATCCTGGTGGATGTAGTGCATTTTCTGATCGACGGTCTCGTGCGTAGCCGGATTCAGACTCCCCCCTCCCGGCATGTAGAGAAACTGTCCGCCCATGCCCTCGACTTGGGCAACGTGATCGATCACGCCGGCGTCCCCGTCCTGCTCCTGCGCCGGTTCGAGCAAAACTGCTCCCGCACCATCTCCAAAGATGATGCATACCGCCCGATCGGTGAAATCGGTCATCGACGAGTTCACGTCCGAACCGATCACCAGCACTTTCTTGTACTGCCCCGACTCCACGAACTTCACTCCAGCGTTGAACGCATACAGAAATCCCGAGCATCCGGCGGAAACATCAAAACCCCAAGTATTCTTGATGCCCAATTTATGCTGCACCAGGCAAGCCGTCGAGGGATACATCATGTCAGGCGTCACCGTGCCCACCACGATGAGATCGACCTCCTGCAAATCGAAGGGATGCGACGCCAGCAGGTTCTTCACCGCCGCGACCGCCAGGTCGCTGGCGCCCACGCCTTTGCCTACGATGTGCCGCTCGCGGATTCCGGTCCGCTCCATGATCCATTCGTCGGTGGTGTCGACCATCTTTTC
>PMCH01000045.1:1488-2637 GCA_003154055.1 Acidobacteriaceae bacterium
ACGTTGGAAAGAAAAAGTGCTATCCCCGTGAACACGAAGAACACTGCCCACAGCAGGATGCTCTGCCAGGCATGGAAACGCACGAAACTGCTGTGGCGAAACTTGGGCAGAAACAGTAGAACGACCGCTGGAACGAAGGTGAGATATCCGATCGCCGCCGCCATCCGTTCCGCAGGCGGAGGCGGATGCATGGCTCGGCCACACCCCGGGCAGAACGCGACCTCCGGCGGCATCAGGCTGCCACAGTCAGGACAGACCGCCGACACTTGCGCCGGATTAGACGATGCGCCGGCCATTGCTCTTCTTGCGGCACTCCTCGCAAATACCGTAGATCTGGAAAGTGTGCCGGGTGGTCACGAAATGGTGTTTACGGCCGATCTGCTGCTCGAGTTCTCCTACCTCGGGCGAGAAAAACTCCACCGACGCACCGCACTCGGTGCACACCATGTGATGGTGGCTGCGCCGGTTGTATTGATGCTCGTAGCGGGCAATACCGTCATGAAAGGCGACTGCGCTGGCCAGTCCGCTATCGGCCAGAAGCTTGAGCGTCCGGTAGACGGTGGTGAAACCGATATGGGCGTCCTTTTTCTTGACCAGTCGGTGCAGTTCGTCGGTTGAGAGATGATCGCGCGTTTCCAGAAACGTTTTCAGGATGGTGTTGCGCTGCTCGGTCTGTTTTAGCCCGACTTTCCGCAAGTGCCGCAGAAAAATTCCCTCCGCTTCGCGGATGTTCTCCCGCGAGATGCTCGGCGAATCGTCAATTCTCTTCTGCAACATGTCGTTAGGGGATACACCACACCCGGGATATCTGCCCTGCCCTGGGACGTTCGAATCATGATACTGGGGGACAGCCCATTGCGCCAACCCGGTTGTAACCGGCGAAGACCGCCCCTACAATCATGAATTAATGTCTGCCACTACTTCCCTGCCCGAAGTCCGCCGCGCCAAAAGCCCATTGGTCAAGGTTCTGTCTGTCGTGATTGCGCTGCTCCTGCTGGCGATCCTGACCGCTGCTGCGTGGCTGTACTTCATCGCCCGCTCCCCTTTGCCGCAACTGGAAGGTAGGGTCGCGGTGCCGGGAATCTCGGCAAAAGTGCGCGTGATCCGCGACGGCCACGGCGTCCCCACCATCGAAGCCACCACGCTGGA
>PMCH01000074.1 GCA_003154055.1 Acidobacteriaceae bacterium
GTCGTTGGCGGACCAAGCCTGGGTTGCGAACGACTAACGACCGACGACTAGCGACGTTTCATCTATCCCTGCCTGCGACGGGCTTTCGGGCGCGCCTCGGCTTCTTGGGTACTCTTTTCCGACCCAGCCGGCTTTTTCGCGTTTTCCAGACTTTCTTTCAGCGCCGCCATCAGGTCAATCACCGGGGCCAGCTTCCTCGGTTGCTCGACCTCTTGCACTTCGCCGCCTTCGAGCTTGGTTTCGATCAGCTTCTTCAGGTTTTCCTGGAAAGTGTCGTGATACTTATCCGGGTCCCAGTCTCCGGCGAGCGCTTCGATCAACTGGTGGGCAACTTTGAGCTCTGCATCTTTGATCTCGACATCAGGGGCGCCGAATGATTCGAGTTCCTTCACTTCATCCTTGTAGTACATGGTGTGCAGCATCATTCCGCCTTTGTGCGGGCGCAGGAACACCGTGTACTCGCGGTTGTGCATAGTGAGCTTGGCGATGGCGACGTATTCGCTCTCTTCGAGGGCCTTGGTCAAAAGCGCGTAGGGGCGGCGCCCGGCTTCCTCGGGCGTCATGTAGTACGACGATTCGAAGTAGACCGGGTCCACGTCGCTCGACTGGACGAATTCCAGGATCTCCATTGTCTTGGCAGTCTTGGGCTCGATCTTCTTGATCTCTTCCGGATCGATGATGACGTACTCATCCTTGCGGAACTCGTAGCCTTTGACGATCTCGCTGCGGTCCAGAACCTGGCCGTCCGCCGGGCAAATGAGCTGCTGCTTGACCCGTTGGTGGTCCGTGCGGTGCAACTGGTTGAAGGAAATGCCGCTGCTGCGCGCGCCCGAGAACAGGCGCACCGGCATGGAAATCAATCCGAACGTGAGATACCCAGACCAGACGGAGGCCGCCATCATTTCACCCCAGGAAAGTTTTCACCCCAAAACCTTCAGATGCCAGAATTTCGCCAAGTATACAGAAGTGTAGCCTAAAGCCGTTGCCCGGCGGCTGCCAGATTACCGGGAGAATCCAGAGGCCAAGCCCCACAGGGAGCGGTAGTCCGCACTTGGCCACGAAATATAGTATTAACCAGTGCGGAACCGCAACTCTGACAGCGAATCGAACCGACGATGCTGAACCTGTTCCTTGCGCATGGCTGGGCCAGCAGCCCGGGTAGGATGGCGGTCGCCGCCGCAGTCACAGTAGGCTTCGCGGCGTTGGCGCGAGCTTTACGAGGGGTCAACCGCTCCGGAGCGCTGGCGGGTGGGATCGCATGCTTCGTCCTCTATGCCAGTGCCGGACCGGCGGCGTTCGCGGCCCTGGCCACGCTGTTCCTGCTGNNACCGGGAATCGAGCCTGGCTGGTGGCCGCAATCGCGGCTTTGGCCGAGGCCGCTACTGATACCGTGGCCAGCGAGATCGGCCAAACCCGCGGCGGGACCGCCCTTCTGATCACTACCTGGAAACGGGTACCCTCCGGGACGGATGGCGGGGTGACGTTTCTTGGCACGGTTGCCGGAGCGTTGGCGGGTTTGGCGGTTGCGAGCATCTCGGCCTTGACAGGTTTGCTTGCCCCGAACCAGCTCTGGAGTGCAGCCGCAGCCGGGTTTGCCGGCATGTTGGTGGATAGCCTTCTGGGAGCCACTTTTCAACGTCGGGGTTNNTTCAAGCGGTCGAGCAGCGTGTAGATCACGACGCCCAGGAAGGCGTTCCCGAAGGCCGACCAGAGTTGGCGCTGCCAACTCCATGCGATCGGAAGGCTCACCAGATAGCGCGCGATTCCGAAATAAACCATCAGGTGAACGACGTAGAAAAACAGCGTCAGCAGGAAGCGCGCGCCCGCGTTCTCGACGTCGAGCTTGATGCCGAGCGACGATGCGCCGTATCCAACCACGGTTTTCGAAATCCCGTAAAGGCCGATCGGTTGATGCGTGAGCGAGTCCTGGAGGATTCCGATCAGGGAACCGGTCAGCAGGCCGGCAATCTGGCTCCGCCGGGCCATGGCAAAGAAGATCGTGACCAGCAGCGGAAGATCGAAGAGCGCGAAGAAATGCAGCCGCGTTGGCACCCATGCCTGCAGGAACACCGCTGCGAGCGGCACCAGAATGGTTACCGGCCAGCTGAAGCGGTAAACCTCGACCTGCTCTCCGGATGTGTAGGTGATGGCCACGTTATTGCGGGTTGTCCTGTGCGGGAGGCTGAGGTTTGGGTTCGACCGCTGGCTTCACGGCCTTTTGCGGGACTCTTGCCGGCGAGCTTCCGGCGGCAGCAGGCGCATCGGTTGTGGTCGTTTTCACCGCCGGCTTCGGCGAGCCTGGACTAGCACCATTCGCCGCTGCCGGAGTCAGTGACTTCGGCTTGAGGCCAGGTGTTGCGGCTGCGTCGGTGGCCTTCGCTACCGGCTTTCCAGCACTCGCGGGGACCGAAGAACCGGGCACTGGTTTTGTTCCGGACGGCAGCGCAGTCGAAGGGGTCGCGTTCGAAGCGTCGGGAGCCTTGGGGGGCACGGTCGGCAAGCGCTCGGCGAGGATATCGGCCGCGCGCACCGGGACGGACTGTTCCGTTGCGGCCTGCCGCTCATCAATCGTCGTTACCACCAGCACCTCTTCGAGTTTGCCCAGGTTCGCCGAGGGCTTCACCCGGATGTTCAGAAACAGTTCGCTGCCGGGCGAGACCCGCGTCACCGTCCCAATCGGGAGGCCTTTGGGGAAGATGCGGTCCCCGCCGCTGGTCAGAACCCGTTCCCCGGCGGGCACCGCCTCGTCGCTCATTACCTTTTCGAGCACGACTTCCCCGGCCGGCGTTCCGCGAAGGATTCCCTGGAGCCGCGATTTTTCGAGAATCGCTCCCACCCCACTCGACTGGTCATCCACCAGGAGCACGAGGGCGGTGGAGTGGTACACGTGCAGTACCTTGCCCACAACCCCGTCCGCGGTGATTACGGCCATGTCCGTCTTGATTCCGTTCTTCTCGCCCTTGTCGATGTAGACCGAACGCGACTGCTCGCTGCCGCTCGATCCGATCACCTGCGCGGCCATGGTCTGGGAAATGAACTGCTCCTTAAAGGCAAGGAGGGCCTGCAGCCGGTGCGCCTGGTCCGCGTCCTGGCTCATGCGCACCTGTTCGATGCGCAGGCGTTCGATTTCCAGCTTGAGTTCGCGGTTCTCGGCGCGCACTCCGCGCAGGTAGAAATAGTTGTGCCAGATATTTCCGGTGGAGGTCTGGACCCAGACCAGGACTTTCTCGAAGGGCGTCACGGCACCCACCGCCCAGACGCGAATCAGGCTGCTGGACTCGCTCTCGGTGGTGCGCCGCACCTGAACGGCAAGGCCAAGGATCTGCGCAAACAGCACGGCCGTGAGCACGATCAGATTCTTGTAGCGGCCGAGGACAGTCTCCATAAAACCAGTTCTCAGTTCTCAGTTGTCAGTTCTCAGCGAACCGGACCGAAGGAAAGTCCTCTGCCTACTCGATCGAAATCTTGCGCAGCAGCTTGAAGTCGCTGAGCATTTTGCCGGTGCCCAGAACCACGCTACAGAGCGGATCGTCGGCGATCGAGACCGGGAGGCCGGTTTCTTCCCGGATGCGCTTGTCCAGGTTCTTCAGCAGCGCGCCACCGCCGGTCAGCACGA
The DNA here is from genome assembly GCA_003154055.1 of Acidobacteriaceae bacterium. Taxonomy (GTDB): domain Bacteria; phylum Acidobacteriota; class Terriglobia; order Terriglobales; family Acidobacteriaceae; genus Acidiflorens. The sequence continues at coordinate 3,617 of PMCH01000074.1, forward strand.
TGCCACGATCGCTGATGTCGGCCGAGAGTTCGGGTGGCGTACGTTCGAGTGCCACGCGGATCGCGTTCATGATGGTCGAGACGCACTCGCTGAGCGCCTCGCGGATTTCGCTGTCGTCCACGGTGATGGTTTTGGGCACGCCTTCGATCAGGTTGCGGCCCTTGATTTCCATGGTGAGCGGCTTGTCGAGCGGATAGGCGCTGCCGATTTCGATCTTGATCTGCTCGGCGGTGCGCTCGCCGATCAGCAGGTTATATTTCCGCTTCAGGTAATTCATGATGGCCTCATCCATCTGGTTGCCGGCCATGCGCACCGAACGCGAATAAACAATGCCGCTCAAGGAAATGACTGCGATGTCGGTGGTGCCGCCGCCGATGTCGACCACCATGTTGCCGCTGGGTTCGGTAATCGGCAGGCCGGCGCCGATCGCGGCCACCATTGCCTGCTCGACCAGGTACACCTCACTGGCTTTCGCGCGATAGGCTGAGTCCATGACCGCGCGCTTTTCCACCTGGGTGATCTCGGAAGGCACTCCGATCACGATCCGCGGATGCACCAGCATCTTGCGGTTGTGCGCCTTCTGGATGAAGTAGTTCAACATTTTCTCGGTGACCTTGAAGTCGGCGATGACGCCATCTTTCATCGGCTTGATGGCCACGATGTTGCCGGGCGTGCGGCCCAGCATCTCTTTGGCTTCCTTGCCGACCGCCTCGACCTCGCCGGTGTTCTTGTTCAACGCTACGATGGAAGGCTCGTTGACGACGATGCCCTTGCCGCGCGCGTACACCAGCGTGTTAGCGGTTCCGAGATCGATCGCCAGGTCGCTCGAGAACATGCTGAACAGCGAACGCAGGTTGTGGAAACGCGAGGCGCTGCTATGAAAGCCGTTGTTTGACATGGGAAGTACTTCTTCTCTCTGGACTACCGCCTCGCAGCCCGGAACCGTAGCTCGCTCCCGAGGTCAAGACGCTGTCCTTCGTTCTTCTATCTTATTGGATGTTCAGGTCGCCTGCGCACACAACTTGCCACCGGTTGCCCTGAACATCAAATCCTTACTGAATCACGATCTTTTCCTGGCGGGTATTCACCCCACCCTTGGAATTCTGCGCCGTCACCGTGATCATGTTCTCGCCATTGGGCAAGGGCGGCGTAAAGAAGTGAAAGGACCCGTCGTCGCCCACGATCGGCACTTCCCGGCCGTTCACCATCACCCGCGCTCCTGCCTCGGTCTTGCCCGTCACTTCGATCACATGCCCGTGCTGGATGAAAGGATCGATGTCCAGCGACAGATCCACTTTTTCCTTGGCCTTGGGAATGATGGTGAAGCGGTTCTTTTCGCTTTCCGCCGATTGCTTGCCGCCGGCGTCGAACGACTGGATCATCCAGTAGTACGCACCCTGGGGCAAACCCGTGACCACGACATTCGCAGTCTCAATGTTACGGTCCAGCAGCAGCGACGAAAAATACGGGTTGTGCGAGATGCGCAGCCGGTATCCGGTGGCATTGGCCATGGGCGTCCAGGCAAACTCCACGTCTTTCGATTTTTCGCCCGCCGTCACAAAAATCGGCATCATGTTTCCCGGCGTGATGGGTGTGGGCGGACCGACTTCCTTTCCCCGATCCATGTTCTTGGACTGGCTCTGGAAACTCACCTTTTCCCAGTCCGACAGCCGGACTGTCTCGCCATTGCGCTCGATGTTGCCGCTGCCCTTCTTCACCAGAATCTCGTGCTGGTCACCGCGCGGATCGTTGTGCACCATGGCCGACGAATCGGGCGCCAGCGAAGCCTTTGCGCCCGCCACAATCACCTGCGATTTCGATCCCTGCACATAGGTCGCGGTCGTCAAATCCACCGTACCCGTGGTTACCGCCACCGCCACGTTGGTCTGCTGCTGATCGTTGGCGGAGTTCTCTTCAATCACGATCAGCGAATCCTGTTTCACGGTGTAGTTGGTTCCGTCGTTGAACACAACCTTGGCCATGCCTTCGGCGCCGGTCTGGACCACGTCCCCTTTTTCAAGGGGCACGCCGTAGTCCGCGTTGATCCAACTATTGCCGTTCGATTTCTTCACCTTGACGGTGCCGTCGAGCGCGGTGAAGTGGGCTTGCTGGGAAACCGATACCCCCGGTTTCTGGATCGGAGGCGCCAGGCCCGCCACCTTTTCCAGCAACCCCGTCGTATAGTGTCCCGCCGCCTTGGCGGTCGAATCGGTGAACTGCGGGAAAGCAAAGTGCATCACGACGCCAAACAGGAGTGTCCCCGCCAGCAGCATCAGCAGCACGCTGCGGTAGGTCACTGTCTTCCAGGCGACGTAGATTCCCTGCTTGGGTCTTTCCGACACGGAGCCCCGCCAACTCACTCAAAAATTAGAGAATTTGGATTAATTTCCAAATTATCACAATCATATTCTGGTTCCGGGCGGTAATTAACTTGGGTCAGAGCGAAAAGGTTACGAAAGTGACTGCGGAAGCAGGCGCCTCAGCCGCGGGGAAACATCAGTTTCCCAAGAGGTCAGCTTTTCCGGAAAGGCTACTTCAGAACTTCAGTTCCACGACCGCGCTGGATTCCTTGCCGTGGGGCTCGTACGTCCAGTTCTTAACCGCTTTCAGCGCAGATTCGGCCAATAAGGGATGCCCGCCAATGTATTCCAGCCGGCGTACCGTGCCGCCCGGACTAATCCAGATCCTGAGTTTGACCGTTCCGTGGAGATTCATTTTGGCCGCAACGACTGGATATTCCGGGTCTTCGCGGTGAACGATCTTGCGCTCCTGATCCGCGGCAACCGCGCTGCCGACCAGCAGTGCTACAGCTAACAGGATGTGCTTCCTTCTTGCCATTGTCGTTCCCGGTTTAGCCGGGTTCGTGCTAGAAAGTGAACCTCATCGCCAGCTGAATCAGCCGGGGATCCTGCGCCCGTCTTACTTGTCCAAAGGACGCTCCGTTCGTGATATTCCCGTCGGGGCTAAAGAACTGCGTGTGGTTGAACACGTTGAAAACCTCGGCACGCAGCTCAAGATTCATGCCCTCTCGCAGCGCAACAACTTTGTGAATCGCGAAGTCCAAGTTCGCCGTGCCCGGGCCGCAGCAAATGGTGCGCCGCGCATTGCCAATCTGTCCGAGGGGAGCTTCAGCAAACGATGANNGGATCGAAGTAGTAGCCGCCGGCTTGTTGTGGTTCGAGGCGACGGAAGGGCGCGATTTGATTCGGCTCGCCCGGCGCTTCGAGGTCCAGGCTGCTCATCAGTTCCTGATCACTGGTGGAGGTCAATCGAATCGGAAAGCCCGACTGCAGCGTGAAAATGCCGCTGAGGGCCCACCCATTGGCCAGGTGGCGGGTCCAATTCGAGATCTGCCAGTCAGGAACCTGCCAATACCCGGTGACTACGAACCGGTGGCGGGCGTCAAACAGGGAAAGAGAACGCGACTTCCGTGGATCAATCGGATTCACGGCGTTTTCGAAACTGGAGGCGTTGTCAATCGACCGGCTCCAGGTGTACGAGGCCAGAAACTGCAGTCCGTGGGAGAAGCGCTGATTTACGAGTGTCTGGAAAGAGTTGTACGACGAGTTCGCAACCGGCATCAGTCCGAAGATGCTGCCGAACACCGGGATGCCGTCGGGCGGGCAACCGACTCCAGTCGAAGGTTCGCAGAGCGGAGACGAGTACTTGCGAAGCCCCACCAGCGTAATCGGACTTGCATTCGGGCCAGTCATGGCCGGCACGGAACCATAGGGCAAGTGCAGGGTAGCGCCCGCGGGAATGGCACCGGCGGGAATGGAGTAAGCACTGTCCGCCCCAAATGGACCGCAAGACAGGCCTGGGATTTGATTCAGGTCGAGACAGGTTTGCGCGTTGCCAAAATTCTGGTCCAGCGATGCCAGGAGCCGATGTCCCTGAGAACCAACGTATCCGAACTGCCAGAGCGTGTCGCGTGACAACTGGCGTTGCACCGTCAGGTGATAGTGTTCCGAATACTGATGGCGCAGGGTCGGAGGGAAATTTCCGAACAGGGTGATTGGACGAAACAGTGCGAAGTCCACCGGGGACCCGGGCTTCGGGTCGAGGAATCCGTGGAATGGATTGGGCGTAATGGAACCGTCCTGGCCCAGAAACGGCGTGTTCAGGAAAACGTTGCTGATCGCGGTGCTGCCGCCGAACGGCGGTTGCGCGGTGAAATTCTCACCGAGTACCAGTTCCTCGTTGCTGTCATAGAACACGCCCCATCCAAGACGGACGCTGGAGCTGCCCGGACCACCCCAGATTTTGGCTAACCAGCCCTTGGACCAGTTCGGCGACCATGCCAGGCCGAGGCGCGGGGCAAAAGCCCGCAGATAGTTATTCGTAAGTCCGGACGGAACTCCGGGATCTCCCGGGAAGACCATGCCCAGAGGAAAGGCGGAGCCGCCGGGTCCCTGCGGAGAGCAGTCGCTGCCCCCCACCAAACCCAGCAGCGGGTCGGACGGGTTCAACACGCAAGGATAGATTCCGGTAGCCTGCCCCGGACGAAATGCCTGAATGCGGTGGCCAGCATCGGCTTGAGGCGTGTTCCACTCCCAGCGAAGTCCGTAATCGAGGATAACGTTCGGCTTCAGTTTCCAGGCATCCTGACCAAAAAAGTCAAACTGCGTAGTGCGCACGTCCACTGAGTTTGCCGAGCCCTGGGTATAAGAGTCCGGCAGACCAAGAAGGTAGTTGGGGAGGAGGCTGCTGAACCCGACATCGTTGGTGCCGCCGCCAGTGAAGGAAAATCCGCCGCTTACGTCATAAAAGTACACTTGATGCAGGCGCTGGTTGCGGACGTCGGCCCCAAATTTCAAGGTATGCTTGCCCAGGATTCGACTGTAGGTTTCCAAACCCTGGTACACATTTCCCGTTTGCGAAAAGTTCCCAGACTGATTGTTGCCAAAAGCAAAGCCCCCCGCCAGGGAGACAAGAGGAACGCCTTCGAAGCCGGCTCCGTACCCGGGTGTAATTCCAAGGCCCGGATTTGCCGGATCGGCAAAACACTGGCTGGTTGGAACCACAACACACGAGTCCTGCACGAAATGGGTTCGCACTGGAGACAGCAACTTGCCTTGCCCATCCCGGTAGTAGACAAATCGGATCTCGTTATTGGTCTTCGCGGTCAGAGACCAGACGTGCGACAGATTCAGCTGCTGAAAACGGGCTCGTGTGTCGTTGCCAAATCCGGGCAGGTTCGCCCCGCTTGCCAGAAAACGGGAGAAAGGCTCCACGTCAAAGCCGTCCGCTCCGTAGTAGTAAAGGCTGAGCTGCTGCTGGCTGGTGAGGTTGTGGTCCAGGCGGAATGTCAACTGGTCCTGGCGGACTTTTGCGTTGGGGGCGGAGCGGAACGTACCGTTTCCCGCGTTCGCCGGCGGAACAAACTGGTTCAGCAGATCGAGCGCAGTGGGATCAAAGCACTCGGACGGAATCTTGTTGCCCGGAAAAATGTCCGCATAGGCTGTCCCGGCTGCAATCGCCGCTCCGCCCTGGGCCTGCACGGCCGCCGCGCATCCGTTGCGGACGATCAGTGCCTGGGCAACGGTTGCACTGCTGAGCACGCCGGAAAACGCCAGTCCCGCGGAAAAGTCGCCGGCTCGCTCTTCCGCCGTTGGTACGACCACCGGATCGGATGTGATGCCCCGCCGCACCCGCCCGCCTTCATACGAAGAAAAAAAGAAAGTCTTGTCCCGCCGGATTGGGCCGCCAAACGTCCCGCCGAACTCGTTCTGTTTGAACGGCGGAGTCGTCGTGTCGAAGTACCCTTTCGCATTCAGTTCATTGTTCCGGACAAACTCATACGCGCTGCCGTGAAAGGAAGAGGCGCCGGACTTGGTGATCACATTCAGCACGGACCCGGAATTGCGGCCCAGCGCTGCTTCGTAGTTGTGGGAGATTACGCGGAACTCGCTCACGGAATCCGGCGAAGGCTGGATGGAAGGAGAATTCACCATCTGCTCGCCAGCGTTTCCCCCATTGACGTTGGAATTGTTCGAGCGCGAGCGGCCGCCGTTGACGGAAACGACTCCTGGCTGGTTATTGCCGAAAAACAGATCGGCGCCCAGAGTGCCTTGCACGCCGGGTTGCAACTGGAGCAGGTCAAAGGTATCGCGGGACTTAAGGGGAAGCTGCGTGATTTCGAGGTTGCCCATCACTACACCCAATTGAGCGTTCCCCGCTTCGATCATGGTGGCCTTCTGAGCATGGAGCGAACCCTGAGCGTCCTGCTTTTGTGAGAGGACGATATCAAGACTTACCATCTGCCCAATGCTGGCGCGGATATTGTTCGCTTCAAATGCCAGAAAGCCGTCCGCCTTGACCTGCAGGTGATAGGCGCCGATCGGCAGGGAAGCGAATTCAAAATCGCCCGCATCGTCGCTGGTTGCCGCGCGCATGAAGGACGTGTCTTCCGCGGTGATAATGACGAATGCGCTCACCACCGCTTGGTGAGAGGCATCAGTAACTTTTCCGCGCACCTCGGCAGTGCTCTGCCCCCATGAAAATAGAGCCCCAAACGCCGCGCACACCACGAGCGCTTTCGTTGCCCACTTCATCCAAGACACCTTCCCAGCCACTTGCCGGTCCACAGTTCAGGGTAGCGTCCGCTTGGGTGGGCTGGAATGTCACCAAAGTAATCCCATTGGGCGGAATGGACGTGCTCTTGGAATCTTCATTTCCGAATAAAACCGAAGTAGAAAGTGACCAAGAACAGAATGGCGTGAATGATGGAACGCAGGCCGTTAACTCCCGGTCCCACCATAAAATGCGTACCAATCAGCGGTATCGGAGTGCCCGTAATGTAGAGGTAAAAGAGTATTCCTGCGCTTACAAAGAACGCGCCTGACAGGAACTTACAGACCTCTCTCCATTTTGTCTTCACGCGAGCCTCCGGCTTTTCGAGCACTTTTGCGATCTCCTGCAAATTCCCGTCACGCTCCCAATATATGGCTTTCTCATAGGGTTCAATGGGCTGGAATTTCAAACTGACCCGCTACCGAGCAATCGGCTGGCTTGCCCGTCTCTACCCCGGTTGTTAGCATGGAGGATCTGCACTATTCCCAGGAGGCATTTATGGCGACCGATACCCTGACCGGCCCGGCAATATTGGGCGGCACGACCAAAACGCGGGTTTGCAAGAATTTTATTGATGGCGAGTGGGTCGAGTCCGTCAGCGGCAACACGTTTGAAGACCGCAATCCGGCCGATACGCGCGAAGTCGTCGCAATTTTCCAGCGCTCGAACAAGGCCGATGTGGATGCCGCCGTGGATGCCGCCAAGCGCGCCTTCGCCAAGTGGCGGTTGGTGCCGGCGCCCCGCCGCGCGGAGATGGTATTCCGCGCCGCCGAGATCCTGATCGAGCGTAAGGAAGATCACGCTCGTGACATGACTCGCGAGATGGGCAAGGTCCTGAAAGAAACACGCGGCGATGTGCAGGAAGCGATTGACGCCGCCTACTACAACGCCGGCGAAGGCCGCCGTCTGTTCGGTCCGACCGTGCCGTCGGAGCTGCCCAACAAGTTTGCCATGGCCGTGCGGCAGCCGATCGGCGTGTGCGGCATGATCACGCCGTGGAATTTCCCGATGGCCATTCCTTCGTGGAAGCTGCTGCCGGCGATCGTCTGCGGCAACACCTGCATCATCAAGCCCGCGCAGGACACTCCGCTTTCCACTTTCAACCTGGTGCAGGCGCTGACCGATGCGGGCGTACCCAAGGGCGTCATCAACATCGTCACCGGATTCGGGTCCGAAGTGGGCACGCCGCTCACCGAGCACCCGACGGTTCGCGCCATTTCGCTGACCGGTTCCTCGGCGGTCGGCAAGATTGTGGGCGCGACCGCGGCCCAGAGCTTCAAGCACTGCTCGCTCGAACTCGGCGGCAAGAATCCCATGATCGTGCTCGATGACGCCAACCTCGAACTGGCCATTGAGGGCGGACTCTGGGGCGCGTTCGGTACCACCGGACAGCGCTGCACCGCGACCAGCCGCATCATCGTGCAGAAGGGCGTATACAGGGAGTTTATCGAGCACTTTGTGGCGCGCGCGAAGAAGATCAAGGTCGGTAATGGGCTCGACGAGACGGTTGAGATGGGCCCGGCGGTGAACGAGAACCAGCTCAAGACTGACCTGAGCTACATCGAAATCGCCAAGACCGAAGGCGCCAAGATGGTTTGCGGCGGCAATCGTCTGGATAAGGGCGAATACCAGCACGGCTGGTTCCTGGAACCGACCGTGTTCATCGACGTCGATCCCAAGATGCGCATCGCGCAGGAAGAAGTTTTCGGGCCGGTGGTTTCGATCATCCCCTGCGACGACATGGCGAATGCCATCGAGATCGCGAATAACATCGAGTACGGGCTTTCGTCGGCGATCTACACGAAGGATGTGAACAAGGCGTTTGCCGCGGTCCGCGATCTGGATGCCGGAATTACCTACATCAATGCTCCCACCATCGGCGCGGAAGTCCACCTGCCGTTCGGCGGCGTGAAGGCCACCGGCAACGGACACCGCGAGGGCGGCATCGGCGCGATTGATTTCTATACCGAGTGGAAGGCGGTGTATGTGGATTACTCCGACAAGCTACAGAAGGCGCAAATCGACCGGCCGGAGTAAGCCAGCCATCAGCCATCAGCCGTCAGGGTCAGATACTGACGGCTGTTTTTTGGCCGCAGGCACTCCTACGTCCATTTAGGTTGCCGGCATGACATGAGTAACCTTGTCGCCTGATCCTTGGAACCCATACTGTGTTGAGGTAGGCGGATCCGACGATTGAGTATCCCGTTCTGGGTGACAAGTTGAAAAGCGACCTCTTTTTTGAAATTTCTTTGCGGAAGCTCGGCGTCATCGGGAGGCTCGGGTCGGCGACTCTGGCTTTGTTGCTCTGTCTGGCGGCCAGTTTCGTGCCGGTTCACGCCCAGGAAGCACGCCCCGCCGCAAAAAACGGCCGCAAGGTCGTTGTCACGGTGAAGCCGGAGTATCCTCTGACCTTAAAACGGGCCGGGATCGGAGGCACGGTTCGTCTGCATGCGGTGGTGCTTCCCAATGGAAACGTGTCGAAGGTCGAAATCATGGGCGGCAACCCCATCCTGGCAGAAAGTGCGGCCAAGGCCGTGATGCAGTGGAAATACGCCCCGGCCGCGTGGCAAACCAACGCGGAAGTCCAATTCGATTTCCATCCCTGATTTTTCCGCTCGATCTCCCGCCAATTTGCGTTGCCGCCTCCCGTCGTTCCTCCTGGGCAGGCTCTTGTACAATCGAGGGCGAAAGTGAGCGACTCGCATGCCTGTCACCCAAGCCCGTGAAATTGCCCCCGCTGTCCGCCTGGAAAAAGTTCGCTATGCGATTCGAGACTTGGCCAGCGTTGCCGATGAGGTCGCCAAGCAGGGACACAAGATCCTGCCGTTGAATATCGGCGATCCGATCACCTTCGATTTCCAGACGCCTCCGCACCTGATCGAAGCCGTCTACCAGGCCATGCGCGACGGCAAGAACGGGTATGCTCCCTCCTCGGGCGTCAATGAGGCGCTCCTTGCGATTCGCGGCGAGGCTGCCCGCAAGGGCATCACCACCGTGCAGGACGTGTTCATCACCACCGGCGTGAGCGAGACGGTCGACATCTGCCTCACCGCTCTGCTCAACCCCGGCGACAACCTGCTCACTCCCTGCCCCGACTACCCGCTTTACTCGGCTGTGCTGGCAAAGCTCGACATCGGACTGAATGCGTACTACCTCAACGAGGAAGACGGCTGGCAACCGGACCTGGAAGACATCAAGCGCAAGATCACGCCCCGCACGCGCGGGATCGTGCTGATCAATCCCAACAATCCCACCGGCTCGGTCGCGACCCGCAAAATGCTGGAGCAGATTGCGGAACTGGCGCGCCGCCATAACCTGGTGATCTTCGCCGACGAAATCTACGACAAGCTGATCATCGATGACGACCCGCACGTTGCCATGGCGGCGGTTGCGCCCGACGTGCCAGTCATCACCTTCGGCGGACTGTCGAAAAACTATCTTGCGCCCGGATGGCGCATCGGATGGGGCATTGCCAGCGGGGAAGCGTCGGGGATCAAGCCCTATTTGGAGGGCGTGAACAAGTTACTGCGCTCGCGCCTCTGTGCCAACCATCCCGAGCAGTACGCGATCAAGGTGGCGCTCGAAGGACCGCAAGACCACCTGTTGGAGGTGAAACGCAAACTGCGTTCCCGCCGCGATCTGACCATGGAGTGGTGCGCTGAAACTCCGCGTGTCAGTTGCGTGGCCCCGCGCGGCGCGTTCTACGCCTATCCGAGTCTGGACATTCCCGAGGGCGACGACGTTTTCGTCACCGAGCTCATCCGCCAGAAATACGTGATGGTCGTGCACGGCTCCGGATTCGGCCAGCGGCCTGGGACGAAGCATTTCCGCATCGTCTTTTTGCCGGACGAGAAGACCCTGACCAGCGCCTACTCCGCGATCGGAGATTTCCTGCGGGAGCGGTACCGCTAGCGATTCCTAGTAAATCCCCGGAATGAGCGCGGGCACCTTCCGCGCATATTCATCGAACTTGCTGCCGAAGGCTTCCCGTAACAACCGCTCTTCGATCCGCACCCGGATGTAGGTTCCCGAAGCAAACACCACGACCGCCAGCAGCAACCAGTTCCATCGGCTCACGGCCAGTCCGGTCGCGATGAGCATGCCGAAAATGCCTGTGTAGATCGGGTTCCTGACCAGGTGGTAAGGTCCGTCTACCACCAGTTTGTGCCCCTCGACCAGGCTCGCTGAGACCGCCCACTGTTTTCCCAGGCGGCGCACGGCGGCGTTCACCAGCCAGATGGAAAATGCGGCGATGGCCAAAGTCAGGATCGCAAGCAGGATTTCCGCCCACTGGGGCATGGGGATGATCGGTGAGTAGAACTGCCGCTGCAAGGGACGAAACCAGACGCAGAAAGATGCTGCGACCTGGAGCCCGATACCGATCAGCGCCATCTGGTCGCGCCGGGTAACCTGCCCCCTGGGTGGCCGCTTCCGCAGTAAGAACGTCAGGGCAAACAGAAACCAACAGACTACGACCGCATACGACACAAATTGTGCGATCGGATCGACGGAGTTCCCAGTCGTCATCGGTTTGGTCTCCCTGCTCGCGCCTTGAAGAACTGATTGCCGAACATATGGGAACCCTTTCCCAAGGTCAAGCCCGCCCGTGAGCGAACATCTACTGCGAAAAAACGAGGCTGGGCTGCCTTTTGACCGGCCTCGGGCGACACCTTCGTAACTGCGCGACCAGAGCCTTTGTTTCCTATACTTCTTGCGGAGCCTCCACCATGCGCCGAACCCTGCTGTCCGTCTTTGTCGTGCTGATCAGCATCGCCACCTTTGCCCAAAGCACTTCCCCGGAAGGCCTTTACGAGCGCGGGATGGACGCCATTTCCGGGGCCGGCCCTTCCCGCAACGACCGCGACGCCCTCGAATACTTCCGCCGCTCCGCTGAGCTCGGTTTTGGCCCGTCGCAGGTTGCTCTCGGCTACTTTTTCGAAACCGGCCAGCTCACTGCCGGCAGCCAGAGCCAGGCCGTGGATTGGTACCGAAAGGCCGCCAATCAGGGTGACGTGCTGGCTGAGTACATGCTCGGCCGCACCTACTTCCTTGGCGGAGGCATCCAGCAGGACGTCAATGCCGCCCAGAAGTGGCTCAAATCAGCCGCCGACCAGGGCAATCCCTTTGCCGCCTATTATCTGGGGCGAATCATGGCCGACCGCGATTACACCAAGGCCCCCGCGCTCTACAAAGCCGCTGCCGACCAGGGATTGCCGCAGGCGCAGTACTACTACGCCAAGGCTCTGAAAGACGGCCGCGGGGTTGCGCAGGATCGCTTCAATGCCTATGTCTGGTTCGTGGTCGCGCTCGACGCCGGGCAGTCCAGGGCGCAGGCCGATCTGGCTGAACTGGACGGAGGGGGAGCCCTCACCCAGGCGCAGATCTCAGAAGCAAAAGGCCAGGCGCGCGAGTTGGAGCAGACCGTGATTCGCGCCGTGACCTCTCGGGGATGCACCGGGTGGGATGGCGAATTCAACGACTTCCCGACCGCGCCACCGCCCAAGCTGCAGCGCTTCTGCCGATAGCCACTGGGCCCACTCCCGTCGCCGCCCGGTTCCAGGCTCAGCGGCTCCGCTGAAGGTGTGCCCCTGCCCGACCACCGCTTCCAGTTCCCACGCCGCTGGCCAAGTACCCAATGCGAGATGCCGAGTGTTGAGTTTGCCCTTTCCGCACAACCTGCTGTGCCCGCCGTCACTGCGTTAATGTCCACCCGGGTTTAGTCCATAGGTATGAATGTCTTTATTCCATCCGCGGAGGGCTTCATGTCCACTCTCACATACGACAAGCGTGCCGATCTGGCGGGACCGGGTATCGGTGACTACACAGAACTCGAACGTGTTCTCCCCACCGACTACCGTTCCTTGCTCGACCGGCGCGAAACCCAGCAGGCAATTTTCCACGTCAAACGCTATATCGAAGACAATCTGTGCAAAGAACTGAACCTGATGATGGTGGAAGTGCCGCTGATCGTGGATACCAACAGCGGCGTCAATGACATGCTCGACCGCGACGGGTCACGCACGCCGATCTCGTTCCATATTTCGAACGACCGCGGCAAGAATCCGATCGATGCTCAGGTTGTCCAGGCGGCAACCAAGTGGAAACGCGTCGCCCTGAAGCAGTTTGATTGCAAGGCTGGCCAGGGTATCTGTACCGACATGCGGGCGGTTCGCAAGGACTACTTCCTCGACCACGACCACTCCGCTTACGTGGACCAGTGGGATTGGGAACGCGCCATCACGGCCGGCGATCGCAATATCGTTTTCCTGAAGGAAATCGTGCGCAAGATCTGGAAAGTGCTGGTCGGCGCTGAGAAGTATGCGCAGGAGTTGTTCCCGCAATTGAAAGATCCACGCTTCCCCAACCTACCCGAGGAACTCACCTTCCTGCACGCGGAGGAAATTCTCGAGATGTTCCCCGACCTGCCGCGCAAGCAGCGCGAGACGCAGATCCTGCAGAAATATCCGGCGATCTTCATCATCGGGATCGGCTGGGCGCTGAAAGATGGCTTCCCGCATGAGAACCGCGCCGCCGATTACGACGATTGGGTCACCGATACAAGCAAGGAAACCGGCAAGGACACGCACGGTCTTAATGGCGACATCCTGGTGTGGAACAAGGTCACCAAGCGGCGCCATGAACTCACTTCGATGGGTATCCGCGTGAACGCCGACACCCTGCGGACGCAGCTTGAAATTTCGAGCCTGCTCGGCAATCTTCATTTCCCCTATCACCAGGCCATCATCAACAACCAGATCCCGCTCTCGGTCGGCGGCGGCATCGGGCAATCACGCACCTTGATGCTGTTGCTCCGGAAAGCGCATCTGGGAGAAGTGAGTGTGACGGTGTGGCCGAAGATACTGAAGGAGATCTGCGCGAAGAAGAATATTTTTGTACTGGAGTAGGGAGNNCAGCACCCACGCGCTGGGGTGCTGCGCAAATCCGACGCGTGGGTAATACTCGACCGCCTGCGGCGCGGAGAGCAGAACGAGCATGGAACGAGGCCCCATCTTTTCTCGTGTCTTCTGGATGAGCTCGATTCCGATGCCGAGCTTCTGGTGGGAGCGGCGGATGGCCAGGTCGGAAAGGTATCCGACGTAGGAAAAATCTGTCAGGGTTCGCGAGATGCCGACGAGCAGGTCTCCGTCCCACGCGGTTACGGTGAGATTGGCGTGACGCAGCATGTCGGAGAAGATGCTCGGATCATCAACTGGGCGCCGCTCTCCGAGGCCGGAGGCGTTGTAGAGTTCGATGGCGATCTCAACCGCAAGGTCGGCGCCATCTCGATATTCAATGTTTTTCATGCAGATTGAGAGCCGTGCTTGTGAACTCAGCGGGTTTCGCAAACAACTCTACCTCTTGTCATCCCGAGCGAAGCGAGGGATCTGCAGTTGTTCGCTGACCAAGAAACTACAGATCCCTCGCTTCGCTCGGGATGACAAATTCCTGAGATAGCTGCAAGTTCGCAGCTCTACACCATCTCCGTTCCCCACAAATCGTGCAGGTGCACAATGCCGCGCACGCGCTGATCGCCGTCCACGACGACTAGAGAGGTGATCTTCATCTCCTCCATCTGCGCCAACGCCGTCGCGGCGAATTCNNTCGCTGATCACTCCCAGCAGCCGGTCGCCGTCGACCACCGTGGTCATGCCCAGCTTCTTGCGCGACATTTCGTAGATCACGTCGGGCATCTTCGTGTTGGCTTTCACCCGCGGGACCGCGTCCCCCGAGTGCATCAGCGACTCCACCCGCGCCAGCCGCTTGCCGAGTTTGCCGCCCGGATGAAGGTTGGCGAAATCTTCTTCCTTGAATCCGCGCTTTTCTGAGAGTGCCACCGCCAACGCATCGCCGAGCGCCAGCATGGTCGTCGTCGAAGCCGTGGGTGCCAATCCCAGCGAACACGCTTCTTTCGAGATCGAGCAATCGAGCGCGACTTCGGCGGCCGCCGCGAGCGTGGATGCTTTCTGGCTTCCACCATTCCCGTCATCGCACGTCATGCTGATCAGCGGAACTTGCAATCGCTTGATCGTCGCCACCAACTGCAGGATCTCCTCGGTCTCGCCGCTGGCCGAGAGCGCCAGCACCACGTCGCCGCGCACGATCATCCCCAGATCGCCATGGAGCGCTTCCACCGGATGCAGGTACAGAGCGGGCGTACCGGTTGAGCTCAGGGTGGCAGCAATCTTGCGCGCGATCAGTCCACTCTTGCCCATGCCAGTCACGACCACTCGGCCCCGGCAAGCGAACATCAGATCGAGTGCGCGGTTGAAGTCCGAACCCATGGGACCCGCCAGACGATCAGCCAGCGCTCGCAGCGCTTCTGCCTCGATGCGCACCACGTTTTCGCCGATGTGCTTCATGGAAGGAAGAATGTTAGCAGAGCGGGCAGAAAACCATAACCACGGGGGACACAGAGGAACACAGGGGAACCCATCAACCCCCGTGTTCCTCTGTGTCCCCCGTGGTTAAGCCTTTAGCCTCAGAAGTGATCGTCAGCCGCTCGCCCCGGCCGTTCCAGCGCTTGCGCCTGGATGGCGCGGTCCCAGGGCCCGCCCTGCCAGTTGTCTTTCCTGTACTCGGGCCGTCGCCAGGGCGGCACGGTCATGAACAGACGGCGCGACAGGGAATGTACGTAAGGCTCGTAGAGCGCCCGCAATTGGGCCAGCTTCGCCTCGGCGTCTGCCGCATCGTTCATCGTCACGCCACGCTGCGCCAACTCTTTTCGCATCTGCTGCAGATCCGCGCTGTCGAGTCGGCCGGGGACATGCGGGTTGTACTTGGCGTTGATCACCTGCGACAGATCCACGGCCGCGTGCCGCGCCATCGCGAAGGTCAATTTCGCCTGCTCGTTGTGGATGCCGTCCACCCCCGTGATGACCAGTGACGTCACGTCCATCATCACGGTCAGCGCTCCCAACCAGGATTGATTGCTGTGCTGGGATCGGAAGAAGACCAGCACCGGATACGAGATGTGGCTGGCCAGCAGTTCTGCGCTCCATCGCTCCCAGTCGCGGAAAATGCCGTCGAGCACCGATTGATCGGGACAGCAACCCAGGCGGCCCAGAAATTCGGTGGCGCTGGGTGGCGAACCGGCTCGTGCGTCGAGCAGCGAGATTTCAATTTCACGGTTCGAAAACGACGAGTACACCACCGGGAGATACCCGATCACAACGCCAAGAAATGCGAACCCCATGCCCGCTTCCATCACGGCCAGCGCCCGCGCCGCTGCGTTGTTGGGGATAATGTCGCCATAGCCGAGGGTGAAGAAAGTTTCCCCGCTGTGATAGATGAGCTTGCCAAACGTGATCTGCTCGCTTCCCAGTTGCAGGTGCTCGCCCAATCCGAATTGCACGCACGCGAAACCGAAGATCAGGCCGAGCGCCCAGAATGCCAGCAGGAAAATGAGTGACAGCGGCCCGAAGTACCCGAGAAAGCTCTCGCGTCGGGAAGGCTTGTGAATGTGCTGCGCGATCCGGGCCCAGGGAACCCAGGTGTTGCGATAGAACCACGCGGTCAGGCGAAAGCTGCGCTGCACGCGCCGCGGCAAGACGATGGTTTCAAAGGCATCCAGCAGGATGATGAAGATCAGCGCAAGACCGGCGATCGTGGCCCACAGATGCATAGATATGACGATGTGATGAGGCGGGAATGGTAACAGATTCAGAAGTGAAACTTAATCGTGGTGATCCGCGGTTCGCCCGTACTACTGGCTGGTGAACTCCAGGACAATGATCCCCCGCGTGTCTTTGTCCGCGGGCTGAAATCTCCATTGCTTCACGGCTTCCACCGCGCTCTTTTCGAAGACGGGACTTCCGCCGATCAGCTTTGCCGAAGTGACAGCCCCACCCGCTGCGACCACCACTTCCAGCCTCACCTTCCCGCTCAGGTGCATCTTCTTGGCCATTTCCGGGTAGCTGGGGGCCGTCTTGGCGATCACCTTCCGCGCTAGTTCTTGCGCCAAAAGAGCTTGGACAAAGGTCAGGCCGAGCAACAGCACGACGAGGTGGAGCGTCTGCAATCGATCTCGCAAGATCCGAGTGAGCCTGTTGTAGGCCGGCATAATCCTCACCTTTCAATGTTCCGGTGGTGCTGAGAACTGGAATCCGCCAGACGCGATTTTCCGGTCCAGTCTGAGATAGTCGCGGACGAACGCGCTCTCCAACGCGTAGAGAGCGCTCCACTGCTAAAGATAGAGTGCCGGGCGTCACCAACAGAAGGTCACTTCGGTAACGAGTGTTCTATTGGGACGGAGGGGCACCGCCAAAAGCCCGGCAAATCGACTGTAGAAAAATGAACCCGCCGTGACGAAGCGCCGCGGCGGGTCTCGAGTTGGGCCGTGAGAACCCTACTTTGCGGCCTGAAACTGCTGCAGATCGGCCAGGATTTCCTCGCTGTGCTTGTTCGGATTGACCTTGAGGTACACCTTCTTGATGACGCCCGTGGGATCGATCAGGAAGGTGTTGCGCTCGGCCAGCGTCATCCCGTTGTATTCCATGACCGAGCCGTACTTCTCGACCACCTCGTGCTTGGCATCCGCAAGCAGCTTGAAGTTCAATCCTTCTTTGGTGCAGAAACCTTTATGGGAATCTACCGTGTCCACGCTGACGCCCAGGATCACGGCGTTCTTCTGCGTGTATTTGTCGAGATCGCGCTGGAAATTGTGCGCTTCGATGGTGCAGCCCGAGGTGAAGTCCTTGGGATAGAAGTACAGCACCACCCACTTGCCCTTGAACTGGTCGAGCGACACCTGTGCGCCTTCCTGGTTCGGCAGGCTGAACGCAGGCGCCGGGTTGCCCGCCGCCGGAGGTTGTGGCTGATCCGCGGCAACCGCGAGCAGGGCGGCCAGGGTCAGGGTCACGAAAAGCACTGAGAGAACTTTCATGGAACTCCTTTCAAACGTGCGGTAAGGATAAATGAAATGAGACCTTCGTTCCAAACACCGCACGACGCGAAAGGTGGGCTGACCCGCCTCGCTTAGCGACCGGCGTGAACCAAGTCTTCTCCGGGCGATTGATCGTAAGCATGTTCGCCGAGTTGAGATTCGTCGAGCCCAATCTCCTCCGACTGTTCCGTGACTTTCACCGGAGTGAAGCCATCGATGATCCGCAACATGGCGTAAGTGAACGCGAACGCCCAGACCGACGAAAACACGCCCGCGGTAACCTGCTTCAGTAGGAACGTCGGATCGCCGTACAGCAAGCCATTCGCGCCCTCGGGATTGAATTGTTTGGTGGCGAAAATGCCCAACATGACGATCCCCAGGAATCCACCGACTCCGTGGACTCCCCACACGTCGAGTGCGTCGTCCCAGTGCAGCTTGTTCTTCATTTCCACCGCGTAATAACAAACCACGCCCGAGACGATGCCGATAATCACCGCCGTGGTGGGCGAGACATAACCCGCTGCCGGGGTCACCGTCGCCAATCCCGCGACCGCTCCGGTCAGCAGACCCAGCAATTTCGGTTTCTTCTCATTGAGCCAGGCCACCATCAGCCAGGCAACTGCGGCAAAGGAGGCGGCCACATCGGTGTTCAAAAATGCGGTGGCGGTCACGGAATCCACGCGCATCTCGCTGCCCGCATTAAAGCCATACCATCCGAACCACAGCAGCCCGGTGCCGAGCGCGACCAGGGGAATGCTGTGGGGCCCGCGATCCAACACCCGCCTTTTGCCCACATACAACACCGACGCCAGGGCCGCCATTCCGGCAATGTTGTGCACCACAATGCCGCCCGCGAAATCTTTCACGCCCCATTGCTGGAGGAAGCCTCCGCCCCACACCATGTGCACGAACGGAAAATAGACGAAGGTCAGCCAGCCGGTCAGAAACAGCATGTAGGCCTTGAAAGTGACCCGATTGGTNNTTCGGCGATGGCGTGTTGAGGTCGATTCCTCGCAGAAAGGCGTTGTGAAAGTTGCCGATGACGCCGTGCCAGTCGCCGCTGAAGCACAGAGAATAGCCATAGGTGTACCAGATGACGGTGGTCCAGCCCATGGAGACAAAACTCTGAATCATGATGGCCAGGACGTTCTTGCGGCCCACCAGGCCGCCATAAAAGAAGGCGAGACCCGGGGTCATCAGCATGACCAGGCTGGTGCACAAAATCATGAAACCGGTATTTCCGGTATCGAGATGAAGCATGCAATCCTCCAACCGAGATGTCTTGAAGTACGCCCGCGGATGGCGAGCAGGGGGTCCGCACTGATGAACTTCCGCGCAGGTGGAGGGCCCCTAAGACCCATTGCGCGAAAAGCGCTGTTACACAGAGAGGCTGCACTAGGTCCGGGATTCAGCGCAGTGCGGCATATCACATCGTGTTGTGAGACTTGATACCTGCCAGGTAGGCGGGTCGCGGGCGGCTCTCGCTCTGAATAGACGGCACGCGGCTGGTCCTTCGCTCAGGTCAGGATGACTGTGTTGGCAGGGAAGGCGACCTCTCGCCCTTACTGCACGGTCTGAATCATCGATCCCGAACTGCCAACAATATTCACCGTCCCCGGATACGTTACGGTCACGGTGGTACTGCCCACCGCCAGCGTTGACGTCGTCAGACTGCCTTTGCCGTTGGAGAGGGTCGCTGTCCCCAGAGTCACCGTTCCCGCCGTGAACGTCACGGTGCCGGTGGGCTTGGCGGTTGGAGATAGAACCGTTGCCGTGAACCTCACGGACTGTCCGGCATGGGAAGGATTCACCGACGACGCGACGGTCGTTGTTGTGGTGGCTTGGGAGATGGTTTGAGTTAGGGTGGGCGATTCGCTCTTGACGTTCGCGGCGTCTCCACTGTACTTGGCCACGATGGAATGCGTGCCGGCGGTGCGATTCGAAGAGGTCAGGGTAGCGACACCGTTGCTCAGAGTCGCCTTGCCGAAGGCCTGGGTGCCGTCCACGAAACTAACGGTGCCCGTCGGGACGCCTCCTCCGTTGCTGGTGATGCGCGCGGTGAAGGTGATGGCTTGTCCGTAGATGGACGGGTTGAGCGAGGACGTGAGCGCCGTCGTAGTGGTCCCTTTGCCGATGCCGGAGAGCGCCACGGTTTGCGGACTGTTGCTGGCGTTCTCAAAGATGGTCAGCGTTCCGGTGCGATTGCCGACCTGGGTCGGGCTGAAGGTGACGGTGACGTTGCAGAACGCGCCGGGGAGAACGCCTTTCAGGCATCCGTTGGTCTTGATGGCGAAATCGCCGGTGACGGTGAACTTGCTGGCCGTCATCACGACCGGGCCGGTGTTGGTGAGCACGGCGGCCTTGCTACCGCTGATGGTGCCTATGCCCTGGCTGGCGAAGGTCAAAGACGGGGTGGCAGTGGCGGTCGTATTCATGCCATCGCCATTCACCCCGATGGTGGCGGCGTAAGTCCGGCCGTTGGTCAGCGGAGTCAGTGCAAAACTCCCCATCGCATCGCCAGTCAGAATATTGGTGCGATAGACATTTCCTTTTCCTAACTGGTTGATGGCGTCATAGAACGTATTGATGGTCCAGAAGCTGACACCGTCGGGATCGAGCGCCAGGGTATCGGCGTTGGCGGGAATCTGATAGGCCGTCTTCTGCTTGTAGGGATGACATCCCTTGCAGGGAGGGATCCAGTGCGTGATGGCTCCATTGCGGTCGATCAGGAGAGTGTCGTCGGGCAATCCGCGGACAGCGTGAGCCTGCGCGTCGAGCGCAAAGTCGGGGCCCTGCCTCAGCGCGGAGACATCGTAGCTCTTCACGTCGCCGGCGGCCGTGCTGTAAACAAGCGTGTGCTGGTCCGAGAGCAGCGTGACCCACTGCGCTCCTCCGCCGACGGCGAGACTGGAGACGCTGCCGTTGGCGGCGATCTTGATGACATTGCCCGCGCCCAGATAGAAGTTACCGGACTGATCGTGCACGATCGAGACCGGGGTGTTGAATGGACCCTGGGTGCCGAGCAGGTTGCCGGAGTTGTCGAACTTCAGTACGTTCCAGTTGGTGGTTCCGAAGGGCGCGGAGATGACATGCAGATCGTCGGCCGCGTCGAAGGTCATGTTGGTCAGGCAGGCGTTCTGGTGAGAGCCATTGAAGGCGATGCGGAATTGTCCGCTGGGCGCATAGGCGTCGGCTTCATTCAGCAGGGTATTGAAGGGAGTGCCGTCGCAGGTGCCGACAAAGACGTCGCCAATCTGAGCTTGGGCGCTAAGACAGCCGGAGACCAAGAGCACCAGGGCAACCACAACCGCGATACGAAAGCTGAGACGCATGAAAACCTCCCAGGCGGGATGAGCGGTGGCCGGGAATAAGCCCCAGCGGGGAAGGTTGCTCGTCCACACACCTACACCTGTCCCGGGAGGGGCACGTCGAGTACCCAATAGGTCCCGGGATGGGTTGGCCTGCAGGCGGCAGGGAACGCGCTCAAATAGCGTGGAAACTGCCACTTAGAGGCGATACTGTCGGCGGACCGCCGGCTCTGGCCGGTGGGCGGACACAATGTCCGAAGCCGGGATGTAACACTCCATTCACACAAAGGGGAGTTCAGTGTCCTTTATGCGCATCGGAGTTTTTTCGCCGGGCCGCCCGCTGAAGCCATTGTCTAGGGCGCCAGTGGGGCGATGAATTCCAGGCCAAAGGCGCACCCATTGCGATCGCGAACGACGGCCTGGATGGTGCGAGGAAAAGGAATCTGGAATTCGACTTCCAGAAGGTCGCCGGGGTCCAGCGGCAATCCCGCGTAGAGCATCATGCCACCTTCGCTGAGTTCCGCAACACGACCGGGAACCAGCGTTTTCTTTGTTCCGTTGTAGAGGGCCACGTTGACTGGAAAGTCGACTGGGTGCCGCGCCCAACGCCGTTTCTGGCCGTTCGGTGTCATGGGGGATTTCATTGGAGGTTGGCCGGAATTCTAGGTTCGGTGCCGCGCACGATACAAATTACGGCCGTTACAGCCTGTGGGTTACATCTCGCGGGCTCGGCGGCAAATCATAGACAGGAAAACGCCATCGGTGAGCGCTGTTTTCGAGAGTAACAAGCCTTAATTACGATCGTGATGTGGATAAGGGGACAGAATGCACCGCGTTCTGCAGCGGGCGACGGCCAGCCGTGGCCGGTCGGACACCTCTAGGCGAATAGAAATTCCTTGGTCCGCAGTTCTTTGATCGTGTCGCGGAGCTTTGCCGCCTTTTCGAACTCGAACCGCTTGGCGGATTCGCGCATGTCGCTCTCGAGTTTCGCGATGTAGGCGTCGAGGTCTCCCTGCGACTTGAATTCCGGGATGCCGTCGGCTTCGACGCTGGTCAGGTCGGTGTAATCGGCGGCCACCATGGCGGCCAGAGCCATGTCCACGGGGCGGACGATCGATTCGGGCGTGATGCCGTTCGCTTCGTTGTAGGCCTGCTGGATGGCGCGGCGGCGGTCGGTCTCGCTCAGAGCTTTCTTGATGGAGTCGGTCATCTTGTCGCCGTACAGGATCGCGCGGCCGTTCAGGTTGCGGGCGCAGCGGCCGATGGTCTGGATCAGCGAGCCCGCCGAGCGGAGGAAGCCTTCCTTGTCGGCGTCGAGAATTGCCACCAGCGAAACTTCGGGGAGATCGAGGCCCTCACGTAGAAGATTGATTCCGATCAATACGTCAAACTCGCCGCGGCGCAGGTCGCGCAGGATCTTCACCCGCTCGAGGGTCTCGATTTCGGAGTGCATGTAGCGGCACTTCACGCCCACTTCGCTGTAGTACTCGGCCA
>PMCH01000079.1 GCA_003154055.1 Acidobacteriaceae bacterium
GCGGCGCAGTTCAATTCCAGCAGCGGCATATTGGCGCGCGGGCTGGCGTAGTGGATGGCGCGGGCGAGGACGCCTTTGCCAGTACCGCTCTCGCCCAAGATCAGAATGGTGGTGCGGTCAGCCTCCGCCGCTTTCTTCGCCATCTCGAGCATGGAGCGCATGGCGGTGTTTTCGGTAACCACGCGGCCGAAGTTGTACCGCCCTTTGGCCGTCTCGACGTTGTCCCGGACACGCACCCGCAGCGCCAGCATTTCGCTGGCCCGGCGCAGCGTTTCCATCAGGTCAACGAGATGGAAGGGCTTGATCAGGTAGTCGAAGGCCCCGGTCTTCATGGCCTCCACCGCGCGGTCCACCATGTGGTACGCGCTCATCATCAGGATGATGGCGGCGGGATTGGCCGACTTCATGCGGCGCAGAACCTCGACTCCGTCAATGCCGGGCATCACAATGTCGAGCAGGACAAGGTCGGGCGCTTGTTCAGCGAAGATTCGTAAAGCATCTTCCCCCGAGCCAGCGGTGACAACCTCGTAGCCTTCATCCCGCAGCCCGCGCGAGATCGTACGCAGCGTCAGTTCCTCGTCATCGACAACCAGCACACTGTAGGGCATGGCAATTTCACACTACGATCTGCGACTGCTCCTTTTCTTCCTTTTCCGAGGGTTGCTCCATGCGCAAAGGCAGGGTCAAAGTCACAGTCGTGCCCCGGTCCAAGACGCTATCCACTCGCATGTCGCCCCCATGACTCTTGATATACGCATGGCTGATGCTCAATCCGAGTCCGGTGCCCCTTCCCTGCTTGGTGGTGAAGAAGGGCTCGAAGACGTGACCCAGCACCTCGGGCGGAATGCCGCAGCCCGTGTCAGCGACGCGAATTTCGACACTTTCCACGTAAGTCAATTTTGCCGCCGAGATCGTAATGCGCCCGCCTTCCGGCGTCGCTTCCGCGGCGTTGAGCAGCAGGTTCATCAGCACTTGTGAAAGCTGGTTGGCATCCACGCGGATGGGCGGCAGATCCGGCGGCACCAGGTTCTCCAGCACTTTTCCACGCAGCAGCGGCTGGTGTTCCAGGAATGCAATGGTATCGGATGCCAGGCGCAGCAGGCTGATTTTGCTCAACAGCGGTGGCGACGGACGCGCGTAGTTCACCAGGCCGTGCAGGGTTGAGGAAATTCGCCTGGCCCCGGCAATGCACTGTTGTATTTCAGTGCGCTGGGAAGAATCCTGGCAATCCTTCAACTCGAGTTCCAGGTGCGAGAGAATTCCTAACAGTGGGTTGTTGATCTCATGAACCGCCCCCAGCGCCAGTTGAGCCAGCGAAGCATATCTCTCGTATTCCGAGAGTTGTGCCTGGAACTGCATCTTCTGCCGGTCCAGTTCGCGCTGCTCATAGAGGCGCCGGAACAGCTCTTCCTGGATCGAGTCGCGCTGCCGTTCGCTCTCCGTGGCTCGCCGGTCTGCTTCCTCAACCTGGCGACTGAGCTTGCGCGATCCCTGCCCATACCAATGCCACGCCGCCACGATTCCGGCCAAAAGCGCGGCCCCCGCGAGGATCCAGAGCAGAGTCATCCCACCCCAGCATGACCCTCCCAGGCTACCGGGCGCTGTGATGCCAGTCACTCCGGCCGGTGGTGGAGAGCGCCCTCCCGGGTGACGTCACGCCAGATCAACAGTTTCCGGTGGAAGGGGCGAACTTGGGTAATGTCACCCCGTACGCTCAGCTCTTCTTCCCGGTGACCGTATAAAAGGCAGTCGCTTCCTGCTCGACCTTCTTACTGCCACATTTCGGGCACTTGATTTCCTTGTCATGCTCCTTCAGGGTCAGGATCAGCTCGAATGGCTTGTGGCAGGCGTTGCAAACGTAGTCATACACGGGCATGGGAACCTCCCGCTCGATGGCACTACGAGCTACGCCGGGAATTGTAGCGCGGAACTCCGCGGATTTCTGTGATCACGCAAGAAGAAAAAGCCGGTGCTGGCGCACCGGCCCGGGCCCAATTTCGACCGCTTATTTCTTCTCGGTGATGTCCACGCTGGCGCGGGTGTTCTCCCAGTCAAGGTTCAAGGCGCAAGAGCCGCCTTTCTGGTCAAACACAATGGTGAAGTTTTCCACCGGCGCGGAGGTCTTGGAGACGCTCATCGGCACGCGCGCCAGGTCTTCGTTCTCGCCCGGATAGTCAGTCCCCCACTCGCCCGTTTTCTTGCTGATGACCAACGCCCAGGCATCAGAATTGGGAACGGTGAAAATGGTGTAGCTGCCGGCGGGAACGTCCTTGCCGCCCACCGAGAGGTTGGTGTCGGTGACAAACGTGGTCGCTTCGTTGGCGCCCGTGCGCCAGACCTGTCCGAAAGGAACCAACCCACCATAGATCTTGCGCGGTTGATGAGTCTTTGGATCATTGACCCGCGGGCTGGAGTAATCCACCTTCACCGTCTTGCCGTCGGCAAACTTGCACTGCGCGCTGGCGGGCGGGCTGGGGCGTTTCGATTTCTCTTGCTGAGCGGAAACAAGAGTCGTGAGGGCGAAGAGAGTAAGGACCGCAATTGCGAGATTTCTTTTCATGACGTTCCTCCTGAAAGTAACCTGAGTTTTGCCGTTGGTTTCGGAACTGCATTACAAGGCATGCAGCTCCAGCCGGTTGATGGGATCAGAAATCCGGTGTCGGTCGAAGAGCCTTGACTATAAGCTAACGGCTAAGAGCTAAATGCTGACTTCGAGAATTATACCCACTCTCCCGCTACAATCTCTGCATGGCCGTCTTCGACGATAAGCAGGAAGACCTCGAGCACTTTGAAACGCGCATGGGCATTCCGCGCGGACGCCTGGCCGTCACTATGGATTTGGTCACCGATGCGATGGCCCTCATCGGTCAGCATGGCGTCTATTGCCAGAGCCAGCGCTGGCCGGGCAAGCCGGTGCTTGACGTCCAGATCGTCATGAAGAACCTGACTGACGCTAAGGAACTGATCCAGAGCGTGATGGAAGAACTCAAGCCCAAGGCCTGATTCCGGCTGTCGAACCCGGAAAACTGCGCTATCCTTGCATTCCCCGCCCGGAGCCCCGCTCCGCCTCAGGAAGGTGCTTCATGATCGGCAGACATTCACAGATATGCGCTGTTATTTTATTGTCCACCGCCTGCCTCGCTGGAACCAAGCCCGCGCCTCGCAAGAAAATCCCCACGTCGCCCGCCGCTGCCCCGTTAACCGGGTCTCTACGGGTTGGCTCGGTGAATTTGCGCAGCTGCCGTGACGCCCAGGCCTACTGCGGCACCCTCGACCGCGCGCTCGATCCGAGCGGAACCGTCCCGGGAACCATTCGAGTCGGGTTTGAGTTCTATCCGCACACCGACAATTCTCAGCCACCGCTGGAAGCGATCGTGGCGGAAGAAGGGGGGCCGGGTTACGGGTCCACCGGTTCGCGGGCCAGCTACCTTGAACTGTTCGCGCCGCTCCGCAACCGCCGCGACATTCTGCTGGTCGACAATCGCGGAACCGGCAAGTCACAAGCCCTGGACTGCCCGCTCGTCCAGCACGAACCCAATCCGCGTTTCGCCGGAATCCGCGCGTGCGGAGCGCAACTCGCCGATACAGCCTATCTCTACGGCAGCGGACTCGCCGCCGACGATCTGGCGGCCGTCCTCGATGCCCTCAATATCCCAGTCATCAATCTCTATGGCGACTCTTACGGCACATTCTTCAGCCAGACGTTTGCCGGACGCCATCCGGAGCGCCTCCGTTCGGTGATCCTCGACAGCGCTTACCCGCCAGTGGACCAGTCGGCCTGGTATCCGGAGATTGCAACCACCGCGCGTTTCGCTTTCGATGTCGCGTGCCAGCGCTCGACCACCTGCAACAGTCTCCCCGGCAGTTCGATGGCCCGGATCACCAGGCTAGCCGAGTCCCTGCGCGCTCATCCATTTACCGGATATGCCCGCGATGGAGAAGGCGTGCTGCGCAAGACGCGCGCCGATACCGCTGCGCTCGACTACCTGATGGTGTCGAACGCAACGGTTTCCGTGGTCTATCGTGAACTGGATCCCGCAGCTCGGGCTTACCTTGAACATGGCGACGCTGCGCCACTACTTCGGTTGCTGGCCGAAAACCACAGTGCCGACGAGTCCGGCGGTTCATCGGATGCTTCGGCCTACAGCCAGGCTCTTTTCGTCTCGGTAAGTTGCTCCGACTATCCGCAGATCCACGACATGACCCTGCCGGTTGCGCAGCGCAAACTTCAGCGCAACCAGGTAATCGCC
>PMCH01000277.1:0-10511 GCA_003154055.1 Acidobacteriaceae bacterium
GGCGCCGGACTTTGGGTCTGGGCCTGGGTCAGGCCGGCAAGCGACAGTGCAATGAAAACTGCGAGACTCCGATAGCGCACGACGATCTCCTATTCGGATAACCATTGGATTGTACGCGAGGGGCAAGGCTCTTGCTGTTGGAGCAACCACTTTGATCTCTGGCCGCCAACTGAGAGAATAGCTGACTGAATGTGGCGTCCAGTCCTCAGGCGGGTGTTGTACACATTGCCGGTGATCTGGCTCGTCGTCTCCACCGTCTTCCTGTTGATTCATTTCGTTCCCGGCGATCCCATTCAGCAGATGCTCGGAGAAGGCGCGGCTGCAGGAGACATCCAGGCGGCGCGCCACGCTTACGGACTCGACGTGCCGCTCGGCCAGCAATATTTGAATTACTGGAAGGGCGTGCTGCATGGCGATCTGGGGAAGTCGCTGCGCTTCAATCAGGGTGTGACGAGCCTGATCGCAGCGCGCTATCCATTCACGTTGCAGCTCACGTTGGCGTCGTTGTTCGTGGCCATCCTGCTGGCGATTCCGGCGGGTGTGCGTTCAGCGCAACGACGCAATCGCTGGGACGACCGCGTGCTGAGTGTTGTTAGTTTGTTCGGTCTGTCGTTTCCTAACTTTGCGCTGGGGCCGGTGTTGATCCTGTTCTTCGCGGTCAAGCTGGGATGGCTGCCGGTTTCCGGTTCGGGCACGATCGCGCACCTCGTGCTTCCAGCGATCACCATGGGCGGCGCGCTGGCCGCGATTCTGACGCGTATGGTGCGCACCTCGATGCTCGAGGAACTCGGTCAGGACTACATCCGCACCGCCCGCGCCAAGGGCCTGACCGAGCGCACCGTGGCATACCGTCACGCCCTGCGCAACGCCATGATCCCGATTATTACTGTTCTGGGATTGCAGTTCGGCGCGCTACTGGCGGGGGCCATTGTGACCGAAACAATCTTCTCCTGGCCGGGGATCGGACGGTTGACCATCCAGGCGATCGGCAACCGCGACTACTACCTGGTGCAGGGATGCATCCTGGCGATTGGGCTGACGTATGTTGCCGTGAACTTGTTGACGGATCTGCTGTACTCGGCGGTGAACCCGAGGATAAGGCAATGAGAGAGCCCATTCGATTTGCTTTGCGTACTCTGCGATCTTTCTTCGCGAGCTTTGCGGTTAAAGGTTTGTGAAGCCATGTCTACCGCCACAATCTCGCTCCCCCGCCTCGCCCGTCACAACCCGCTGGCGGCGGTGGGAGTCGTGTTGGTCGCCGTGTTCGTATTCTGTGCGCTCTTCGCTCCTTGGATTGCTCCCCAAGACCCCGCGCACATCGAACTCCCCAACCGCCTCCAGGCACCTTCGTCGCAGCATCTCTGCGGCACCGATGAACTCGGGCGCGACATCCTCTCCCGCCTGATCTGGGGCGCGCGGATTTCGATGTTCGTCGGCAGCAGCGTGGTCATGTGTTCGCTGGCACTCGGCCTCCTGATCGGCAGCCTCGCCGGATACTACGGTGGACGCATCGACCGGTTCGTCAATATCGTGCTGATGAATGCCTTCCTCTCGTTTCCCGGCATCCTGATCGCGATCGCCTTCGTCGCTTTCCGAGGCCCGGGCGTCTTCAACCTGGTGCTCGCGCTCTCGCTCGGCGGATGGGTCGGCTACGCGCGCCTGGTGCGCGCCCAAGTATTAGCGGTGCGCGAAAGGGAATTCGTCGAGGCGGCACGCGCGCTCGGAGCCGGCGATCTGCACATCATTACGCGGCACATCCTCCCCAATATCATTCAGCCGGTGATCGTGCAGGCGGCCATCGGCATGGCTGGCGCGATCCTGGCGGAAGCGACTATGAGCTTCCTGGGATTAGGCGTGCCTCCCCCGACTGCCAGTTGGGGATCAATGCTCAACGATGCACGCTCCCATTTGTTCGACGCGCCCCACCTGGTGCTCTTTCCGGCATTCACGGTGATGCTGGCCGTGCTGGCCTTTAATTTCATCGGCGACGCGTTGCGCGATGTGCTCGATCCGAGGTCGCGAATCGAGGCGGGACTTTAACCGGGGCCTTGGCGTCAAAATGCCCGTACCCTTTCTCAGGCTGCTCGTCTAAGATGCAGCGTTCAGCGAAACTGTCATCTCCGAGGTGGGTCATGGTTCTTCTGCGGAAGTTGGCGTGGTTAGCTGCCGCGTGGTTTCTGATTGTTTCCTGCTGTTCAGCCCAACCGCAGTCTGTGCAATCCAGTTCGCCGTCCGCTGCGTCCGCCGGCCCGGCCTTCGACGTGAAAGCTGCCACCGACGCCTACCTCGCCAAGGTTCCGCCCGACAAGAAGGCCCGGTCCGACGCCTACTTCGAGGGCGGCTACTGGTTCTTGCTCTGGGATTTTCTGCTGGGCAGCGCCGTCCTGATCTTTCTGTTGCAATCACGCCTGTCGGCACGTTTACGGGACTGGGCGGCAAGAGTCTCCTCCTGGAGAGGAGTTCAGGACCTGATCTATTTCATTCTGTTTCTGCTGATCACCACCATCCTGCAATTCCCGCTCGCCGTTTACGAAGGCTATTTTCGTGAGCACAAATACGGCCTCGCCACGCAGACCTTTGGCCCCTGGATGCGCGACCAGTTGGTGGGCCTCGCCGTGGGCGCGGTGCTCGGCGGAATCGCAGTGATGGGGCTTTACGCGCTGGTCCGTCGCCTGGGAAAGAACTGGTGGGTATGGGGAACGGTCGCCAGCATTGTGTTCTCCGCCATTCTTGCCCTGATCTCTCCCGTGTATATTGCGCCACTGTTCAATACGTACAACAAACTGCAGGATCCGAAGATCAAGAATCCCATCTTGAGCATGGCGCGCGCCAACGGAATTCCGGCGACTGACGTCTATGAGGTAGACGCTTCGCGCCAGTCCACTCGCGTCAGCGCCAACGTCAGCGGATTCCTCGGTACCGAGCGCATCACGCTGAACGACAACCTGCTCAAACGCTGCTCGCCGGAAGAAATTCAGGCGGTCATGGGACACGAGATGGGGCACTATGTTCTCAACCATGTTTACAAAGGCCTGCTCTTCTTCAGTGTGCTCTTCATCATCGGGTTCGCGCTCCTGAACTGGGGGATGCAGTGGGCACTGGCGCGCTGGGGAGAGCAGTGGGGTGCGCGCGAGATCACCGATGTCGCTGCCCTCCCGCTCGCGGTTCTGCTGTTCATGATTTTCTTCTTTGTGCTGACTCCGGTGACCAACAGCTGGATCCGTACGGAGGAATATGAAGCGGACATCTTCGGTTTGAATGCCAGCCGCCAGCCGGACGGCGAGGCCGAAGTGGACCTGAAGCTGGGCGACTACCGCAAGCTCGACCCAGGCCCGATCGAAGAGATAATTTTCTTTGATCATCCCAGTGGCCGCACCCGCATCACGGCGGCGATGCGCTGGAAGGCGGAAAACATGGCGGTGCTGCCGCCGGGGACGAAAGCAGGCGCACAGTAGAAGAACGTTGGAGCCAGGAGCCGAAAGCCCCGAACTTGCCCATCACTGTCTTCGGTGATTCTGCTCACAGCCGCTTGTATTTCTGCCTGCTAGCGTCAGCCCAGGAGGCAAGCCATGCCCACCATGTATTCCTACCGCACCACTGCTCATTGGACGGCGCACAAACGCGGCATAGTGGAAGGCGAGGGCATTCCCCGCACCATCAATTTCGCGGCTCCTCCGGAGTTCGGCGGTGAGCCTGGCCTGTGGACCCCGGAGCACCTGCTGCTGGCTTCCGTCTCGACTTGCTACGTGGCAACCCTGCGTGCGGTTGCCGAGGCTTCCAAATTCGAATTCGGCTCGCTTGAGCTCAATGTCGAGGGCACCATTGAGAAGCAGGAAGGTGGATTCCGCTTTACCCGCATCCTCCTGCGGCCGGTGGTTACCATTGACAAAGAAGAAGATCGTGAGCGCATGGGACGCCTGCTGGAGAAGGCCGAACGAGCCTGCCTGATTTCCCGCTCGCTGGCCTGCACCGCACTGCTGGAGCCGAAAATCCTGGTGCAGGAACACGTGCACGCTTAGAACTTCAGGTCACAGGTGTCAGGTCTCGGGTCTCAGGAAAACCCGGCCGCTCTAACATCATTTTGGGGAGCACCCATCTCTGTGTATCCGTGGGGGTTTGCTGACACCTGAGACCTGACACGCGCCTTCCAGGTAACCTTTCCCGCTTTTTCTCGTCCAATACAGTGACCGATTCCGGGAACCATTCCCGAGCCGATTGCGTAGTTAGGGTAGAGGACGATATGGAGCTGCGCTATCAAATCGAACAATTGCATGACATCGCCGTCGTGCGCTGCTCTGGACGCATGGTTCGTGGTGAGGCGCTGGAAGATCTCCGGTGCCGGCTTGAGCAGTTGGAGCATGCCCGGGTTCTAGTACTCGATCTTTCCCAACTCGATCAGATCGATGCCGGCGGCCTGGGAGTTTTACTGCATCTGCGCCGCTGGAGCCGGCAGCGGTCGATCCAGATGAAGCTGGTGAATCCCTCCCCCTTTGTACTCCGGATACTGGAGGCCACGCGGCTCACAGCGGTGTTTGAAATATCCTCCCTGGAAGAGGCGCTCTGCATCCTGCGGGCGGCCGACCATCCGCCCCGGTATGCAGTAGCCTGAGCTTCACCGGCGCGATGCTTTATAATTCGCGCCCATGAAGCCCAAGAGACTGGCCGGGCCACATCCTGAGCGGGTCGATGCCAAGGCCAATCCTGGTCCCCTTTCAATCTCAGTTCGCCTCTCGAGGGCGAATCTCGCGCGCATCGCATGACCCAACTGGCGCGCAAACTGCGGGTGACCGATTACTTTTCCCTGGGCTGGGGAACGATGGTCGGCGTGGGCTGGCTGGTCGTGATGGACGACTGGCTCACCCGCGGCGGCCCGCTCGGCGGAATTCTTGGCTTCGCAATCGGCGGTGTGCTGCTGCTGCCCGTGGGATACGTGTACGGCAAGCTGGTGATGGCCATGCCGGATGCGTCGGGTGAAGTTGCTTACACGGCCAGCGTGTTTCCGCGTCCGGTAAGCTTTTTCACCGGGTGGATGATGATGCTCGCGTACTTCATTGTCTGTCCGTGGGAAGCGGTGGCAGTGGGCCGCATCGCCGGATACATTTTTCCCGCGCTCAACTCGATGGCACTCTATCGGGTGGGTGGGAAGACGGTTTTTCTGCCGCACCTGGTAATTGGCCTGGGCCTCACCGGACTTCTCACGTTGCTGAACTATCGCGGCATCCGCCTGAGCGCGACATTTCAAAATTGGACGACGTTCGGAACACTGTTGCTGTTTGTGGTCTTCGTTGGGATCGGCGTGACCCGCGGGTCGACGGCCAACTTTCCACCCTTGTTCACGCACACGCCGTTCATCTCGATTCTGCTGGTGCTGCAGATTGTGCCGTACTTCATGACGGGCTTTGAATCGGTGACCAAAGCCGCCGAAGAGGCGAATCCGGAGTTCCGCGCGCGCGGCTACCTGCGTGCCATCTGGGCAGCGATAGTCGTCGGGTTCGTTTTCTACATCGTGGTGATTGCGGCGGTGAGCTTTGTCGCGCCGTGGCAGCACTTGATCGGAGCGCCATTCATGACTGCCGTTGCGTTCGAGCACGCCACCGGATCGCGCTGGATCGTCAGCATTATTCTGGCCGCCGCTTTGCTCTCGCTGTTCAAGGTGTTTAATGGAAATTTTGTTGCCGCCAGCCGCCTGCTTTTCGCCATGGGACGGCGCGGGCTGGTGGGTGGACGGCTGGCCACCGTGCATCCGCGAAATCAAACGCCCGCGGCAGCGGTTCTCTGCGTGGGTATCGCCACCGGGTTGTGCATGTTTCTGGGCAGCGCTATTCTCGTTCCGATCACAGACGTCGGTTCGCTGGCCTCCGCTCTGGGATGGTTGGCGGCCTGCGCGGCCTACCTGTGGATGCGGCCACCGTTCTGGAGCCGTATGATCGGAGGATTGGGCGCGCTGGTGGGGCTGGCCATGGTCCTGATGAAGGTCCTGCCGTTTGTGCCGGGCCACTTTTCTCAACGGGAGTGGCTTTGGTTCGGGCTCTGGGTTTTGCTTGGAATTTTGATTGGCCNNTCATGACTATCGCTCATCGCTTTATTCTGTTCGTCCTTCTGGCGCTCTCCGTATCCGTCTGCGCTGCCCAGTCTTTCGATCTCGTCATCATCAACGGTCACATCATCGATGGCACTGGATCTCCCTGGTATTCCGGAGACGTCGGGATCCGCAACGGCCGAATCGCTGCCATCGGCAACCTGTCTGAGTCCGCCCGCAAGAAGACCATCGACGCGCACGGCAAGGCGGTTGCTCCCGGCTTCATCGACATGCTGGGGCAGTCGGAGGCGACGATCCTTGTCGATCCCCGGCTTCCGTCGAAGATATACCAGGGCATCACGACCGAAATAACCGGCGAGGGCGGATCGGCAGCGCCGCTGAATGACGCCATCATCGAAGCTGATCGTGCCGGCTACGAACATCTCAAGATCACTCCCGACTGGCGAACATTCCGCCAATTTTTCACGCGCCTCGAAAAGCAGGGAATGGGAATCAACCTGGCGAGCTACGTCGGCGCCACCCAGGTGCGCCGCATGGTTCTGGGCGACGATGACAAGCAGCCCAATCCCGGGCAACTGGAAAAGATGAAGTCCCTGGTGCGCGATGCGATGCACGACGGCGCGGTCGGCGTTTCGACGTCGCTCGAATACGCGCCTGCTCCCTACGCAAAGACCGAAGAACTCATTGCCCTCGCGGGAGAGGCGGCGAGGTTTGGCGGCATCTACGCCACCCACATGCGCAACGAGAGCGACACCATTCTCGAATCGATTGATGAAGCACTACGCATCGGGCGCGAAGCCCATGTCCCCGTCGAGATCTGGCATCTCAAGGTCGCGGGTAAGGCGAACTGGGGACGCATGCCGGAGGTGGTCGCCAGGATCAACCAGGCCCGCGCGCAGGGTGCGGACGTTTCAGCGGACACCTACGCCTATCCGGCCTGGTTCAACAGTATGTCCGCTTTCATTCCGCCGTGGGCGCACGATGGTGGCGATGCCAAATTAATCGAGCGCTTGAAAGATCCGGCAACCCGTGCGCGAATCCGCAAAGACATGGAGACGCCTTCGAAAGACTGGGACAACGAATGGCAGGAAATCCCCGGCCCGGAAGCTGTGATGATCGGTGTGGTGCAGAATTCCGCATTGAAGCAGTTTCAGGGGAAGCGCCTCTCCGAGGTGGCTAAGACCTGGAACAAAGACCCGATGGATGCGCTCTTCGACCTTCTCGTCGAAGACAAAGCATTCACAGCGTGCGCTGTTTTCGGGATGTCGGAACCTGATGTCACGCTTGCCTTACAGCAGCCATGGGTCTCGGTGGACAATGATTCATCGGGCGCGTCACCGGAAGGGATTCTGGGCGAGGAACACCCCCATCCCCGCGCGTATGGAACGTTTCCCCGCGTCTTGCGGAAATACGTGCGGGAAGAGAAGAAATTGACGCTCGAAGATGCCATCCGCAAGTTCTCCGCGCTTCCGGCACAGCGTATGCGCCTCGCCGATCGCGGTGTGCTGAAACAGGGCATGTGGGCCGACGTGGTGATCTTCGATCCCGAGGCGATCCGCGATCTGGCAACCTTCGACAATCCCAATCAACTCTCGCAAGGAATGGAGTTCGTCCTGGTGAACGGGGTGCCCGTAATCGAAGGTGGAAAGATGACCGGCGCTTTGCCGGGAAAGGTGCTGCGGGGAGCAGGGTACACGCCGTAGAGTCCGGCGGAGGGATCTCCATCATCAAAATCAGAACAATCACGCGGTCACGGTACTGACTTGATCGCTGGCACCCGACACTTAGCAGGCGGTGGAAAAACTCCATTCGCCGAGGGAAGGCGACCACCGGGGCTGAAGCCCCTTATTCATTGCACGGGGCTTACGCGGCCCTGAAGGGCCGCTCTTCCACGGTGATGCATGCATTCGTGAGTTTTTCCGCAGCCTGTTAGGGTTTGACTGCGGTCCGAGCTTCGGTGCGATGGGCAGGTACGGCGCGTGGCTTGGCGAGCGTGCCCGTCACGTTCCATTTCTGCTCGTCGCCCCGTACCAGAACGAAGTTCAGCCCGCCGGTGGGAGAAGAGCTGCCGATTACCTGATAGACGCCGTCGCGGGATTCCAGTTTGCCCGCCCGCAGCTCCCACTCCCCCTTTTTCAGTTTCACTTCTCCGCGGAATCTGTGAACGGGAAAGGGCTTGGCTCCGGCGGAGAGCTCGATGTTCTTCAGCGTTCCGTTTTGCATGGAGAACTGCAGGTCGCCCTCGGCATGGGCTACCAGATCCGCAATCGTGGTTCCCGTGCTTGCCAGATCGTACTGGCCGTCGGCTGTTCCCGTGACCCACGCATCGCTCGTCAGCGCGCTTGCCTCAGCCAGAGACACACCCTGTAAAATTCCCCTGGCTCGATATTGATGCGGTTGGGATAAAACATCAATGGACCAGTCTCCGCGATGCACTCCGTCGAAGATTTGTCCTTGCAGTCCGCTCAAAGTGATCCTGCCTCGATCGAACTCCGCTTTCGACGTCACCTGGGTTGCCATCACCTTCCTCAATGCGAGTCGGCTCACCCGCACGGAGCCTTTGGCTTGCAGTGCAAGCAGCGGGGACGGCCCTTCCTGCGCTCCAGCGCTCAAAGACCGGTACCACGGGCGCCTGGCGGGATGAGACGTGAACCATTCCGTAAGTTCGCCGGTCGACAGCTGGTCGGCCGCGAGATCGAAATGAAAAATACAGTCCACGCAGTGGCGGGGTGCCGTTACCTCCCCACTCCAGTAAGTAGTCCCGACTGCGGCGGAAAGTTTCGTCAGCGAAATGGCGTCCGCCTCTAGCACTACCGATGCCGACGCAATCTCAATCGGTACATTCAGCCCGCGCATCCCCGCGCGCACATTGTGCAGTTGCGCCGTTCCCGTCGGCGCTGGCGCTGCAAATCCCTGCCAAGGTCCCGCCAGGCTGAGGTCCACCCGGGCAGCGCCTTCGACCGTCGGGCGCTGTCCGGCGACGCCCAGTGCATTGGCCAGGCGAAATACGTTCTTCAGTTCCGTGTCTCCGCGCAGGAAGAAGCGATAGCCAGAAAGCGAGAGCCATCCGCCAGCCGTGGTGGGCGTGGGAGCGCCCAGCCCGAGTGGAAATGGACCCAATCGCAGGTGGACTTCCGGCGGTTCCTGGTCGACGACTTTGTTCTTGAGCTCCGCGGACATGGTTGCCTTCGACGCGCCCCCAGCCAGTACGATGGGAACGTCGCCGAAACTGATCTCGTCTTTTCCGCCGTTCAACGCCAGCCGCAAATCCGAGGCCGCGCCTGCTCCACTCACGGCCGGTGGTCCCGTGCTGGCACACTGCGCGAGAAATACAGCGTCCAGTTGTCCGGTAGCGACCAGGTCCGAGGGCAGGCCTTTCTTTGTCAGACGCACCAAGCGCAGAACGGAAGGGAACGGCACTCGATCAACCGTCAACTTCAGGTCGTAACCGGGCGTGGCCGAGACCGGACCCACATTCCCCTGCAGGCGCACTACTCCGATGCCAACCGGCGAGTCGCAGGCAAGATCTTTCAGCCCCCGATCGACGCTGCTGTAACGGCCCGTGCAATCGGTGACCAGGCGGACAACCTCGCCTTCCCTGATGTCGTAGCGGTGAAAGTCGGCGATCGTCAGTTGGGTCCGAACCAGGAGCGCTTGAGGAGTTCCGGAGATATCCGCAGCCAGGTTCACGCCCCCGCGCCATCCGCGGTCTCTTCCCGAGAGGAGTTTGGTGATCTGTCCAAGTTGTCCGTTCTCCCAGCGCAGCGCGGCTTGCACGGGCGTTTCTCCCAGTCGCACTGCGCGCTGCCAGGTGGCATTAATCCGGATCCGTCCGGTGTCGGTGAGATTGAAATCGGTGCGCACCGGCTGGGCTGTGATGCGGGCTGCCCATGAGTTTTCCGAATCCTGCCACAGCGCCAGGTCCGCATCCGTGAGCGAGTAGGATTTCTTCTCCTGTCCCAGTTTGAAGTTGATGCGGGCGTGAGTCGCTTCAAGGTAAGGGAACGCGGGCCGGCGTTCCAATGCCGGTTTGCCCGTCGGTGCGATCGGAATGTGCGCGGTGCGTTCCAGCAGACCTTCCAGGTTCCAACGGCCGTCGTTGTTGCGCACCAGGTTGATGCTGGGCTCGGTCGCGCTCAGGGTCGAGATCTCCAGCCGTCCGCGCAACAGGGAACTTAGCCGGATTCCGGCCCAGACATCCTGTGCCCGAACCATCGGCTCGGCGCTGAACGCAGGATCGTCGTAGATGACCAACCCCTCCAGATCGAAGCCGGGGCGAGGCAGCAGATGGGCGCGCACGTTTTCGAGAGTGACTTGCCGGCCGAGCGCGGAGCCAATCGAGCGGGTAATGCGTTTTCGGAGCCCGGAGACGCCCGGCCGAAAAAGAAACAGCGCCAGCAGGACCGCCGCGATGACGGCCAGCCCACGCCTGGAGCGAAGGAATTTCACCGCACGGCCTTGAACGTCCGCG
>PMCH01000277.1:10527-12893 GCA_003154055.1 Acidobacteriaceae bacterium
CCGATCACATTGGCGCGCGGGATGAATCCCCAGTAGCGGCTGTCGTAGCTGACGTCGCGGTTATCGCCCATCCCGAAAAAGCTGTTGGGGGGTACCACCAGATCGCCAGCCTCCAGATGCGACGGCAATGCAAATTGCCATTCCTGGTTTCTGACGCCGTACATCTCCGAGGGCGGCACGGCGGGGAAATTGTCGCGATAGGGATTGTAGTCAGCCAGTTTGTGGCGCACGTACGGCTCATCCAGCTTCTCGCCGTTGCGGTACACCACACCGTCCCGCAAATGAATCTTGTCTCCGGGAATGCCGATGATGCGCTTCACCACGAAGAGGCCCTTTTCCTCGGGAGACAGGAACACCACGATGTCGCCTCGCCGGATGTCGCGGTAGGGCAGCAGCGGTCCCAGCCAGCGCGTTTGGGGGGCAAACTGCTCGCGGTTCACGAACACGTGATCCCCGATGAGCAGCGTGTCCTCCATCGAACTGGAGGGAATTTCAAATGCCTGCAGGATAAACGTGATGATGAACAAGCCCGTGACCAGCACTCCTGCCAGGGACGCCAGAAATTCCACCGTGGTCTCGCGCGGCTTCTCTTCTTTAGTCTTCTCTATTTCTTTATCTTTCTTCGGCACGTTACTCACCTGTTTCGGAGATTGTTTCCTCAGCGCACCAGCCGGAACGTACGTTCCCAGCGCGTAATCTGGAAGAAATGCGTCACTGCATAGGCAAGGTGATAAAGTCTATCACCCGCGGTTGGCGACCCTGGGAGATCGTTGTTCAAGTTACGGGCCGACCAGTAGACTACCAGCGGCCGCCCGATGATGTTCTCCCGCGGTACGAAACCCCAGTACCGGCTGTCCTGGCTGTCGTCGCGGTTGTCGCCCAGCGCAAAATAGCTCCCCTCCGGAATAATCAACTGATGGTTCTCGACCAGTTTGCGCATCTCGCTCCACCAGCGCGCGGTCACTCCGGAACCGGGCACGTCGGTTTGCGGGAAGTCGTCGCGGTAAGGCTGCCGGTCCGGAGCGATGTAGTGAACGTAAGGTTCCTGCAGCGGCGTGCCGTTGACGAAGACCCTCTTGTTGATGAGCCGGACCTTGTCGCCGGGGATTCCCACGACTCGCTTCACGAAATGCTGCGCAGGGTTGACCGGGTAATGGAACACGATGATGTCGCCCCGCTGAATCTTGCGGTAGGGCAGCAGGCGGGGCCAGTTCCCGTTGNNGCCATAGCAGAACTTATCCACCAGCAGGTAATCGCCGATCAGCAGCGTGTCTTCCATGGATTCGGAGGGAATGGTGAACGCCTGCACCAGGAAGGTGACCACGAAGATGGCGATGACCACGGTTCCCGCCACCGACTGAATGGTCGCGGGCCAGTCTCCCGAGGATATTTTCTCGCTCCAGGACATGACTAAGACGCGCTTCCGTTGCGAGCCACACGTGGCAGCGCCGATTCCGGGTGTGCGGTCAAATAGTCCAGGGCCTGGCGCGCCGCTTCCTGCTCGGCCCGCTTCTTGGTAGCGCCCTCGGCGCGCGCCACAAACTCGGACGTCTCCGGGCTCTCCAACCGTACCTCGACCGTGAACATCTTCTTGTGCTCGGGGCCTTCCTCTTTCACCAGCGCATACACCGGCTGCCGTTGTCCGTTGGCCTGCAGCCGTTCTTGTAGAGCGGACTTGAAATCCATGACCGGCATGCTGCTGGTCTCGAGCTTCATGTGCGCCAGTTCGGGCTCCACGATGGCGCGCAGGATGAAGTTTCGGGCTGGTTCCCATCCGCCGTCCAGATACAAGGCGGCCAGCACAGCTTCCAAGGCATCCACCAGCAGCGTAGCCTTGCTGCGGCCGCCGCTCTTTTCTTCGCCCCGGCCCAAACGCAGATAATGGCCCAGTTGCAGTTGCTCGGCGGTGCGCAGTAGATGCCGCTGTCCGACCAGGTGAGCGCGTAGCTTCGAAAGGTGGCCTTCCTGGAAGCAAGGAAAACGGTGGAACAACGCTTCGGTGGTAACCATCCCCAGAACCGCGTCCCCCAGGAACTCGAGCAGTTCGTTGTCCCCGCGCCATGCCGGTTGGCCCGCTCCGCCCAGCGCTTCCAGTTCCCGTGCTTGTGAACTGTGCGTCAGCGCCTGCTCGATCAACTCCCGCTGCCGGAAGTGATACCCCAGACTCTCTTCCAGCGCCATGATGTCGCGAACCTTGGTGAGCAAGCGGGACCAACCTCTTCTTCGCTGGCGGTTTAATTCTTCGGAGGCTGGCTCGGTGGTGTTGCTGGAGTTGCCGCCGGAGCTGCAGCCGGTGCCGCCGCCCCACCCGTCAGTTGCAGCAAGCGGTCCCGTTCGTGGCGCGCTAAAGTGCCGACCTGGGTGCC
>PMCH01000011.1 GCA_003154055.1 Acidobacteriaceae bacterium
ATCAGGTCCGACTCATCCTTGACCGCATAAACGGGTTCGTCCGTCGCACCCGGCATTTGCTTGTACGCGAGGGCGATCACACGGAAGCCCTGACCGTTCAGATCGTCCGCCAACAACCGGCGTTTGGCGTCGTGCTCGGGCAGGACCTCGATAACCTCTCCTTTGACTTCCACCCGGTTGCACAAGCCGAGCACTTCTTCGACGGCACCCTTGCAGATCAACGTGTTCAAGCCGGTCTCATCTTCCACCACCACCGACATCCGGCGCCGCACGAAGTCGAACGGGATCTCATCGATCTTGCGATACTTGTCTTTCGCTTTCAGGCGTTCCTCCAGTTCCTCATGGTCGAGAATCGCCTCGTCGAGCAGGTTCTTCAGCCCGGTATGATGGTAGCTATTCAGGTAGCCATACTGCAGCACCTTCTCGCTCGGATCGCCGTGTGCATCCAAATGCTTTTCGAGTACGATCTTGCCCTGGGTAAGGGTGCCGGTCTTGTCAGTGCACAGCACGTTCATCGCCCCGAAGTTCTGGATGGCATTTAGACGTTTGACGATCACTTTCTTGCGCGCCATCGCCAGCGCGCCCTTGGACAGGTTGACCGTCACGATCATTGGCAGCATCTCGGGGGTGAGTCCGACTGCCACCGCCATTGCAAACAGGAAAGCTTCCAACCAGTTATGTTTGCTCAGTCCGTTGATCAGGAAGACCGCCGGAACCATCACGGCAATAAAACGGATCATCAGCCAGGTGAATCGGTTGACACCTTTATCGAAGCTGGTCAGCTGACGCTGCCCGACGATACTGGCAGCCAGCGATCCAAAGTAGGTCTTGTCTCCGGTATGGATGACCACGGCCGTCGCGGAGCCGCTCT
This sequence comes from Acidobacteriaceae bacterium, assembly GCA_003154055.1. Lineage (GTDB taxonomy): Bacteria > Acidobacteriota > Terriglobia > Terriglobales > Acidobacteriaceae > Acidiflorens. The sequence continues at coordinate 872 of PMCH01000011.1, forward strand.
CCACGTTGGAGCCCAGGAAGCAAATATTGGGCAGTTCCAGCGGGTTCTGAACGTCGGCCGATGTGGAGTCGGCTTTTCTCTCCACGGGTAGGGATTCGCCGGTAAGGGCCGCCTGATTCAGAAACAAGTCTTTAGCGGAAAGCACCCGTACGTCGGCTGGGACCATATCGCCGGCGGCCAGCCGAATGATGTCGCCCGGCACCAGCATCTTGAGTGGTACTTCGGCTTCCTTGCCATCACGCACCAACGTCGCCGTGTTGCTAACCATTGCTTTGAGCTTTTCAGCGGCGTTATCGGCTCGCATCTCCTGGAAGAAACGCAACACCACGCCCAGAACTACCATCACGAAAATGACCGCTGTTGTCCGCAGGTCACCGGTCAGAAAGGAAAGCACTCCGAGCGCCGTGAGCAAGAGGACTAATGGATTCTTGACGTTACTCAGGAGCCGCATCAAGGCTGATTGACGCTTCTCGCGGGCGATCTCGTTCAGCCCGTATTGCTTCAACCGGGAATCGGCTTCCGCCTGGCTCAGGCCGTCTAGTCGCGATTCAAGCTCTCTCAGGACGGTCTCGGTATCGGCGCGCGCCTTTTCCAGTAATTGATCGGAAACATGCGCTGCCTTCTCGCCCGTGAGATTACCCTGGCGCTGAGCTGGACTCATGGTGGTCATTGGCAAATCGATTCGCACCTCCGCTTTCTAGCAAACCGGGCCGGCGCCGATCTGTTCAACGATACGATAATCACTCGCCGTCCTGGAGATGTTACCAGTACGCCGCGCTACCCGTGAGGCTACATGAGCGTAGCGTTGTGAGCTTAGCGCCACGGAGGCTAGGGGATGCCGACTGTGCCTTCGTCCCAATAGATTGGGAGCGACTGAGGTGTCCGTTGGAACGTGATCCGGTTTCCACCGCGCACGGTGTGAGCAATTTTGAACAGTTTCCCGAGCCGAAGTGTTGAAAATTATTTTGAAGGTGAACCATGCCTGCGGCGGTGTATCCGGTACTCGAAAGCGCGGTCCTGCTTTGTATCGACGACAACGAAGACCTGCTGGAATGCGAGAGATCATTCCTCGAAAGCTTCGGCTATTCCGTTCTTACCGCTGAAAGCGGTGGCAAGGGATTGGAACTAGCCTCCAAGCACTCGGTTGACGTTGTAATCCTGGATTACTTCATGCCCGAAATGAACGGACAAGAGGTCGCCATTGAGATGAGGCGACTAAGGCCGGAGGCGGCAATCATCATGCTATCCGGAGCAGCGGATGTTCCTGAGCAGGCCTTGAAGTGGGTCGATGCCTTTATAGCCAAGGATCGTTTGGCCAGCCAGTTGTTGCCCACGATCGCACAATTGTACGGATACGGATCAACATCTCAGCCTTCGTGTGACGCATAACGACGAAGGCGCCGCTTATGAAGACCGTGTTGCTTGCAGGCCTGAACCTGAGCGGCTGTCCCTGGTAAACGTTCGAATCAGCGTCAACACTTTGTAACAACTCATCAATTACCAACAACAGCAAGACAAGCAAAGGAGAAATTGAGATGTCAGATCAAGAAAATCGTAATCCGCAACATAGCGATCCGCAGAAGCCCGCTCCTCCGGAGCAGAAACCGGTAATCCAGCCGAATCAGCCAGTGCAACAGAAACCGGTGGTCCCGATCGCACAGCCCAAAGTTCCGCAGTCGGAGCCGGAAAAACACGATCAACCGCAGAAAAAACACGCTTAGGCTGCAGTGGATTTGGAACTGGTGAAATGGGGGGCTCAGGACGGTTCGATTCACATCGAGCCGTCCTGATCAACGTGAAAGTGATTTTTGTTTCAAGGCTGCTGGGGTGAACACGTGGGATACAAAGGCAACACTCTAGCCATCTCTTCATCGCCGTTTGAGATTCCATCTCGAATTCATAAAGGAGAAATATGAAAAAGCTCAGATTGTCCGTGGTTATGGTTGCGTTGCTCGCTGTCGGGATTCTGGCCGGATGCTCGCAGACCGCCACGAAGTCGCCTGACGTTTCCGACAGTATTCGCAAATCGCTCGACCAAGCCGGCTTCAAAGACGTCACCGTCAGTCAGGATCGCGACAAGGGCATCGTGACCCTCGGGGGACAAGTCGCCAGCGAGAACGACAAGTCGCAAGCCGAATCGCTTGCAAAGTCTCTGGCGGGCGCCCAGGTTGTCGCAGATCAAATTGCCGTGATTCCCGTGGGCGGAGAAAAAGAAGCAAAGGCCGTGAACTCCGATCTGGANNGAGTGCCCAACGTGACGCAGGTCGTGAATAATCTGCAGGTTAAGAATCAGAAAGCCAGCTCTTCGCAATAAGAGCTGCGGGGTTGATCCACCGCGGAGGCTGGAGAGCGGCCGCGTCCCTGGTTGCTCTCCTGCAAAGTGAGCAACAGCTGAGGTCTTGGTCGCCTGCCTGCTTTCCGTCGCCCTATAATTATTGAGTGGCGGATCGGATTGTGTGTTCGTGCGTGACATGTCCTGGCTGTGGGGCTTGGGTTGTCGTTCAAGGAAGGGCCGCTGGACACACCCACAATGAGGGCAAGCTCAACACCACTTGTCCGGTGCAAGAGTGCGGAAAACAGTTCGTATTCGAGGGTAGTGAGACTCGGGTATTCGAACTGCCGGTTTCCTTGTTCGAGCGTCGCCATTTCTACCGATCGGAACTGCAGTGAACCCGATCCGATTTCCCGTAGATCCCGCCTGTTATTCGAACGACGACAAGTGAACCGACTCGCCTGAATGATTCAGCGGCCTCAGGGCGTCGACGGCAAACGCCAGTTTCGATCCATTGCTTTCGCTGCAGCCATCCCCCCATCAATTTTTCAGAATTGTGTGCAAAAGTGAACGTATTTCGGGATCAGGATTTGGGAGAATTTTATGGACTGTATCTACGCAGTTTGGAGGAAGGTTTTGGGGCCGCCAGCCAAAGTAAGAACGAAAATACGGGACTTCGACCCTAAGAAGTTTCTCGCCACCATCGGCGAGGGTAGGAAAGTCCTGACCTTTCCCAGGAAACAAACAGTTTTCGCGCAAGGGGACGCAGCTGACGCAGTCTTCTACATCCAGCAAGGCAAAGTGAAACTCATGGTCGTTTCCAATGACGGCAAGGAAGCAACCCTGGGCATATTGAGCACGGGCGACTTCTTTGGAGAGGGTAGCCTGGCGGGACAGACTCTACGCATGGGGTCCGCAACGGCTATGACGGACTGCGAACTTTTGCGCCTTGACAAGAAAGCCATGATGCTGGCGCTTCACCGGCAACACACTTTCTCGGATCTGTTTGTGGCGTATCTACTGGCACGGAACATCCGATACGAAGAGGATTTAGTGGACCAACTCTTCGCGGCGGTATGGTTTTCAGAAGATCGGTGCGACAGCAAAGATCACTGTCCGCTTTTATGCGATTTCCGTGGAGCGGCAAGTGCGCCACCCTGCGGTAGTTGCGGTTTGCGAAGCCGCACGAGACAGGCTGTTTCCCGTGAGTAGTCGGCAGCCAGCAAAGCGGTAGCTTCGCCCGCGTGAACTATGGGGCATCACTGGTCGGGGCTCTGAGCGAGGGGAAACTTTTTTTTTGGACATCCTTGTCTCGCGGCGCGATCTTCTAGCGCGAATGTCGGTGATTCGTGATGCTTTCGTAAAAGCTAACGATTCGCGTCAAACTTTCTACTTTCGCAATACGTCCGCTTCGTTTATCAACGAATGTGGTGCAAATAGATCGCAGTATGCGTTTGGTCCCTTGACCTTCGGTCCGGATTATGAATGCAGTTCGCAAGATGATTTTTCTTCTCGGAGCTGCACTCATCCTGTTTGGCGCTCCTCCGACAGTTGCGGCCGAGAGTGATGACGCTCAAGTTCCTCTGACCATCAATCTTGCCGCACGCCCCGCCGTGATCTCCCCAAGTGCTCGTGGCACGGTTCATCCGCGGGTGCTGTTCCAGGGCGCTGTCGTGGTTGTTCCGTGCCCTGCCTCGGTTCACTACGTCGCAGAGCGTGTCTCCAACTGTCTTTTTTGCGATTGTCGATCTAACCTCCGATCCCTCTGCTTGCTTCGTTGTTAGTCTCCCCTCCTTCAAGATGAACCCGCCGGTCCCCCAAGAGAATTTCTCAAAAGGGGGGAACATCATATTCACCGAAGGAGGGTTAGGCTTATGTCGGACACAGGTACAGGTAGAGGATGGCCGGACTTTATCGAGTGGCGATCCTAGAATCAGATCGTGGCAGATTGCCTGCACGGATTGAGGAAGCACATAAAGCAATTCAGAATCGGGCGCGGAAATTATGGTATGCGGGCTCGCCAGAAACAAGGGAGAGACATGACCTGGATGCTGCGGTTCGTTTCCTGGGACTGCTCAAGATGGTAGGCACAGAGAAATGATGGGAGGCCGGAGCGCTCAACGTGAGAAGGGAGTTCCAGATGCGATTGCATGACGTCCGCACGGTCATGATGGGGATCATCATTGCTTCATTTTGCTGTGGCCTGTTGGGGACTATTACGGCAGTTGCTCAAGAACGAGCAGGTACGATCACGGACCATTATTCTCGGAACCAGTAACTGTGAGCACCACCGGAAACTGACGCGGAGAGAAAGAAACGCACCTTTTCTTTCTAAGTTCGGTCGCTTCCCAGGAGAATTAATGGGTTGTAAGATTAGGAACGAAGCAATGAAAGGGATGGGGCTTGCCGACCTGCTTCTTCGCCACCGATCTGCACGGACATACCGATCGGTACGACAAATTAATTGCGTCAATCATCAGAGATCGCCCCGCTGCCGTCTTTCTCGGTGGAGATCTGCTTCCTCGTTCCGCGTTCTCAATAATTCAATCCGAGCAGGATGATTTCTTAGACGATTATCTAGTCCCGACTTTTACGAGAACCCGCGCCGCCTTAGGCGTGAACTATCCTGACATCTTCCTCATCCTTGGCAACGACGATCCACGCCGCGAGGAGGAGGGTTTCGTCGCCGCCGCCGCCGATGGCATCTGGCACTACATCCACGGGCGGAAGCTTTTCTTGAGAAATTTCCCCATATATGGTCTCGCCTATGTTCCGCCGACCCCTTTCATGCTGAAGGACTGGGAGCATTACGATGTTTCCCGGTATGTTCCGCCGGGCTGTGTTTCTCCTGAGGAGGGCCGCAGGAGCGTGCTGGCAGAAGAGAGCGAGATCAAATGGGCTACGATTCAGAAGGACATCGCTTCGCTCGTAGGTGAAGATCCGCTCGATCGTGCAGTATTTCTCTTCCATACTCCGCCGTGCGACACGCCACTCGACCGCGCGGCGCTGGATGGGAAGACTTATGAGCACGTTGCGCTGGATGTGCATGTGGGTAGCATCGCGGTCAAGCGGTTTATCGAGGAGCGCCAGCCTTTGCTAACCCTGCACGGTCACATACACGAAGCTGCTCGTTTGACGGGCGAGTGGAAAACTCGAATCGGGCGCACAGTCTGCATCAACGGCGCTCACGATGGCCCGGAGTTGGCGCTAGTGCGTTTTGATTTGGAATCGCCCGAGGCTGCTGCGCGGGAATTACTGTAGTTCAGACCTGAGAATCCTTCATCGGCAATTTACGCGCGGGATCCGTAATGGCATCGATTTTTACGGCGAAGCTCGAACGTTCTGCGATGTCCATGTCAGTGACCAGGTGCACATCCAGAAGCCCGTCCGTGCGGTACCCGGTCCGCAGGAAGTTGATTTCTGCAAGGCAGCGGCTCCAGCCTTCGAGCCACAGCAGCAGCTCTTTCATCTGTTCTTCGTTTCCCTGGGTATGCAGCAAGATGTCGATGTCGCTGCCCGGCCCCGCCGTGGCGTTCTTCGTGCTACCTATTAGGTAAAACGCTTTCACTCCAAATTTTTGCGGATCGAGATCTGCCGCGATCTTCTGTGCCATGCGAAAACGCCAGCGCCAGTGTTCATTCGCTCCACGGTCAATGAACTCAGCTTCGGACTCGATTGATCCGATCTTTTGCTGTGGGGGTGACAGGAACCCAATCGCTTGGTCCAAGTCGGCGTTCATCAGAACTCGTAGGATGAGTCCACCCGTTTCGAGCGGTACGTCAGTTACCCGGAGCGTCTCCGCAAGGTGCGCGAATTCGGGGAGCAACTCGTGAAGTACGTTGCGCGACCGTCGAAAGAACAGTTCGTTGAACGCCGTCGTTGGATCGTCGGGGTACAGAGGCAGGTAGCGGATTGAGGCCTCTACGAGATCCTGGAAGAAGTGGGTCCCGAAAGACAGCTCAGGCAGGTAATTTCCTCTCTGGCGTGCGACCTCGATTAACATTGCCGTGTTGTTGATATCGGAGTAGGTCACTGGGACCCCCAGTTTGATATCGCCGCGGCTACCCCAGCGTCCGGGCCCGACCAGGATGAACTGGCGTTTCGGCAACAGCTTGTTGAGCCTGCCCACCGCACGCCCGACATCGCGCATGGCCGATGGGTCAGGAAGCTGGCTGTAGCCCTCGAGATCGACATACACAATGTGCGAAATTTCCGGCACCTTGCCGTTCGACACAAAACGGGCAGCCGAAAAGATGACCTTGTCCGACGGCAAGTTCTGCGGGATTGCGACCGGGACCGCGTCAGCGCCGTAGCTTTGCGGCCGGCACTGAAGCAAATAGAAATCCTTCCCGTCGTATGCGAACTCAATGTCTACCGGTGTCCCGAGCTTGGATTGCAGCAGGTTCAGCAATTCGCGGATGCTGCTTACGAAGGGAGTCTTCCGAATCAGTCCTTCAAAGGTGAAGACTGCATCCTGAGAACCGAAATCAGGCATCGGTCCGATGATTGGCTCGACCCGGTCATGGCTCACGAGCGATACCAGGTTACGAATCTGTGGGTATGTGGCGCCGGCGTCGCGCAGGAGTTCTGCGACGTCGACGGTTTCGAAAGCGTTGGTCTCCAGATTGATGAGATCAATCCGCTTGGGTGAATACCTGAGGACTTCGTCGGCGGTGACATTGACACGCAAACTTGGCTGGCCCGGAGCAATCAGCACGGGATAGTCATCGGCGACGCGATCCACGGCACGTGTTCCCAGCCCAGGTACGAGCCGTATGAGGCCATCCTCGCGCTTAATGCGCGCGGACCATCGGAACTCGTTGTGGCTGAACGCGACCCCAGAGCACGCAGGCAGGAAGTACTTGCCAACGGCCTGGCCCACAACTTCCTGGATCATGATGCCCATCTCTTCATGGACATCCAGGAGACCTCGCTCGGCACGGTACTCGGTGGGATCCGGGCCGAAGATCGAGGCGTACACCTCGGCGATAGCGTCCATCAATGCGGCCAGACGCTCTTCCTTGGTTCCATAGTTGCCCAAAAACAGGCTCTTGTACTTGCCGGAGAACGCGGATCCAGGTCGGTCTTCCAGCAAACTCGAGCTGCGGACGATCAACGGAACATCACCGAGATCATCGAGCGCGAGTGCGAGTCCCTTGGCGAATTCCGAAGGGAACGAGGATCTTTTGAACAGAGCCACCAGGTGTGGGTATTCCTGCCGAACCTGGTCGATCTCCATGTATTTCCTGTTGAGAACGTCCTCCAGATCGTTATGGTGCACGAAGTTCTGAATCCAATCGGAGGTGAGGTACCAAGTTCTGGGCACCTTGACTTCGTGCAGAAGTGCGCTCGTTTCAGGGGCCTTGTCTATGATCTTCTTGGCTAAAAACAAGCCCGCACTTTTCCCGCCCAGCTTGCCGTGGCAGCCAGGTGGGAAGATGACTTTACCCAACAGATCGTAGAAATCCTCAACCTCGATAAAATTCTTGGCGACATTGATGAAGTCGAGGCTTTCGGAAAAGAAGCGTCGGATCAGTGATACCCGGAGACCCTTCTGGGTATAAAGGGAAAGTTCGCCCTCTTCGACGCCGATGTGCCGGTAGCGCTCGATACACTCCATGATTTCTCCGAGCGAAGTGTCCTGGTTTTCCAGTGCCCGCACCAAAAAACTGGCCTTGTCCTCCTTGATCCATCGGGTCACGCAGTTGAGGATTTCGGTCTCGCTCATATGCTCCCCCGCGATCCGGAGTGCCTGGGTCGTCAAGTCGGGGGACCGGCCGGGAGCGTCTTGGGGAAGAGGCCGGTTCTCATCGGTGGAAAGGTCCGGCTCGGCTGGCAAGATCGACCCGCCGCGCTGCAGGAGGTCCTTGGCCTCCTGGACACCGCTCCAGCTCAAGTGATTGATCAACTTGCGCGAAATCCGTTTCAGCAGGGCAGGGTCCGTATCGCGCAGGAACTCGAGCACAATACGCCACTCCCCTTGCACTGTCGCGGCAGCATCCGCTGCCGCCCAGCCCTCGAATGCGGTCCTCAGCCGCCGTTGAGTGATCGCGCTTGCGATTCGCTCGGCAATCGTCTCAATCAGCTTGCGCTCTTCTTTGAGAAACGGGCCTTCGTCCGATCTCGGCATCTCCCGACGGTAGGAAACTTCGACCGTTCCTACCGTCTCACCCTGCGCGACGATGCTGGCCTTCTGAACCCAATGCGTCGCCTGAAAGTTCGGCGGCTGGATTGTCAGGTTCTCAAAAACGATCCGAGCCTGACAGTCGTGCGGGTATTGCCAGCCTGGCGGCAGGACCTCGATGATGCCACGGAAAATCTCCTCAAGAGGTCGAGTTGCCTGGCTCAGCAGTTCGCCCACCTGATACAGGCAGTTCAGTTCCTTGGCCCGCTCCCGTAGAGCGTGGAGCATCGTCCCGAATTGAGTTTCGTCTGGCTTCACTTTTTTCTCTGGTTCGCGGTGTCTCGGGTCTGAGCAACGATGACTCCGCGCGCCGTTCGCCCATCGACGCGCACCGAGATCCTCTCTGTAGGGCGCACATGACGGATGAGTTCCGTTTCGTGCACAACGGGCTGCCGGTTCAGCCAATCCCAATTGATTCCAAAATGGCGCCCATGTTGCACCATGAAGTAGCTTGCCCGAAAGCTCGACAAGTTGTGAAAGAAGTGGGAACCCTGGCTCAACTCCACATTCATCTCTGGCAACGTCGCCTCGACGATCGCTCGCGCCCCAGAGATCTGGCTCCAGTCGACGGGAATGCCAAGTGATGGATGCGAACTGCCCCAGCGGCCGAAGCCAATCAACAGGAAGGGCCGCTTCTGTTCCCGCAGTTCCCGGTTTATCGACTCCAGTTCCTGCGCGATGGCAGGCGTGTGCAACGGCGAGAATCTGTCGGGCCGCACGAAGACAATATCTTGGATGTCGTCAACGGTGCCGTTGCCCATCACCATGTCCGACGCCACCATGGCACGCAGATCAGAAAGATCCTCGACCGTGACGTCTACCACCTGATCGGAAACCACCATGGAGCGAACCTGCAGGAATCCCAGGCGCGCCCGGGGCCGTTCACCACGCCGCCCCTGCAACGTGATGGCAAACTCGATTTCGACCTTGGTAGCAACGCTCTTCTCCGCTGCGTTGAGCAGCGCTTTCACCAAGTCGTTCAGTGGGTACTCCTCCCGCACCAGCAGCGGAGCGAAATTCAGGATCCGCGGTCCCCGAGATCCAATTCCCGGGACCACTCGGTCGCGTTCCGGGTCGTAGGTCGAGGCGAGAAAATACAAGGCCTCGTCGGCTTCTGCATCGGCCAGATTTGCATGCACCAGGTATTCGGTCTCACTGACTGGGTCGTAAGCGGATGGCTTGCCCATGTTGACTGCCCAAAATTCCGTTTGGGTGCCCTTCAGCAACTCTTGCACCGAAGCGAACGGGGGTGGTTTCTTCGGATATGCAGGTGAAAAAGTCCAGGCTAGGCCACCGTCCACAATCGTCTTCCCCAGCCCCAGTGCCAGCGTAACAACGCCCTCTTCAGGACGCGCCGGTTCAAACGCATAGAAGTTGTAGGAACGCGCCACGCCAGAAAGGTCAGGATAAAAGCGATCTCCTCTGCGCTGGCCGACTACTTCCTGGATAATAACCGCCATCTTCTCTTCGCCGGGCTTGGTCCCAGTAGTCCGGATGTAGTCTCGCGCCTCGCGAAAGTATGTCGACGCGTAGACGAACTTGATGGCCTCCGCCAGTCGACGAAATCGCGTGTCCGGATCGGGCTGGTTGTTAGGGATCATCTTGGTTGCATAAACGCCAGCAAACGGGCGCTCCAGTGCGTCCTCAAGCAAGCTGGAGGAGCGGATTGCGAGAGGAGTTTTGACTTGAACGATCAGCGCGCGGAGATCACCGAGCAACTCAACCGGGAGGTCGCCCTTCTGAAAAGCGTGGGCGATGCGGTCGTCTGGCATTTCCTCGAAGGGCAACTCGGCCAGACGGTTCTGTGCGATGAATTGATCAAAACAGTCCGTCGCGATGACCGCCATCGTTGGGACGTTGATATCAACATCGGAAAAGGAGGCGGGGTCGATCTGCTCGGCAAGGAGGTCTTTGATGAACACCAATCCGCTGGCTTTGCCACCGATTGACCCGGAGCCGATCTGTGTACAGCGGAAGGTACCATCCCAGAACTTGCGGTCGAAGACCGGCAACTCCGCAACGAGAGGCTTCAGGCCGCTCATCGACACCTCCCACTGCATCATAGCGGATGCCGCACGTTTCAACGCGCATCGCCGGAGTGGCGCGCATCGAGCTCGGAGCTAGCGACGACCGTCACACCCAGCCGCGTCCGTGGCAGGCCTTAGCTACACGCCCAATTGCGATGGCGTAGGCAGCATCTCTCATATACAACTTCTCACGGCGAGCCAGATCGGAGACCGCGAAGTACGCGGATGTCATCTTCAAATCGAGCTTCCCGAGAACTTCGTCCTTCTCCCAGAAGTAGTTCATGTTGCTCTGCACCTGCTCGAAATAGCTGCAGGTCACGCCACCGGCATTCGCCAGAAAGTCGGGGATCAGCAGGATGTTGCGTTTCTGAATCTGAGCGTCGGCTTCCGGCGTGGTTGGCCCGTTGGCGCCTTCAGCGATGATGCGTACCTGGGGACTGATACGGCTGACGTTGTCGCCAGTGATCTGGTTTTCCATCGCCGCCGGGATGAGTATGTCGACATCCTGCCCAAGCCATTCCTCTCCAGGCAGTACTTCATAGCCTAGTTCCTTGGCTTTCCCTTGGTTGATCCCGCCGAAGTGGTCCGTAATCGACAATAGCTTGCTGAGATCGATTCCGTCGGGCTTGCGGTAGGTGTAGGCGCACTGGTCCGCCTGATCCCAGCAACAGACCGCGATGACCCGCCCCCCCAACCGCTGGTAGAGTTCGATGGCGTAGTGAGCCACATTGCCAAACCCCTGGACGCTGGCCTGAGTATTCTCGGGGCGTATGCCCAATTCTTTGAGTGCCTCGCGCAATGTAATGACGACGCCATAGCCCGTGGCTTCGGTTCGGCCAAGTGAGCCACCCATGCCGACGGGCTTGCCGGTAATGAAGCCGGGGAACCGGCCACCATGGATCTTCTCAAACTCATCGAGCATCCAGAGCATGTGTTGCGCGTCGGTCATTACATCCGGGGCCGGTACATCGGTCACCGGGCCGACATCCCTTGCCACTTGGCGCACCCAGCCTCGGCAAATCTGCTCCTGCTCCCGTGCGCTAAGATTATGTGGATCGCAGATCACCCCACCCTTCGCCCCGCCGAGCGGAATATCCACCACGGCACATTTCCACGTCATCCACATGGATAGCGCGCGCACTGTGTCGATCGTCTCCTGCGGGTGGAACCGGATGCCTCCCTTGCCCGGTCCACGTGCGTCGTTGTGTTGCACGCGGAAACCGCGGAAGATCTTCACCGTGCCGTCATCCATGCGCACCGGGATGGCAAACTGGAACTCGCGCAGCGGATAGCGCAGGAGATCTTTGGTGGCCGAGTCAAGCCCCAAGTATTCGGCTACCTTGTCGAATTGGGCCTGCGCTATCTGAAATGAATTGAATGCCTTGGATGATTTCTTCGGAGGCGCAGATGGAACGACTTTCGAGACTTCCTTTTCGACTTTGATCGGTTCCGTCAGTGCGCTCTCCGGCATGATGTTCTCCTTGTTCTTCGGCAGACTAATTCAATTATCGCTCCGAGGATGGGCGGACGCACTGTGATCGTGCGCACATGGGGAGGTGATGAGAGCGGAGATTACTGGATGTTCAAGCGATTGAAGGATCTCATCACGGATTGACAACAGGCTCTCGCGAAATTCAACCTACACTATCGTCGTCATGGTTTTCCTGAAGGCGTGTCCCTCGGAACGGTCTTGCGCCGAGACTCGGCGCAACCTTGGCTCCTTCAGGTGGGCACACCAAGTTTTGGCAGTAGCCAAACCCGTACAGGGCGGAGTACGGGTAAAGCTCCAGAAAAGCATCACGGGCTTCGTTGTCTCTTTCAAGCATCTTCTCAATCTCGTAGGTTGGGGACTGCTCGCTATCGCTTGATCCGGGCGTCATCACTGGGGCCGACGACGATGCCCATCCGGCATTGCCACATATTCCGTTTCGATGGCTGCGGTTCATAAGGCGCACGGCCATCTAGTAGAGAATCTGGTACCGATCCTGTTCCCGTCCAGGACATCTGAAAATAACCCGGCGTTTCCAATGCCGGATATCCTTGACCCCAGATCGGCCCGAACCTTTCGCACCGAATAGTGAAATTACCCTCACGACAGAACCGACTTAGTTGTCCGGCCTCTACAGTCATCCAAACGATTGTGACCGTTTGAATCCGCTGGACTCGATAGATCTTGTCTTGGGTCGGAATTTGCAGGACGCACGCCATGAAAAATGAGCAATCTCACTTGCCATCATGACCGCGTACCCACGCAAACAAGCTCAGGTCCGTGCGTCAGAGTTGACCCTGTCGCCTGCGAGGCACCGCAAACGACTCTCCGCCAACTTGCTCCGAGTCGAGTTGCCCATACGGAGAAACAGAACCCTTTGACGTGTAGTCGTCGTCATCTAGCGATTCCTGGTGGTGGCGTTACGCGAACGCGAACTGGTCAGACCGAGTCTGCTCTAACGCCGCCTTGGCCGTCCGCCACTGCCGCGAAGCCTACCGCTAAACATATCCCGCAACACCGGACAGACATCGGATGTGCGCCGGACAAAGCCCAAACACTCACCGGACGCCGTGTGCTTTCCGGCTGTGCGCGCGCCTTGCGCCGGAAGGCGCAAGGGATGGTGTCTTCCCCCCCAGATCACTCCCTCGGCCCCCATTTGTTTCTCACATTTTTCCGATGGCTGGAAGCAACACAGGAGCGGAGAGGGAGGTTAGTCAAGGCCGCATTCTTTGCGCCGCGTAGCGGTCGGAGCGAAGCGCAGAGCCTTGACTGGCCTCCCGCGCTCAGTACACTCGCCAGCGGAAAAACGGGAGACTACCCGTTCCCGTGGCCGCCGAGTTTTTCCCGCTGCGTTCTCTTTCTGTCCGCCTGCCGCCGCACGGGAGGGTAGACCATCGATTCTCAGCGCCGCGCTTCGTGGTCTTTGAGCCGGTCCAGAGCCACACGCGCCTTCTGCTTCTTGACCAAGTCGACGATTCCGTCGAACACCTCTGACGTCATCGCCTGCCCCTTCGCCAGCGGACCCAGCAGGTTGACCAACAGCAGCCGGCACGCCGTGATCTCCACCATCTCCGCACTGGGTCGAAGGCCCGTCTGGTCCTGTTCGATCTCGCGCAACACAAGCCCGCGGATCAGCTCCGCCTGCGTCTGCTTCCGCTTCGCCGCCAGCACCTCCAGCTCGCGCAGCTCCGCCTCGTTCAGCTTTGTCCCCACGTGATGCACTCGGAATCGCGCCCGCTTGGCCGCCTCCGTTGCCAGGTTCTCCTCATCGAGCAGCGCCATCGCTCCTCCTCCCGACACCCGTGTTTTTACGCAGGTAAACACGGGTTTCCTCACGGAACCCCGGAATACGCTATCTATCGGATGCCGTGATGGTTCCCCGAGAGCACTCGCAGGTTTCCCTACAGTTCCCTCCCAGGGGTGGAGTGTCAAAATTAACCCGATGCGAAGCATCGTCCATGCACTACCGCGCAATTGAATGCGCGATCATGCCTTCGATACCCGCACGGAAGCCGTCGACTCCACCCCGGCTACAAGCTTCTTGGCCGGCTGCTCCGCCGTGTCTTTCCCATCCCTGTTCGGACCTCTACGGATACGCAATGTGGAGGTGACCTGCTTGGCCTGTGGCGTCTTCAGAAGGTCCTGAAAGTCGCGGTCCTTCGAGAAGACATAGTTGAGGGCCTTGTCCACCACATCGTCGGCGGATGCGTGGAAAAGCG
>PMCH01000331.1 GCA_003154055.1 Acidobacteriaceae bacterium
CGGCAGGAATCGAACCTGCAACCCTCGGATTAGAAATCCGATGCTCTATCCGCTTGAGCTACGGGCCCGCGGTTGGCGTTTCCGCTCGGCCTAAAGTATCGCATAGCCTCTGGACCGGCGGCACGGGCCTTAGCGCCCTCGCTAATCCAGACTCGAATCTATTTGGATCTCCAAGATTGAAACGAGGGGCGCGCATGAAGTCTTTACTGTGGAGGTCCCACCGAGGTTCGGAAAATGACATCTCCCGATATCAATTGCGCGGCAACTCTCTCTCGGTCTCTCCCGTCAGGGTAACGAACCGGATTACGCCGCTGGCGTCCTCGAAAATCAGTCCAGTGGTTCCATGGTTCACAACCGCGCTGACCAGATGACCGTACGACTTGGGGATGCCTCCACGGGTTGGCGTGGTCTGATAGCGTGCCAATTCCCCTTCCTTCATGCCGGTAATGCTGACGAACCGGATCACGCCCTCGGCGTCCTCAAATACCAAGCCGGTGCCGATGGAGTCCGCGAAAGCGGTTACAAGCTTGCCATAGGATTTCGGGACGCCACTCGCCGTGGGCGTCTGAGCGTGAACCACGGTAGCGTTGCGGGTCCCAGCCATGTATCCAGCGGCCCGCAAAAGACCCCCAAAACAATCAGCATCCGTTTGTGCATGTGTTGTGTGACCTCTCTCTTCGTTATCGACCGTAGTGACTATGGCTCGACCAGGATTTTGTGCATCATGCCGAGATCCTCATGCAGCAGGATGTGACAGTGAAACACAAACGTGTCGGCGGTGGTCGGGTCCCGGAAATCCATGCGCACCCTGTTGCTTCAGGGTCAGTGAACCATCGGGGGCTACGGTGTAGAAGCTTACGCCGGCACGAAACGGACACGGCGAGTCGTCATTCGCAACGACGTACGAAGTAGCAGCCGCGGGCGCCAACCGGTTTAGCCGGAGCAAGTCACGCGGGGGATAGCTCAAGCACTGGCGATCAATTTATTAGAAACAAATGGCTACTACCCCAATTCGTTGCGCTACAAACCGGAACTGGACCCTGGCCGCGACGACACCGGGTGAAACCCGCAAGCAAATCAGGCACTAAGAAAAAACGGGGCTGCTGTGCGCAACCCCGCGAAAATAAACAAGCCCTTAGCCTAGTGGCAAAGTGGCTGAGGAGCAGCAAAGGCATTCAGGAAGCTGTACCAGCCGTTTACCGAAGTGGATGGGGTGATGCGCGCGAACCATGGGTAGAAGACCAGGTCTTCCGGATGGTAGGTGAACCCGTTCAACGCCACGGTGAATGCACTCCCCGTGACCGGGTCGCCGACTTCCAGATTGTTCTGGCATCCGCCCACCTGTCCCACATGGCCCCAGGCCGGAACGATGTTCACCGGAAGGAGCGGATCGTCCATCCATTCGCCGAGCTCATGGCTCAACGCGTGAATGTCTTGAATCGGAACGCTGAAAATTCCAGGGTCGCTGTAAGCGGCAACCGCATACGCCTGGTTGCCGGCGTTGTTCGTGCTGTGGTAGCCCAGGATGCAGCAGCCGCCCGAGGTCCAGAACGTGTTGTAGGACAGGAACAGAGGCAGAGTGTTGGCCGGGATACCGAGTTGGGTGATCAGGTTCATCGCGATGTTGTCGAAGAAGTTGATGTCAACTTCGCCGATCTTGGCGCAGGGACCGGCAACCGAAGTGCCGCTCGACCCGGGAACGTTGATGATCTGCAGCGGCTTCATCTGGATGGGAGCGAACTTTACGTGATAGTTCTTTCCGGCCGTTGTGCCAACGAAATTCCAGAAGTTCGCGCGCTGAAAGGCATCAATGTACTGGGTCTTGCCGACATTCGTTGCACCCGCCATGAACGTGGCGGCATTGGAAACTACCGGTGACTTCTTCACTCGCGTCACGGTGTTTGTCGTGTCTCCACAAACAGTTTGCTTCGCCGACAGCGACGTTCCATTCGAGAAATTAAACTGGAGCGGAACAATGACCATCGGAATTTTGCTGGTCACTGAACCCAAGGAAGGATCTGTCCCCACCATGGCGGTGTGGAACGTTGTGCCGTTGAAAACGAAGGACCCGTTCCAGAGCGGAATCTGAACCGGAGGCGGAACCTGTCCGTCCGCAAGCTCGATCGAGCGAGGAATTGTGGCAAACATGGGTTTGGCGCCCTTGATGTACGGGGAGTCGCCCTTAACGACCTGAATTTGCTGTCCGAAACTCGTGCCCAAGACCGTGGTCAGGCAGAGACATAGCACTAGGAACTTCTTGGAATCACTCACTGCTTCCTCCTGAGAGTTGAACCTGATTTGTTTTCTTTACCCCTGGTACCGCAGGGACGGGGGGAACTGACGGGACAAAAACGCTGTGCAGCATTCTGTCCGGCCTTGCCCCGTCTGTCAAGCCATTTGAAGTGAAAATCGTCAGTGCTAAAGCAGGTTCGAGTACTACTTCGCGGTAGTAGCGAAGGATTTGCGCGATCTTCTCGCGGAGACTGCCGGAAATTCTGAAGGAAATTTCAAACTACTCTTTCAGCGGCACCATTGCCTGCTCGCCGCGGCAAAACGTGGCCACGCGCAGAAATCCGCCGGCCGCCTGGGGCATCGTCATCACCGGGCCATAACAATAGACGGCGTGCCCCGTCGCGGCCAGATGCCAGCGCCCTCCCTTGCGGACTTCCCGAGCGACGGGGAAGATGGAGGGCTTTGCTGGCGGCGCCAACCTGGGGACGGGTAGAGACAAAAGCAAGGCTAGGGTCAGTGCCTTCATTAGGGTTGTCTCTTTCTCACGGCCTTCCTACCGGGCCGTTTTCCACAGAACCATTTCTTAATGCGTTGCCACGATCCAACTGCGCGAATCAACTAAGTGATGTTTGTGGACCGGCGCGCGTCTTGCAGGTCCTCCGCCGGTCTCTCCGGAATCTGTTTCGAGGTGCGGGCCGATTTTCCCGGCCGCCGTACCTCACTGCCAGGAGATTTGGGAGCGGCATTCCCCACATTTCCCGAAGCTTTTTCCTTTTCTTCTTTGTGCGGAGCCTGGGCGGCCGGTTTCGTTGGGGAGCGCTCGGCATCGGCGTGCGCCAGTTTGCTTTTCAAGTCCGCTAGTTGAGTGCTGTCCTTCAGCATCGCCTGTAGCAAGCTCCGCTGCGCCTCGATGGTTCGTCCCTGCTCCACCACCAGCATGGTCAGGATGGTGTACGAAGCGACGAAGAGGATGATCAGCAGTGGAAGCAGGGTTGTCCGCGTCTTCTGTGGAGCTTCGCTCGGCGCCGAATAGATGATCGTCACAGTGCCCCCAGGCTCACCCCGATACTCCCGGGCTTGGGCTCTACAATGCACCTCTTACACCAACCCCCAGGCGCCCCGTAAGTGCTTGCTGCGGATGAGGTTAGTAGGATTTTGGGGGATTGCCAAAGCAGGCTGCATGCAAGCACCTGCACTTTATGAGTAACAGGGTGAGCATTACTCAGGTCATTGTGGCCAAAGGCCGCGCTGGCCGCGGCTTTCGCAGGATGGCGGGAAGATCGGCAGCTTCAGAGCGATGCCGCTGTCACCCCGATCGCGAAGTCGTTTGACTCTTTGCCAGTAGAACCGGATCTTTCACGAGGTGTTGGATTCCAACGTATTGTCCCCGTACCCTTGCCCAGCGCGACGCGTGGAGCCGCACATCCACGTGCACGAACCCGCCGTCATACACGCCCACCCCGCCGTGGGCGAATTCAGGCACCTGCAGCGCCAGTTCATACATCTCTTGCAGCGACAGCCCGGGAATTTCCACGTCCGCGGCCATGCCCTGGGTGTGTTCGCTGTCCGTGACTCCGCCCACTTGCTGGTTGTGGGCGAGACAACGGTACCCGTCATGAATCACGATCGCTTTGCCTGCCAGGGTCCGCAGTTTCTCCAGCCCATCGATCAGGCGCATTTTGATCTTCAGTTCCCCGCAACAACGGCAGGCAAACTCGCTCTTGCAAAAATGTGCACTCAGNNCTTGGTTTTATGAAACAGGAACCTCGCCCCAATGCCTGTGAGCGCTGTCACACTGGTTTTGGTCGGTTTTCATAAGCAGGACAGACCTCGAACCTTGCGCTACCATGGTTCGCCTTCGATCCCCAGTTCTGGAGCTGCCATGGACACCACTGGACGCCGCACTTTCCTCCGCACTGCCACCGGAGCCGCTGCGCTAGCCGTTACCTCTCGTCTCTCCGCATACGGCCGCACCCATACGTTGCGGATCACGGCCTCGATGCCCGCCGCGAACCTGCCCGACCGCCTGCCCCCCGACTGGTATCGCCGCAAGATCGGGCAAGTGCAGCAGGAGATGGCCCGCCGCAAGCTCGACGCAGTGGTTCTGCTCAGCAGCCACAACGTCATCTATACGACCGGCTACTTCCATCTTTCGACCGAAAGGCCGCTTGCCGCGCTCATTCCCAGGTCTGGAGACCCCGCGCTCTTCGTCCCGGAACTTGAGTCCGACCAGGTGAAGCTCTGGTGGGTGAAGGACTACGAATCTTATTTCGATTTCCCCGGCCCGGTGAACCGTGTTCGCTGGATCTTCGAACGCGTTGCCCAGCGCGGCTTCGGCAAGGGCCGCATCGGAATCGAGGACGCCTCCGCGGGCCGCATGAAGCAAATCAAATTAGGAGTGCCCAACGCCGAGCTCGTGGAAGCCGGCGACCTGATCGAGGAAATGCGCTGGATCAAGGACGAAGACGAACTGAACATCATGCGGCGCGGCATGTATTTTTCGGATTTCTCGATCCAGGCCGGACGCGAGTTCGTCCAGAGCCATGGCAGCGTCACGGAAAACGAGATCCTGAAGGCTGCAGCCGACGCACTTGCCGACAAGATGGCCGCCGAACTGAAAGATGTCGTCGGCATTGGTATCGATCCGCCGTTTGGTGGACTCGTGCCCTTCGGTAAACGCTCCGCCTTCCCGCATGCCATACCCAGCAAAGATCGCCTGAAAAAAGGGGATGCCCTGATCTTGAGCTACGGTGCCCAGGTCGGCGGCTACGGGGTCGAGTGCGAGCGGTCGTTTTCAATTGGCAAGCCGAGTGACTATGCCAGGCGCCTCTACGACGCGATGCTCGCCGCTCATGACACCGGCGTGGACAACCTGAAGGAAGGCGCGATTGCCGAAGAAGTGGACAAGAAGAGTCTCGACCAGATCCGTAAGGCTGGATTCGAAAAATTCCTGAAACACCGCACGGGGCATGGCATCGGCCTGGAAGGCCACGAATCCCCGTGGATTGCCGAGGGCGACAAGACCGTCCTGCGGCAGGGAATGACCTTCAGCTGCGAGCCCGGTGTTTACGATCCGGACTGGGGCGGATTCCGCCACTCGGACACGGTCGTCGTCCGAAAAGATAAGGCCGAGGTTCTAAACTCCTACCCCACGCGCCTGGAGGACATGATCATTGAGATCTGAGCGAGTGGGGCGGGCGCCCTCGGCCGCCAAAGGGTGATGCCCCGCAACTTTTTAGGCTCTCCCGCATCTCACACACAGGGATATCTATGACTGACAAACTCACCGAAAAGGTCACCAAAACTGAAGAGGAATGGCGTGAGCAACTTACGCCCGAGCAGTACCACGTCACTCG
Source organism: Acidobacteriaceae bacterium (assembly GCA_003154055.1). Lineage (GTDB taxonomy): Bacteria > Acidobacteriota > Terriglobia > Terriglobales > Acidobacteriaceae > Acidiflorens. The sequence continues at coordinate 5,589 of PMCH01000331.1, forward strand.
CGAGGCGGGCACAGAGCGCGCCTTCACCGGCAAACTCTGGGACAATCACGAAGACGGGATGTACTACTGCGTTGGCTGCGGCGCACCGCTATTTGAATCCGGGACGAAGTTCGAATCCGGCAGCGGCTGGCCCAGCTTTTTCGCCCCTGCGGACAAACAAAACATCAGCGAGCATACCGACCGCGCCTATGGCATGACTCGCACCGAGGCCCGCTGCGCCCGTTGCGACGCCCATCTGGGGCACGTCTTTCCCGACGGTCCCAAGCCGACCGGGCTGCGCTACTGCATGAACTCAGCGTCACTGGATTTCAAGAAGAAAGACAGTGGGCAGTAGTCGGTAGCCATTAGCCAGAAATAACAAAGCCATCAGCGCGATGCTGATGGCTTTTTCTTTACGATCCTGAAAGTGGCAACTGCCACTGTCTACCGACTACTGACTTCCCGCGGTGGCGGCCATCGCCTTTGGCGGTTCTGGCTTCGGAGCCTCCTGCTTGGCCTGCTGCTGGGGTTGAGCTTTCTTTTCCGGGGTGCGCACTTCAACGCCGCCTTTGAGGATGGCGCCTTCTTCCACGCTGATGCGATGCGTGATTACATCCCCGGCAAGCACGCCCTCGCTGCGGATGTCCAAGCGGTCCGCGCATTCGACATTGCCTTGAACTTTGCCCATGATGACCAGTTCTTTGGCGTTGACGTTTGCCGCCACATTGCCGTTGCGGCCGATGGTCACGCGGCTCTCCGGGAAGCTGATCGTGCCTTCCACGCGGCCGTCGATATAAAGAGCTTCTGCGCCGCTCACTTCACCCTTGATCACCAGCGTGCGTCCGATGGTGGCCTGCTCGAGCGACGGTGCAGCGGTCTTGATTGGGGTGTAACTATTGGTGGGGGCCGTGTTCGGAGAGTACTTCGGTTCCGGGGACTGCAACATGAATCAACCTCGCTGAGTTCCGCGGCCCCAGTGGGAGTTGGCCCTGTGGCCCGCGGTCGATGGGCTAACGGCAATCGCAGAATCGCACGAAAGGACATCTCCGGGCAGGTTACGGAAGGTGATGTACGGCAGAGTGAGGCCAAAATGCAGAAGTCAGAAATAAGAATGCAGAAGTAAAACCCCGCCCCGAGAGCCAAAGGGTTTCACTTCTGCATTCTTATTTCTGACTTCTGCATTCCCTACCTACTTGTTCTCGTTGAGCGATCCGGCGCCAAACTCCTTGCGTTGCGCCACCGGACGCGCTGCCCGCGCCGCGACCACGGGTGCTCCGGCGGCCGCTCCATAGCGTTCGAGCAACACTGGAACCATCGCGCCTTCGGCCTCTTTCACGAAAGTCATTTTGCTCTCGCCCAGCATGTCAATGCGGACGAAGTCCCCGAGCTTCACTTGCCCGGTTGCCACCAGGTTCGCCAGCGGGAAAACGATGTTCCGCTCGATGGCACGTTTCAGATGGCGCGCCCCGTACTTGGGATCGGTGCCTTCCACCAGCAGAAAGTCTTTTACTTTGGGAGTGCAGTTGAATACGAACTGGTGCGCACCGGCGGCCATCAGCACGCGCTGCTGTACCATCCCGAGTTCGATTTCCAGGATCTGCTGCAAATGCTCCGGACGAAGCGTTTTGAAGACCACCGCCTTGTCGATGCGGTTCATGAACTCGGGCGTAAACTTGCGCCGCGCCGCTTCCACCGCGGTGCGATCGATCTTGTCGTCCAGGGCGGTGTCTACCTGCACTACTTTCGGCGCGAAGCCGAGTCCGCCGTCCACCAGGCTCGTCATCTCGCTGGCGCCCAGGTTCGAGGTCATGATGATGATGCAACTGGAAAGATCCACGCGCCGGTTATCGCCCAGCGTCAAAGTTGCCTTATCCAGAATTCCCAGCAGCAGCTGCCACAGCGAATCCGAGGCCTTTTCGATTTCGTCGAAGAGCAGGATCGAAAGCTTCAGCTTTTCGGTGTGCCACTGGTTCAGCGCTTCCTGCGTGAGCAGCGGGTGCGTTTCCCGGTGTCCCAGATATCCCGGAGGCGAACCGATCAGCTTGGCAATCTCGTGCGAGTGTTGAAACTCGGCACAATCGATCTTGATACAGGCGCGGGCGTCCCCGAACAACGCTTCGGACATCGCTTCGACCACGCGCGTTTTGCCTGATCCCGTCGGCCCCAGAAACAAGAGGTTTCCTACCGGCCGTCCCGGAGGATTCAACCCGGCCAGGAACATCTGGTAGATCTCGGCCACCTTTTCGACGGCCTGCTCCTGACCGACGATCTTGCGGCGCAGGGCGGCTTCAAAGTCACGCGCGTCGTTGCTCCGGCGGGTCGGGTCGAGCACGGTTGCGAGATTCGTTCTCATAGGGTCGGAAACCATTTCCTTTCGTGGAACTGCGCTGCCTGGGGCGCTGCTCATTGCCGGTACCTGCCTGGGAAGACGGGTATGTCTGCTTTCGCCACATCCGGTCTACTGCAAGCGGTTCGCCATCTCCGAACCACCCCCCATTCCCCTCTTTCTGAACGTTTTAGATGCGGGTAGCGCCCGGGAGTTATCAGCCCGCTCCGGCAAAGAGAAATTCTTTGCAGACTGCGGGGAACTTTCCCCCTCGCCCCCTGGGGACTTACCTCCGTCTTTGTCCCTAAGCGACTGACCCCTTTGGCCTGTCGTAACTGGCAGGCGAAATCCCCCCAGCTTACCCTCGAATCACAGTTCCATATTTTGGGAGATAACCTTGTTTCGACCGTCGGCAGGCAACTTCGCGCGCACCTTCCTGGCTCTGGCGGGCTTCATTGCCCCAGCCGCAACTGCGGTCCAGAACCCCCACGGCGTCAAACTGGTTGCTGTGAAGGTGGATACCACGAAGAAGGTGGAGCCCCCGGCGCCCGTGATCGCGCCGCCTGGATCAGCTCTCTACCAGGCTCGCCGCGGAGACAGCATGCCAGCCGTCGCCCGGCAATTCCTGAAGCAGACCAAATATCTGACCTCCAGCGAACTGGCGGAGGCCATTCGCGGCGCCAACAACAACCGCCAGGGAACTTTCTTCAAGGCCGGTGAGACGCTGATCATTCCCGGCATTCTTGATGCCCCGATCGTTGAAAAAACCGTGCCCGTGGCGAAGGATTTCGAAATCCGCGCGATCTACCTGACTGGAGTGATGGCGGGCAGCGACCACGGCGTGCGCATTATCCGGCACTGGCGCGAAGTCGGCGGCAACGCGGTCGTGTTCGATATCAAGGACAGCGACGGCATCGTCAACATTGCCTTCAACAATCCGCTGGCCAGCGGACAGAAGCACTACATCCCCGACCTGCCCAAGTTCACCCGCTTCCTGCACTCGCAGAACATGCATGCCATCGCCCGGATTGCGATCTTCCGCGACGAGCACCTGGTGACGACCCATCCCGAACTGGCCGTGAAGTCGCACCGCAGCGGACAGCCCTGGCGCGAGAATGGCAAGCTGGTCTGGACTGATCCGTCGAATCCCAAGGTGCAGGAATATAACATCGCGCTGGCCAAGTTCGTCGCGCAGTCCGGCGTGGATGAAGTGCAGTTCGACTATGTACGTTTTCCCGCCGAAGGCGACCAGAAAGATGCCGGCTTTAATTTCCAGACTGAGCATCCGAAATGGCAGCGCTCCGAGGTCATCGCCGACTTCCTGAAGCGGGCGTATGGGGAAATTCATCCCGCCGGCGCATTGCTTTCGCTCGACGTTTTTGGCGTGATGGCGTGGCAGCGCCAGGTTGACCTCTCGCACACCGGGCAGGACATCGTAGCCATGGCCAAGCACTGTGATGTGCTCTCGCCCATGATCTACCCCTCGCACTTCTTCGGCATGGACGGCATCGCGCGCCCCGGCGACGCGCCAGAGCACTTCATCGGCGAATCCATGGACCGCTTCATGCTGATCACCAAAGGGAGTGGAGTCGTAATTCGCCCCTGGCTCCAGGCCTTCGCGTGGCGCACCAAGACTTACTCGCCCAAGTACATTGAAGTTCAGATCGAGGTTGCGAAGAACAAAGGCGGCATCGGCTTTCTTTTCTGGAATGCGAATAACGACTACTCGAAGCCCTACACCGCCATGCCCGAAATGCGCTCGGTGAACGCCAAAGAGAAAGATAAGTTCTTCCGTGGCGATGAAATTGGAGCGCCGAGGCCCGAGTCCGCAGTGGGCGCACCGGTCGCTGCTGCTCCTGCGGTGGCGCCGGTGGTCACGCCAGTTGCTGCTCCCGAGTCTGGATCGAGTCCCATCAAGATCTGGAGACACTGAGAAGGCAATCTCAATTATTTCGCCAGCTTCTTCTCCAACCCATCCACCCATCCGACCTGGAACTCCGGCTCGACCGTCTTCGCCAGCGTTAGCGCCTTCTGGTAGGACTGCCGCGCTTCTTCTGCACGCCCCATCGCTGCCAGCACGTCTCCCAGCATGGCGTTGGTCCGCACCGCATCCGGGGCAAGCGCGACGGCTTGTTGTGCCTGGGAGATCGCTTCGGGAAGTTGCCCGGCGTGCAGCAGATGTCCGGCCTTCTGGTTGTGGCTGATGGCGGCAGCCAGCGGGATTTCGAAATGGCCGTCGAAGACGAAGACTCCATAGTCGATCACCGCGGTGGGGCGAAGGTTCTTGAACTGCTCGTACGGGTTCAATGGGCCGGCTCCGAATTCGAATCCCGAGAGATCGCCGGCGCTGATGAGCACCGGGCCGTCAATCGCGGGCGGCGCTTCCGCGGGCTCGTCCACCCAGAGGGAGTCGGCGGTCGGCAGCGGCTTGCAGGGGATGCCGTAGTAGCGCGTGTCCACCACGCCTTCGCCGAAATAGACGAACCAGCAGTCCTTTACGCCGCGCTGTTCGAGATAGCGCCTGGTGGACTTGAGTTGCTGTGCCCAATCCACATTCGAGTCACTCAGGTATTTGTAGGTTTGGGAAGGCCCGCCCCAGAGTTCGTTGGCGTAGGCGAGATAGGCGGGGTAGGTTCGCGTGGTCGAGACCGCCTGGAATATCAAAAGCGCGACGACCGCATAGGCCCAACGCCGGTCCTGTTGGATGAACTTCCACGCCGCGCCGGCGATCAGTACGGCGAGGAACATATACATGGGCAAGATGTGCCGCACACCGATGTTCATCCCGGAACCCATGGCGACCAGGAAGTGCACCGCTGGAGGTATGGTGAGAAACAGGATCTCCCGCCACGCGCGCAGTCTGCCGCTGGCAATGGCCCACACCGCCAGCGCCAGCAACAGTAGAAACATCAGGCTCGACTTGATGGCGAATGCGGCTGGAAAGTAAAACCACACTCCCTTGGGATACACCTTGCCGAAAATGTAGCTGGAGTAGAAATCCGACATCATGCGCACGTCGGCCAGGCCGTAGATGTAAGACTCGGGCAACAGGTGCCACCGGGCCACGGTGCTCAGCAGGCGGATGTCGTGGGGGCGGGACAGTCCCTGCACAAATTCAGAGAGCGGGGGATTCAGTTCCCGGCCCTCCCCGCGCGCCTGGTAGCGGAATCCATAGGACGCCCAAAGAACGCCGACAGAAATTGCGCTCACCAACACCAGCGCGGCAGCGAGTCGTAGCGCCCACTTGCTTCGGGGAGCAGCGGCGGCTCCCTCCGCGGCCTTTCCGTCGCCAACCACTTCGCAGATCGCTAGCAGCAACAACATGGGGAAGATCAGGATCGCACTGTGCTTGGAAGCGAGGGCCAAGCCTGTTGCCACGCCCACCACCACCAGTCGCCCCGCCGATGGTGCCTTCACGTAACGATAGAAGGCATAGATCGACCCAAACATGAAGCAGGAAAGGCCAATGTCCGTGCCGACGACCGCACCATGAGCGATCAGGTTTGGATCGAACACCAGCAACCCTAGCGCGATGAACGCCGCGCCGGTGCCGAACATCTCCCGCGCCGCCAGAAAGACCAGTACGACCAGCAGGAGCGTGAGCAGGGAAGCGGCCATGCGGGCGCGGAACAATATCGTGTCGGCGTCGTTCTGGAACAGGAGGTCCTTGCCGCCGAGAAATCCTTCGTGCTTGAAATTGCGATTCTGGAGCGGCGGCATCTTGAGAGGAAGATCCAGCAGCGGGACCGCCGCCAGCAATTTCACCAGCGGAGGATGCTCCGGATTCAGTCCGAAATCGCCGTGCTTCCACGACATGTACCCGGCATAGATGTGGTCGTCTTCGTCCCAGGTGATGGAGTTCGCGCGGGCGGAGAGGGCAAGTTGAAGAACGAGGACACTAAGCAGGCATGCGACGCTGCCGACTACCCATGCGCGGCGGATGTTTCCGGTTGGCTCGATCATCGGTTTGTAGGGATGCGTCCGGGCGGATCGTCTATTTTATGGACAGCAAGCGCCGCCACTCGCATCAGGTTTCGAGACTACCCCAAATTTCAGCTGCGCGGCTGTGACGTCGAGCCGGGAGTTTCCTGATCCAGGAATGCCCGCAGTCGCGCATATCCGCTCCGGCTGACCGGGAGTTGGCTGCCGTTGGTGAGTACCACCATGTGGTTGTCCTTACTGTACGGCTCGATCTTGGTGACCCTCTCCAGGTTCACGATGTACGAACGGTGGATGCGAAGAAACCGCGCCGGATCAAGATCATTCTCCAGGCTCGAGATGGTCTGCTGCTTAAGATGCTTCTTGCCCTCGGTGCAGAGGGCGACGTAGTCGTCCTGCGCTTCCGCGTAATCGAGCTTCGCGATGGGGATGACGTACACGCGGGTTCCATCCCGCACCACAATCCGCTCCAGTCGCTGCTCCGGCGGTCGGGCGCTGGCCGCCAGTTTTGCCGGCGCGGGAAGCGTTCCGCCCAGGCGCTGCTTCGCCCGCAGCAACGCAGTTTCAAAACGCTCTGCTGGAAACGGCTTCAGAAGATAGTCCACCGCGTGAATCTCGAAAGCCTTCAGCGCGTATTCATCGTAGGCCGTCACAAACACCACGGCGCGATCGGTGCCAATCAACTCCAGCACCTCAAAGCCATTCAGCTTCGGCATTTGAATATCGAGGAAAATCAGGTCGGGCTTCAGTTCGGTGACCGCTTTCACCGCCTCGAATCCATTGGCACACTCGGCCACAACCTCAATCTCGGAGTGGCCCGCCAGAAACTCCAGCAGCATCTTGCGCGCGAGTTCCTCGTCGTCTACCACCACGGCCCGGATTTTCGTATCGCTCGCGCCCGTCATGCCTTGTCTCCGTTCTGTTCTGCCGGCAAGCGCAGTTTCACCACGAACCGGTTGCCGTTCACGCCGGCGGAGACGCTGGCATCGTCGCCATAGCGCGTGCTCAATCGCCGCCGTACATTGTCGAGTCCCAAGCCGGTTTTCAGGGCAGACGGCGTGTCGGGATCAAAACTGTTCTCCACCACGATCGAAACATCGTTCTGCTTGCGATGCACGCTCAACCCGATCACTCCACCCTCGGGAAGATTAGCGATCCCGTGCCGGATCGCATTCTCCACCAGCGGTTGCAGCAGCAACGGAGGAAGCAATAGTCCCAATGCTTCGTTCTCTACGTTTTCCTCCATCTTGACGCGCGCCCCAAAACGCACTTTCTCAATCGCCAGGTAGCCGCGGATCAAAGCCAGTTCTTCCTCGAGTGTGATCGCCTCCAGCCCCCCGACCCGCAAAGTCGTCCGCAGAAAATCCGCCAGCAGGATGCACATCTCGCGCGCCTTGGCCGCATCCACACTGGTCAGCGCGCTGATCGAGTGCAGGCAATTAAATAGAAAGTGCGGATTCACCTGCGCCCGCAGCGCTTTCAATTCCGCATCCCGGGCCAGCACGCGCGCTTCGAGCGCACGCTCCTGAGCCTCTTGGGAAGCCTGTTGCGCCAGGACCACGTAATAGAACGTCACGGATAGCGCGTACAAAAGAACACCTGTGACCCACAGCAGCGGTGTGAATTGCGCGAGTCGCTGATCCAGACCCGCGAAGCCCCATCGCGCCACCCCCGTCGCAAGTCCCTTCGCCACTTGGATCCAGAGCGTACTCACCAGTACTGCCGCCGTGAAGTGCGTCAACAGCAGCCTGACAAAGCTGGATTGCTCGATCGGCGTTGCCCGGCACGGATACCACGCCGCCAGGCACAAGAAGGCATAGACCACGCACAGCGGGACTGCGATGAGCGTCGCTTCTGCCCAACTGAGATCGCGGGAGCGACCCAGCAGGTACACCAGGATTCCGGCCAGCGGAACCCAAGCCAGCAGGTACAGTCCGAGTTGGCGAAGCCGGCCTAGTATCGGATGCATTTCAGAATCTCAGTTCCTGACTTCCACGCCGCCCATAATCGCCAGTCCCTTCACCACCAGCGTCTTTACCGTTTGTGCGCCTTCCCGCGTCTTTAGGCTGTGTCCACCCATGAAACTCCCCACTTGCATGGACACTGCCCATGTTTCCGGAACGCGCAGCACTCCGCCGCCCATCAGCGCAGTGACCGTAATCACCGCCTCGCTGCCCTCGATATCTGCTTCCCGCAGATCGATATCAAAACCGCCCATGAACGCCACCAGGTTTCCACTACGCAGGTTCTTGGTGCGGATCCGGTACTCTCCACCTCCCAGCACCGAGAAAACATTAAGGTGCGGCGCTTGCAGCCCCCCTCCGTCGGTCACGGGTGACTGGTAAGCGCGAAAAACCAGAATCAGCCCCGCCGCAATGACGAACACGGGCCACATCGTTGCTATCCGGAAATGCAAGTAGCCGAGTTGGTCCAACTCCAACACGACGCCCACCGCGATCAACAGCACGCCCCACAGGGTCCCTTCGGTGTTGGGTGCGTTGAGCACGTTCACCACGCCAGCAACCACAAACACCGTAGCCCAGAAATTGAACCAATGCGTGATCAGCCCCATCTGGTTGAGCAGCAGCAGCCCGCCGATCACGATCAGGGCGCCGCCGGCCAAAGCCGCCGAATTCCTACCTGTTTCCTTACAACTCATGTTGGGCCCCTTTCGAGCGCCTCTTCGCAGGCTCCACCGTTGCCACGCGGTACAGCATTAGCAGCAGACATCCGCCCACCACCACCAGCAGAGTCGGCGATGTATGAAACGCCACCTGGAAAGAAAGAATGCTGGTCCGCACGAGGGAGCCGAGTTTATCAAACAGGATGCTCCCGCCCAGCACCGCCATGGCGGCTGCCAACAGCGAAGCTTCCCAGCGGTCTCTATGATTTTTGTTTTTCATCTGCTCTCTCCTGGTTTGGACGCTTCGTCGTCCTGCAGTGAGACTAGGCGGAGTCCGCCCGGGCGTCCTGCCCTTTTCGGTGGATGGCGGTTGCCCACCGGCGAATGGCGGTGTGGACCCGGCTGGCACGGATTAACGTGCGTCAGGCGCTCGGTGCGACGCTCACGATCACCGACTTCGAGGCCGGTGTATGGCTGCCGCGGGCGCGCTGGCCAAGGGGCACCAGTGGATTCGACTCCGGGAAATAAGCGGCCGCATTCCCCCGGGGAATGTCGTAAGGAATGGCGCGAAATCCGCAGACCGTGCGCTTCTCGCCCTGGTAGTGGCTGGTGATATCCACCAGTTGCTGGGCCTGCAATCCGCGCTCCCGCAAGTCCTCGGCGTTCATGAACACCACGCGCCGCCCGTTGCGGATGCCGCGATAGCGATCGTCATTCCCGTAGACAACGGTATTGAACTGATCGTGCGTGCGAATGCTCGTCAGCACAAGTTGTCCCGGCTCCAGCGGCAGCGGCCGGATGTGACACACGGCAAACTCGGCTTTCCCGCTGGCCGTCCGGAACTCGCGCTCTTTGGGCGGGACCGGCGCGTAGAAGCCTCCCTGATCCAGGCGCTCATTGAAACCCTCAAAGCCAGGAACGATGTTCGCGATCTTGCCGCGGAGATGCCGGTAGTCAGCCGCATAGTCGCGAGTCCAGTCGGTGGCAAAAAGCGCATCGGCGATCCCGGCGATGATTGCTGCTTCACTGCGCAGCTCCGGCGAAGCAGGCGGGAAGATGCCGCGCGTCGGCGCCACCCAGGCAACAGTATTTTCGGCCGACCCAGTTTGATCGCGCTCCGTCCGCGAGATGCACGGGAGAATCAGCGCCGCTTCTCCAGTCACCAGATGCGAGCGATTAAGCCGTGTGGCAATGGAAACGCTCAGCCGCGTCTGCCGCATTCCGCGCGCGACCGCGTGCGTGTCTGGCGCTGCGGAGAGAAAGTTGCCGCCGAGGCTGATAAAGACGCGCACCCGCCCCGCCAGCATGGCCTCAATCGCCTCGACGGTGTTGTAACCGGGCCGCCGCGGGCACGAGAAACCGAACTCGCGTTCGAGTGCGGCGTGGAAGCTCTCTGGCATGCTTTCCGCGATGCCCATGGTGCGATCGCCCTGCACATTCGAGTGTCCACGGACGCAGAGCAGCCCGGCGTTCGGCCGTCCAATGTGCCCCCCAAGCAGCAGCAGGTTTGCCAGTTCACGGACGTTGTCCACGGCATTCTCATGCTGCGTCAGTCCCATCGCCCAGCAGGCGACCGTGCCGCGGCTTTGGGCGAGCATGGTGGCGGCTTCCTCAATCTGCGGGCGGGCGATCCCGGACTCGCGGATGATCAGATCCCACTCGACGCTTTCCATGTGCCGCCGGTACTCCGCGAAGCCGTGGCCATAGCGGGCGAGAAACTCNNGGTCCTGCGGATGCGCGAAGCGTGTCAGCCCCACTTCCTTCAGCGGATTCACGGCGATGATGCGCGCGCCATGCCGCTTGGCCTTTTCTAGCGACGCCAGCATGCGCGGATGATTCGTGCCCGGGTTTTGCCCGAGAATCAGGATGACATCCGCGCCTTCCAGGTCTTCAACCGTGACGGTTGCCTTGCCCGAACCGAGCGATTCCCGCAGCGCAACCCCCGAAGACTCATGACACATGTTCGAGCAGTCGGGAAGGTTGTTGGTGCCGAAGCGCCGCGCGAGCAATTGAAACAGGAACGCCGACTCATTAATGGCTTTGCCGCTGGTGTAAAAAACAGCTTCGTCCGGAGTTGGGCAGGCGCGAAGCCCGTCCGCGATCAGGCGGAAGGCATCCGGCCACGCGATCGGGCGGTAACGGTCCTCCGTAGGCGCGAGATACAGAGGTTCCGCCAGCCGTCCCTGCGCATTCAGCCAAAGGTCGCTCCGTCCAGCCATTTCGGCGACGGAATGTTGCGCGAAAAAGCCCGCCTCGCAGAGTTGGGTCGAGGAGGCATCGGAGAAAGCCTTGGCCCCGTTCTCGCAGAAATCGAGGGTATGGTGTTCGCCGCCCGAGTCGGCCCACGCGCAACTGGGACAATCAAAGCCGTCGACCTGATTAACACGCCGCCACGCCTCGACCGTGCGCACGAGTCCCAACTGGCGAAGCGAAACGCGCAGGGAACTCACGGCCGCCGCCAGCCCACCGGCCGCTTTAGGCGGATCCCCCTGGGTGGGAGGCTGTGATTCCAGGGGCGGTTCTGGAGAGAAATCTCGCATCGGGCGATCCATGGTAGCAGCACCGATTGCCGCCATGGGGCGCGGCAGGTTTCCGTCCCCGAGCCATTTCTCCCTGTCTCCCGCCACGCTATAATTCCGTACAAGAAAGTCGTCTATCCTCAATGGGCTTCTGTCCCGGCCGACCAGCGCCGGGAGCGAAAGTTTTCTTGGGGATAGATCGGCAAACCCCAGCCGCTTTTGCGAATCTTTACAACCGAGGAGTTTTCATGGCGATTCAGCAGACGGAAAAAATCTGGCACAACGGCAAGTTCATCCCCTGGGACCAGGCGACTCTGCACGTGATGTCGCACGTGGTGAACTACGGGTCTTCCGTCTTCGAAGGAATCCGCTGTTACGCCTTGCCCAGCGGCCCGGCCATTTTCCGCGCCCAGGAACACATCCAGCGGCTGCTCGACTCCGCCCGCATCTATCGCATTGACGTGGATTTCACTCGCGAAGACATCATCGGCGGCATGCTCGAACTGGTGAAGTCGAATGGCGTGTGGCCCTGCTACATCCGCCCCATCATCCTGCGCGGATACGGCGAGGCCGGCGTGAACCCGTTCAACTCGCCCACCGAGGTCTATGTCTGTAACTACCCCTGGGGCAAGTATCTCGGCGCGGATGCTGCCCAGGGCGTGGACGTCTGCATTTCCTCCTGGACTCGCATCGCCCCCAACACCCTGCCCGCCATGGCCAAGGCGGGCGCGAATTACATGAATTCGCAGCTCATCAAGATGGAAGCCATCATCAACGGCTACTCGGAGGGCATCGCGCTGGATGTGAATGGTTACGTCAGCGAGGGCTCGGGCGAGAATCTCTTCGTCGTCCGCAACGGCGTCTTGCTGACGGCGCCGCTCGGCAACTCGGTGCTGCCCGGAATCACCCGCGACTCAGTCCTGCAGATCGCCCGCGACCTGGGCATCCCGATCGTCGAGCAAGGAATGCCCCGCGAGTCGCTCTACATCGCCGACGAAGTCTTCTTTACCGGCACCGCCGCCGAGATCACTCCGATTCGATCGGTGGACAAGATCAGCGTAGGCAAGGGTGCGGTGGGCCCAATCACCAAGTCCATCCAGCAGGAGTTCTACGGCATCGTCCACGGCGAGAAACCCGACCGTCACCGTTGGCTGACGCCCGTCAAGGTGGGAAACAAGCAGCCCGTAGCAGTGTAGGGCGGACATTCTTGCCCGCCGCTGTTGGCGTTGGAGTGCCAGGCGTCCTCGCCGGCCCTACCGGTGCCCCGGTTTGCTCTTGCTGTTCCCAGGGATTACAGTATGGGGCGACCCCGGAAACGTCCCTCGCTTAGTCCCGTAACCCTGTTTCGTAAAGGAGACTCTTCATGTCCACCCCAGCTATCACTCCCGAATTCGCTCTGGCCTATCGCGCCATCATGCTCGATGGCCTTGCCAACGAAGTGGAAACCACCAAGAAAGTTCTGGCCGCTGTGCCCGACGGCCAGCGTGACTATCGCCCCGATCCCAGCGCGCGCACGGCCTGGGAACTGGCCTGGCACATCGCCAACACCGACATTCAGTTCCTCGACGGCATTGCCGACCTGAAGTTCACCATGGAGAGCCCCGCCGAGGCTGACAAGCCCAAAACTTCCGCCGAACTGGTTGCCTGGTACGACCAGAACTTCAAGCGGGCCGCCGACCGGGTTCGCGCGCTCTCCCCCGAACAGTTGCTGACTCCCGTCGATTTCTACGGAGTCTTCAACCTGCCNNCTCGCCACCTACCTGCGTCCCATGGGAGCAAAGTGCCCGTCGATTTATGGCGGTAGCTACGACGAGCCCTGGCAACCCGCCGACGCGGAGACCACCGCGGCCTGATTTTGCTTTTGCGTGAGTCAACAAGCCGCCCCGCAGGGCGGCTTTTTTCAGCGCCCCGCCCAGAGGAGCGCCACTGCATACTGCTCAAAAATCCTGTCGGCTGAAATGAGGGTCATGCCCTCCAGGTCGGCTTGTGCGATCAAGAGCCGGTCAAATGGGTCGCGATGATGGAGTGGTAGCGAGTAAACCGCCAGCGCGTGCGCGTGCGAAACAGCCAGGGGACGTAGTCCCTGGTCAGCCATGCGCCTGGGAACGTATGAGGTTGGCGGCTCTGGAAGATTCAGTTTGCCAGCGGCTGACTTGATGGCAATCTCCCAAGAGGTAACCGCCGAGAGAAATACCTCATGGCTTAAGTCGGACATCACTTCCCGCGCCTTGCGTGAGATCCTCTCCGGCTCCCAAAGACTCCAGAGCCAGATGCCGGTGTCGAGCAGGTAACTCACCTTTTCTTCTTCCTTTTCGCATCGGGCGGGGCGATTGGTGGCGGATCAAGGTCAATCGGAGCGTAGAACAGGGCCTCCATCTCTGGGTCACGGGCATCAAAATCCTCCGCAATCCAGATCTTGCCTCGGTCCATCCCCATGGGCCGCGAAGTCCCCGGCGGTCCGGTCGCGATCAGCTTCGCCACCGGCACCCCAGCCCGCGAAATCGTGATCTCTTCCCCCGCCTCCACACGTTTCAGCAGCCGCGAGAGGTGCGTCTTCGCCTCGTGAACATTCACTACCATAAGTGCTATCTTAGCTAAGTCATATGACTAAGTCAATGCAGGCGAGCGCCGGGACGCCAGCCGTTAGCCCCAACCCGAAGCCCGAAGCGCGCAGCCCGTAGCCGAAGGCCCATTACTTCCGTCATCTCGTCCCCAGCGCCCGGACAGGTCATCATAACGAGGGTTGCTGGAGTTCTTCCTGCATGAATATTGACGATCTTCTGCGCATTGCCATGGAGCGCCGCGCCTCTGACTTGCACTTGAAGGTAGGAAACTATCCTCACCTGCGCATCGATGGCGATCTCACGCCGCTCACCGACCAACCGCGCATCAGCGCCGAAGACATGTTGAACATGGCCTTCAGCATGATGTCCGCGCGCCAAAAACAGAAATTCAAAGAGACCACCGAAATCGACATGGCGTACGGCGTCGCGGGCCTGGGACGCTTCCGTGTCAACGTCTTTCAGCAGCGCGGCAACGTCGGACTGGTGCTCCGCGTCATTCCGACCAAGATCCGCGCGCTCGACGAACTGTTCCTGCCGAAAGTCGTGGAGCAGATCTGCGACATGCCCCGCGGCCTGGTGCTGGTTACCGGAGTCACCGGCTCCGGCAAGTCCACGACGCTTGCCGCCATGGTGGACCGCATCAACTCCACCCGCGCCGAGCACATCATCACCATCGAGGACCCGATCGAATTCCTGCACCGCGACAAAAAGGGCTACGTCAACCAGCGCGAAGTCGAAGTCGATACTCCGTCGTTCGGGGCGGCCTTGCGCGCCAGCTTGCGTCAGGATCCGGACGTCATCCTGGTCGGCGAAATGCGCGACCTGGAAACCATCAGCACCGCGCTCCATGCGGCTGAAACCGGCCACATGGTCTTCTCCACCTTGCACACGCTGGACGCGGTGGAAAGCGTCAACCGTATCATCGCCATCTTCCCGCCGCCGGAACAGAAACAGATCCGGTTGCAGTTGGCGGCCGTGCTGCGCGCCATCGTCAGCCAGCGCCTGGTACGGCGGTCCGATTCCGAGGGCCGCGTGCCTGCGGTCGAGGTCATGGTGACGACCGCCTACATCCGGGAATGCATCCTGGTGCCGGAAAAGACGCGCGCCATTCGCGACGCCATCTCCGCCGGCACTTCGCAGTATGGCATGCAGACCTTCGACCAGTCGCTCTGGGATTTGTTCCAGGCGGGCCTGGTAAATTACGAGACCGCTCTCGAGAGCGCCTCGAACGCCGACGAATTCAAGCTGCGTATGCAGGGCATCGCATCCACCGCCGACCTCTCGCGGCAGTCCATGCAGTCGGCCGGCCTCGGACGCTGAGTTTGTTCCTCCTGAACCTCGGGCGCGCGCAAGCGCGCCCTTTTTTTTGTGGGACTGCCCCTGGCCCGCCGGAAGGGGCAAGCCAGTTCGCCCCGGAATCAGGCCCCGGAGCGCCCGCCCCACCCCCGCAGACTCGCTAAAGGCCCTTCAGGAACCGGTGTACAATACCCTCCTTTCGAGACTGCGGGCGGAACCCACCGCCGCGGGGCGGGCGAAGGCCTGAACGGAGCGTAGCGATGACCGAACCAGAGATGCAGCGGATTGGCGATTACGAAATCCTGGCCGTACTTGGCGCCGGGGGCATGGGGCAGGTTTTCAAGGTGCGCAATGTCATCTCCGATCGTGTCGAGGCGATGAAGATCATCCTTCCCGACCTGGCTGGACGTCAGGATCTGGCCGACCGCTTTCTGCGCGAGATCAAACTCCTCGCCGGTCTGCACCATCCGAATATCGCCGACCTGCGCACTGCCCTCACCGTGAACAACCAGCTCGTCATGATCATGGAATACGTTGAGGGCACGAGTTTGGCGGAGCGCCTGGAGCACGGTCCTCTGTCGGTGCCGGATGCCGTGAATTACACCGGCCAGGTATTGCAGGCTTTGAGCTACGCGCACGAGCGCGACATCATCCACCGCGACATCAAGCCTTCCAACATGATGCTGACGCCCGAGGGCGTCGTGAAGCTGATGGACTTCGGCATCGCCCGCTCGGGCAACACCAGCGACCTGACCGCGACGGGTGCGGCCTTGGGCTCGCTCTATTACATGCCTCCCGAGCAGGTCAAAGGACAACCCACCGATGCGCGCTCCGACCTCTATTCGGTGGGCGCGTCACTCTACGAGATGGTCACCGGCGAACGCCCGTTCCGCGCCGACAGCAGTTACTCCCTGATGGCGGCGCAAGTCCAGCAGCCGCCCAAGCCTCCGATTGAAGTGCGGCCCGACTTGCCGCCGGTGATGAATGACCTGATTCTGACCGCCATGGCGAAAGAGCCGAGCCAGCGCTTCCAGTCCGCCGCAGCGTTCCAGAACGCGCTGAACTCACTGAACTCACTGGGCGTTTCGCCCTCCGCCAGCGTTGCCGCAGGTACGGCGCAAACTGCCGCCCGGGCTGCCGCTATGACGGTCACGTCGCTTGCGGCCAGCCCAGTTTCAACCAAGTCTGCAACCGGAATTCCCGCCACCGGGCTTCCGCCCCAGCCGCAGCCGATTCCCAGCGTGATGGAACTCTCGCCCCCGCGGGGAAGCCATCGGGGCCTGTACATGGCTCTTGGCGGACTGGTAGTCCTGGCGTGCCTGGTCGCCGCGGGGGTGTATCTCCCGCGCAGGGACAAGGCCCGCGCCGGCGAACGGACCACGAACTCGGTCCCGTCGCAGGCAGGGGATGCGACCCAGCAGCCGCCGGCGACGCCCAATGTATCCTCTGCGCCGGCTGCTNNACCACCACCTCCACCGCCGGACAATTCCGCGGCGCTGGCTGAGCTGGAGCAGCAAGTCGATCAGCTCAGCAGCCGCACGGCGGCGGTCAATGACAGCCTGGAGACCCTGCGCCGGCAACAAAGCGCCCAGGGATTCGGTCTACGGGGCGATATGGCCGCCACCCAGGAGCGCCTGAAGATCCACGTCGGGAGAGCGCAGGCGGCTCTNNGGGATTTGCGGAATGTTCCACGTGGAACATTTTGTAGTTGCCATACTATACGTACAGTAGTGTATAGACAGTAACTCTCAAATAAGACCACGGAAACGAGTTACAAGACGGCGGAAGATGGTAAGCCTCCGAGGAGCCCAGGTCTCGAAAACCGCGAGACCTGGGGCACCCCGATCATTTACCCGTGTTAGAAGTGCGCCACCCGCCCTCCCGCACGGGGCGAGATGTTCGCATAGAAGAATCATGGTTGATGTTGTGGCCGAATCGATGGTTGGTGGAACGAACAGTGCCACCGCAGAGTGATTCAAGAAACCCGGGGACAGACGGAACGTTACCTCAAGAATGAAAGATAACAGGAAAACGCTCCGTCTATCCCCAGGTGATGTGCCTGGTTCAAGAAGCAAGGGCACGGCTACCAGACACGGATCAATCGTGCGCTGCGGAAATTGATGATGGAAGAGAAGAAGCAGTCCGGGGAGTGAGGGGAAAAATCAGGGAACGTCCCGTCTGTCCCCGGGTTTTCTGTCCCCGGGTTTTCCTCTAAGACCAACTCATCCATTTTCTCAGGGCAGATGTGGCCCACCCGCCCTTCCAGTCCATTTGCCCAGAAGTAACCGGTGTATCCGGGCGTCGGAGTGTACTCCCGACCGTACAGCACAACGTCGGTCCGAGAGTTAGATGGAGGCGGGTTCAGCTTCGGGTCTGTGCGCGTCCCGGCGGGATCAGGAGTCGGCGGCGGTGGTGGAGCAGTGGGGTCTGGCTTATTCTGCGCCTACTATGAACGAGCGCGATTAAGTTTCCTAGCGATGGCGGCGATCTCCGTCAGTAGCAGTCCGATGTGTGCGGAAAAGATTGTAGATCAGTCGGAACCCAAATATGAAAGACAACATGGCCATCGCAGCTAGGCTTAGGATGGCGTATACTATAATTAGCGACACTCGATGGCCCACATCCTCTTGGATGATTTCAAGCACTAGGTTGAAAAAAACCATCCACCTACAAGAAAGAAGATCCCGAAAACGGCTAGGCCGACCCTTTGAACGGTTGAGAAGGACCGCCCGCCTTGCCAAAGGGCCGCATCAAACCTCCCCACATTTCGAGCCACATCGAGGGGCGCTATGTTACGCTGCTCGTCGCCCCCGATCTTGAATGGCATCTTGTTCTTTCTCATTTTTACAACTCTACCTCAGTTGCGTTCAGTCGCTCTGGTTTTGTATGGCCACAGCCTTGGAATAGCAAGTGGGCGGGTGGCCCCCTTCTCCCGCGAGTAAGTGTAGCGCGTTTTGTTGTTAGTACTGACACAGAAAAGATGGGGGTGCCCCGCTTCTCGCGGTTTTCGAGAAGCGGGTTATCGGATAGCTGGCATCGGAAGGGGTTGGTGTTATGCGGCTGGCGGTCG
>PMCH01000254.1 GCA_003154055.1 Acidobacteriaceae bacterium
GGATGAGTGGACAATCCACAGCGGAAGCTCTACCTTGAACTCACAGGGCGCGGTACCCAAGTGGTAAGGGAGAGGTCTGCAAAACCTTTATGCGTCGGTGCGATCCCGACCCGCGCCTCCAGTCTTTTCGTCCTCTCGGCTGTGGGCTGTTTTCGTCTGCTTGAATTTGCCTACGTGTTCCAAGGCCTCCATGCCGCTCATCGATATCGGGGACTCGGCGCTGGCGTCCATACTAGCGGGGCGATGACTCGGCGATTATTTCGCTGCTTGCAGAGCGCCGGCGCGCCGCCGGACGTCGGCAACGATGCTGGCGAAGCGCGGGTCACCGTGAAGAGACCTGAAGTCCGTGTCGTGTCCGGTGTTCATGGCGAAGCGAACCGGCAGGCCATGATCGATCGAGTCGCGCAGGAACGCCAGAGCCTCATTGCGATGGCCGCTGAGAGCCAGGTTACAGGCCAGGTTGTACTTCGTGAGGGCGGTCCCCGGATGCTCGGGGCCGAGCACGCGCCGCTGGACGTCAAGCGCGGTGCGATAGAGCCTGGCTGCCTCGGGGTAGCGATGCAGGTCGTCCAGAGTTTCCGCCAACTCGGCCGTCGACATTAGCGTTTCAGGATGTTCGGGCCCGAGCACACGGCGGCGAGTCTCCAGTGTCTCGCGATCAATTTTCTCCGCCTCTGGCAAGTGCCCGCTGCTGCGGAGGTTGATACCGAGGTCAAACATGGACCAGAGTGTTTCGGAGTGCTCGGGGCCGAGTACGCGGCGCTTGATGTCGAGGGTTTGTCGCAGGAGTTGGTCCGCTTCGGCGAAATTGCCCTGCTCACTCAACGTGCGAGCCAGAGTGGTCATGGTGATGAGTGTCTCCGGGTGCTCCGGTCCCAGCACGCGGCGCTGAGTGTCCAGTAGCTGGCGGTACAACTTCGCCGCGTCGGCGTCACGGCCCTGATCGGCCAAGCTGAGCGCCAGATTGCCCATCGTCTTCAACGTGTCGGGGTGCTCCGGTCCGAGGACGCGACGGGCGACGTCGAGCACGTCTCGATTTAACTTCTCTGCGTCGGCAAAGTGGCCCTCAACCAGAGTAATCGCAGCCAATTGGTGGAGGGATGCAAGAATCTCGGGGGCATCGGGCGGGAGCAAACGGCGGCGCGTTGTAAGCGCTTCGCGTGCCAGTTTTTCTGCTTCAGGGTAATGGCCCTGACGCTCCAGATCTCGAGCCATCTGATCGACAGAATGCAGCGTGTCCGGGTGATCGGAGCCAAGGAGCCGGCGGCGCGTGTCCAGCGCCTTCTCCAGGAAAGGCTGTGCCCGGCGATACAGGCCCAGCGACGAGTACACTTCTCCCATCGTTCCCATGAGTCGCGCCTGCACTTCAGGCTGGCCAGCCAAGCCGGTCTCAATCTGCTTGCTGCCTTTGTCCAAGACCTCGCGCGCGGTAATGGTGTTGCCCCGAGCCTCGCTCGGGTTGGAAACGTTGAAGAGACCGGTCAGGAAATCGGAGACAGTTCTGGCAGCAACGGCTTCGCGGTCGGCGCGGTCGCGTTCGCGGGTAATGTGGCGCAGCTCCACCGCCTGCGTCACCGCAAACGCGATCAGCAGGACTGCCGCTCCGGACGACACCGCTACTGCCACCGCATGCCGGCGCACATATTTCCGCGCACGATAAGTTGCACTCGCCGGACGCGCTTCGACGGGCCGGTTCTCGAGATAGTTTTCTACATCGGCCGCGAGTGCCGAGGGCGTGCCGTACCTCCGCTCGCGATCCTTCTCCAGCGCCTTCAGCGTGATCCAGTCCAGATCACCGCGCAGCAAGGTCACCAGTTGCGCTGCTTCGGTGCTGCGCGCTTCCGCTCGCGCGGTCGAGGTATCGCGATTGGTACTGACCTTGGTGCTCGGGCGTTGTGGATCCGTCTCCCGCAACTGCCGCAATACTTCATCCAGGCGCTGTTTCTTCCATTGCGCAGTATCAAAGGGCAGAAACCCCGTCAGCAGCTCGTAGAGCACGACGCCGAGCGAATACACGTCGGTGCGGGTGTCGATGTCGTGGACGTTCGGATCAGCCTGCTCCGGACTCATGTATCCCGGCGTTCCGAGGAAGGCGCCCATCTGGGTAACGAGCGTTTCTCCTGGCCTCGCAGGCACCGTCGCTTTCGCCAGACCAAAATCGATAATGCGCGGCCGGGCCTTGCCATCAACCTCGACCACCAAGATGTTGGAAGGCTTCAGATCGCGATGCATGATCGCTTTCTGATGGGCGTGCTGGACTCCTTCACAGACCTGAAGAAACAGATTGAGACGCTCCCGAATCCCCAGTTTTTTCCGATCGCAGTAATCCGTGATCGGGAGTCCATCCACGTACTCCATGACCAAATAGGGCTGACCGCTTGCGGTCGCACCCGCGTCGAAAACTTTCGCGATCGCAGGGTGGTCCATGATCGCGAGCGACTGGCGCTCGGCTTGAAAGCGCTGGACAACGGCAGCGTCGTATATTCCCGCCTTGATGAGTTTCAAGGCGACGTGGCGGCGTACCGGTTCGGTCTGCTCCGCCAGCCACACCTGTCCCATTCCGCCGACACCCAGTTCCCGCAGCAGGCGGTACGGCCCGATGGTCGTGGACTCTCCCGCAGCCTCACCCGTGCTTGCCCAGGGATGTTCGGAGAGTCCATCGGCGTCGGCGTGCGCAGCGAGCAAGGATTCGACCTCGGCGCGC
>PMCH01000315.1:0-9986 GCA_003154055.1 Acidobacteriaceae bacterium
GACTTCATCCTGCTTGACGTCCGCGAGCCCGACGAAGTCGCCCGGGGCACGATCTCCGGCGCCATCCCGATTCCGCGCGGCCTGGTGGACGTGAACATTGACCGCGTGACTACCGACAAAGACAAGAAGCTGGTTCTTTATTGTGGCGGCGGCAGTCGCTCGGCGTTGGCCGCCTGGATGCTGAAAAAGATGGGTTTCCGCAACGTGATTTCACTCGCCGGCGGCTACCGCGACTGGATGCAGAATCAGTAGCGAGTGACGAGGAGCGCGTTCTTGAGGCCGAGCCTCCAGTACAAGCTCGAAGCCCCAAGCTCGCATCGGTTTTCCTGAGACCTGACACCTGAGACCTTGTTTATGACCCTTAACGGAATCCAACTCACCTGGCTCGGCCACTCCACCTTCCGCATCGAAACGCCGGAAGGGAAGACGATTTACATCGATCCCTGGATCGCGGGCAATCCCCTGTGTCCGGAGAGTGAAAAAAAGGTCAAGAAAGCCGACGTCCTGCTCTGTACCCACGGACATGGCGATCACATCGGGGACGCGGTTGAGGTGGGCAAGAAACACAACCCGATCGCCGTCGGCATCTTCGAACTCTGCTTATGGCTGCAGAAAAAAGGTGTCCGGCAGATTTCCCCCATGAACAAGGGAGGCACGCAGACGGTGGCGGGCGTGAAAGTCACCATGGTGCACGCGGTTCACTCCTGCGGCATTCAGGACGGCGACCAGATCATCTATGGTGGCGAGGCCTGCGGCTACGTGCTCGAATTCTCCAACGGCGTGAGGATGTATCACGCCGGTGACACCGGGGCCTTCAGTGACATGGCAATCATCCGGGACCTGTACGCGCCTGAGATCGCAATGTTGCCGGTCGGCGACCACTTCGTCATGTCGCCGCGCGAAGCCGCCTATGCCTGCAAACTGCTCAAGCCGAAGATCGTCATCCCCATGCACTTCGGCACGTTCCCGGTACTGACGGGAAAGCCAAGCGACTTGCAGAAGCTGGCGCCGGAAGTGCAGGTGATGGAAATGAAGCCCGGACAAACGATTTCGTAAGATCAAATCCCCCACTGAGGGACGGAATGGGGGCCGTGGTACCCCGTGTCCTCCGTGGTCAAGAAGTTCGTTAGGAGCAAAATGGCAGACGCAAACGCCCACTGGCGCATGGGTGGAATCACCGTCGAAGCAGTCGAAGACTACCTCTACGCTCTCCTCCCGCCGCGCGACGAAGTCCTCGCCGAAATGGAAGCCGAGGCCGCGAAGAACCAAGTCCCCATCGTTGGCCCGGCCGTGGCCCGCGTCCTTTCCCAATACGCCGTGATCAGCGGTGCCAAGAGAATTTTCGAAATGGGTTCCGCCATCGGGTACTCCACCATCTGGCTGGCCCGCGCCGTGGGCGACGGCGGGCGCGTGATTTACACGGACGGCGATCGGAAGAATGCCGAGAAGGCCCGCCGCTACTTCGAACGCGCCGGAGTCAGCCAGCGCATCACCGTGCGCGTTGGCGACGCGCTCGAGCTCCTCTCCGAGGAGAAAGAGCCCTACGACATCATCTTCAACGACGTTGACAAGACAGACTACCCGCGCGTCTTCAAACTGGCTCTGTCGCACCTGAAAAGCGGAGGCCTGTTCATCACGGACAACGTCCTGTGGAGCGGGAAAGTTGCCAGGCCGAACCCGACGGACGCAGAGACCAAAGCCATCCTGGAACTCAACAGGTTGATGTACCAGTCACAGGACGTGTTTACGACTATCCTGCCGATTCGGGACGGCGTTTCGATCTGCGTCAAGAAGTAGCCGGTGTGGCGCGGACACTCCTGTCCGCGTCTCTGTCCGCAGGCCGGGGCCAGTGATATCCCCGAGTGCTAGAATCATCTGTTTTTATACCCGTATCCAAGGCCCTCATGCCCTTGCCCGTCGAACAAGTCCCGGAAACTCTCCCGCGCACTCAGGCCCACGCCCGCCCCGATTCCTGGACCGACGTCCTCATCGTGGGCGCCGGCCCGACCGGATTGGCGTGCGCCATCGAGGCTCACAAGGCAGGATTCAAGTCGCTCATCCTTGACAAGGGGTGCCTGGTCAATTCCATCTACAACTATCCGACCAACATGGTGTTCTTCACCACGCCCGAACTGCTCGAGATCGGCGATGTCCCGTTTACCACGTCGCTGGTGAAGCCGACCCGGCTAGAGGCACTCGAATACTACCGGCGCTGTGCCGAGCACTACGAGTTACATATCTGCCAGTACCAGTGGGTGAAGACCATCACCGGACAGGACGGCGACTTCCGCGTGACCGCCACCGACCGGCACGATCAGATCCACGACTACCGCGCCCGCAAAATTGTGGTCGCCACCGGCTTCTACGATCTGCCCAACCAGATCGGAATTCCAGGCGAAGAGCTGCGCAAGGTGTTCCATTATTATCGCGAACCGCACCCGTACTTCGATTCGGACGTCGTCGTCATCGGCGGCAAGAATTCCGCCGCCGAGGCTGCGCTCGACCTGTGGCGTCATGGCGCTCGCGTGACCCTGGTGCATCGCGGGGCTCACATGCATCCCCACGTGAAGTACTGGGTGCGCCCCGACATTGAGAATCGCATCAAGGCGGGTGAAATTACCGCCTACTTCAACAGCTCAGTCCAGGAAATAGGCCCGGACTTCGTGACCGTGAAGACCTCCGATGGCCCCGTTCGCTTGAAGAACAGTTTCGTGTTCGCGCTGACCGGATACCATCCGGATTACGACTTCCTGCGCAGCGCCGGCATCGAACTCTCTTCCGAGCAGTACCGGCCCGTTTGTGATCCCGAGACCCTGGAAAGCAACGTTCCCGGAATCTACGTGGCGGGAGTGATTGTCGCCGGTTCGCGCACCAATGAAATCTTCATNNGTACTGGAGATCATGATGAAAGCAACGCTGCTCTACAGGATCGCTGCCTTGGTCTTTGTTTTGTTCGCAGCCGGGCACACTCTCGGGTTTCTGAAGTTTAAGGCTCCTACTCCGGAAGGGCGCGCCGTACGCGAAGCGATGAGCAACGTGCATTTTCTGTTTGGAAAGTCGGTCCGCAGCTTTGCCGATTTCTACGTCGGGTTCGGCTTGTACGTGACGGCGTATCTGCTTTTCTCAGCCTTTCTCTCGTGGCACCTCGGCAACCTGGCGGCGAGCGATCCGCAGGCGATTGGCGCTTTAGGATGGGTATTCTTCGTGGTCCAGGTGGCGTCGCTGGCCCTGAGCTTGATCTACTTTGCCGCTCCGCCTGCCCTCATGTCGGCGGTCGTGGCCGCTTGCCTGGGATGGGCTGCGTGGCTGACGATGGCCAGAGTGTAGGAGTATTTCCGATCCCTTACTTCTGGCCTTCGCCCCTGCTTTATACTGATGGGAATGTCGGGTACCGCGGACAAGACGTTTTACCTGGAAACCTTCGGCTGCCAGATGAATGCGCACGATTCCGAGAAGGTGATCGGCACGCTCGTGCAGCAGGGGTATCGCCAGGTTCCGACGGTGGAAGAAGCTGGCCTGGTCCTCTACAACACCTGTTCCATCCGCGACAAGGCCGAGCAGAAGGTTTTCAACCGGCTGGCCGATTACAAGAAGCTGAAGGCGCAGGGCAAGCAGTTCGGCGTCCTCGGCTGCGTGGCTCAACAGGAAGGCGAAAAGGTCTTCGAGCGCGCCCCGTACGTTTCCCTGGTCTGCGGTTCCGCCTCCTACCGCAATCTCCCCCAGATGTTGGTGCAGTTGGAGGCTGGGGAGCCGCGTATTACCGGGCTCGACGATCGCCAGACCGACCACTGCTTCGAGACCGAATACACCGCTCGCACCAATCCGCACCGCGGCTACATCACGATCATCGAGGGATGCGACAAGTTTTGCGCCTACTGCGTGGTTCCGTTCACCCGCGGCAAGGAGCGCAGCCGCACCTCCTCCTCGGTTCTGCGGGAAGCGCGCCAGCTCGCCGATCTCGGCTACACCGAGATTCAACTGCTCGGGCAAAACGTTAACTCCTACCGNNGCCACTCCCGCGCTCTGCGACCACGTGCATCTGCCCGTGCAGAGCGGTTCCACCCGGGTGCTCGACGCCATGCAGCGTCTCTACACCCGCGACGAATACCTGGAGCGCATCTCCTGGATCCAAGCCGCCCGGCGCGACCTCTCCATCACCACCGACCTGATTGTCGGCTTTCCCGGAGAGACCGAGCGCGATCTCGAGGAAACACTTTCTCTGCTCGAGGAAGTCGGATACGACAGCGCGTTCACTTTCAAGTACTCGCCGCGTCCGAATACGCCCGCGGTGCGACTCGGCGATGCCATCCCCGACGCCGAAAAGGTTCGACGACTGGCGGTCGTGAACGACCGGCAAAAGCAGATCGGTACGAATCGCAACCGGCGGCACATGGGCCAGACCGTCGAAGTCATGGTGGAAGGGAAGAACGCTGCCCGCGGCCAGTGGATCGGACGGACTTCGCAAATCAAGGTCCTGAACTTTACCGTACCTGAGGGGGTCGATCTGAAGACCGGAAGCTACGTCAACGTGCGGGTAACCGGCAACTTCCCCAACAGTCTGGTGGGAGAATTGGTTGCCGGCGAATCGCCGAGCGACCAGAAACGAGCAACGATCAACTAGCAACCGTCCCTGGAGGTTCTCAAATGGAAGTCGAAATGAAGGTCCTCCGCCTCATGATGGATCCGGTCACCAACATGCCCATTGTCATTCTCAAGGATGTGGGCAGCGACACGGTGCTCCCCATCTGGGTTGGCGTGCCCGAAGCCAATGCCATCGCCCTGGAGATCGAAAAGGTCGCCACGCCCCGCCCTCTGACCCACGACCTGATCAAGAACGTCCTCATGGGACTCGAAACTGTGGTTCACAAGGTGGTCGTGACCGAACTGAAAGAGGACACTTTCTACGCCGTCATCTGGCTGGAAAGAGAGGGAAGAGTCATCAGCATTGATTCCCGCCCTTCCGACGCGCTCGCCGTGGCCCTCCGCGTGGATTGCCCTATCTTTGTCGAAGAACAGGTCTTGAAAACCTCGAAACAAGCCGCCACGATGTCCGAAAACCTTACCAGCGACGAACTGCGCAAGTACCTGGAAGGCATCAGCGACGACGACCTCGGCAAGTACAAGATGTAGTGGATTGTGTAATTGGGTGAGCTTGTAATTGGGTAATTCTATTGCCCCTGGACTCAAGTCTTTGGCTTCCATGCCGTGTGCGATTTAGGTTTTTCAATTACAAAATTGCAAAGGCCCCATGGATTCCGCCGAACAACTCCAACGCCTCTACCTCGCGGGCTTCGAACTCCAGACCTTCGATCGCTATCCCAAGTGTGTTGGCGTGATTCGGGATAATTGCATCGCGCTGCTCGTTCCCAGCGTAGACGGCGTGCAGATCCTGGGCCCGCCCGGCTGGCGCATGGGCGAAGTCATGGGTGTGCTAACGGAAAGGGAAGGCCGCCAGGTCTTTCAGGCGAAGTCGGAAGTCATGGAAGCCACTCCAGACCGCCTGGAGACTCTGAGGAAGTTCCGCGACGACCTGCGGCGCCTGCTGGACCACACGAACTAGCTTGGTTTGTGCAGAGGCGGAGTAGTTTACATAATACCTGTTATCGGACGTTACGCTTATCCCGTCGCTAGCCCAGCGTTCCGCCCCTTGGGACCTTGCCCGGTTGGCGCCGCCCCGTCCCCAAACACGATTCCCGCGTGGAACAGCGTACCCGCTACCCGCGTGGCGATCGCAATCAATCGCTCCTGGCCTTCAAACACCTTCACCTCTCGCGCCTTCGACAATTCCGGCAGATTCACCGCGCGCCCGTGGCGGATCAGGGCGAGCATCTGGTCGTTCGCGGTCACCGAAGGGAACTGGGGCAACAATTTTCTGGGATGGACGAACAATCCCGCAGCACTTCCCTGCTGTGCCGCCTTCTCCAGTTCTTCCAGCGTGTGGCTATCCTGGAGCACGAATTCCGCCACTGCGGTGCGCCGCAGCGATGCCAGATGGGCGCCACAGCCCATTCTCTGGCCCATATCGTGAGCCACCGAGCGCATATAGGTGCCCGACGCCACGCGTGCCCGGAAGCTGGCACAGTCGTTCTCCACCCCCAGGATTTCCAACTCCTTGATTTCGACCTCGACCGGCTTGAGCACCACCTCCTGCTTCTTTCGGGCTAATTTATAGGCTGGAACTCCGCCTACTTTTTTCGCGGAAAAAGGGGGCGGCATCTGCTCGATCGGGCCGCGAAACTCCCCCGCCAGTTCCCTCAGTTCTTCCAGGATCAGCCTCACCGCACGCGCCGGACCCGCGGGTTCCCCGTCCGCATCATAGGTGTCGGTAGCGAAGCCGAAGCGGATCACGCCCTCGTAGCTCTTTTCGGAATGGAGATAGAACTGGGCCAACCGCGTGAGGTTTCCCACAACCATGGGCAGGATTCCCGTAGCCGAGGGGTCGAGAGTTCCCAGGTGTCCAACCGACTTCTGCCCCAGGATACGACGGACGCGGTTCACCACATCGTGCGACGTCAGCCTCTGCGGCTTATCGATGACCAGAACGCCATTCATGGGAATTGACAATTTGTAATTGGTAATTGGTAATCTGAGGGAGGCCCTCGGTCGGACTGCAGCTGGGTTCGAACTACCCATTGTAAATTACCAGATTGCCAATTAGATGATTCCTCTCCGCGACGACAAGCCCAGCTTCTCCACGCCCTTCATTAACTATTTTCTGATCGGGCTGAACGTGGCGGTTTATCTCTGGGAGATGGCCGTTGGGACCAGCAGCCCCGCCGCCCTACGAGCGTTCGTCTCCGAATTTGGTATTGTGCCGCAGCACACCGTCGCGGTGCTTTCCGGCCACTCCCATGCCGGCCCGGCCTCGGCCATTCTGCCTTTCTTCACGTCCATGTTTCTGCATGGCAGCTTTTTCCACGTTGCCGGCAACATGCTCTTCCTCTGGATCTTCGGTGACAACATCGAAGACTACCTGGGCCACTTCCGCTACTTGCTGTTCTACCTCGGCAGCGGAGTCGTAGCGGCCCTGGCTCAAATCCTTCTGAACCCGGATTCCACCGCCCCCACCGTGGGAGCAAGCGGCGCCATTGCCGGCGTCATGGGAGCGTATTTCATTCTCTATCCGCGCGCCCGCGTGCTGGTATGGTTTCCCCCGATCTTCATTTTCCACGTTCCGGCCTGGCTCATGCTGGGATACTGGTTCGTCATTCAGTTCCTGAGCGGCGCCGCTACTTCGATCTCCCCAAGGTCGGAATCGATGGGTGGAATTGCCTTCTGGGCCCACGTCGGAGGCTTTGTGGCGGGCGTGCTGATGATTAAAGTTTTACCTGAACGTCCCCAGCGATATCGTTATGGAACCTGGTAGCTAGAGAAATCATCTACCTTCTGAGAAGAAAGGTTAACCTGATGGTAGACGGGCTGATAGCTGACAGCTATCTGCGCGCTTCCGGCGCCGGCCCGGGCGGCAGGATCTCCGGTTCCTGAGAACGCACGCGCTGACGAGTCACGAACCACACGGCCGCTGTCCAGGTTGGGAATAAGTCTGCCCCCGGGATAAGCTCCGCTGCGAGCGTCGGCAGGAATGCCCAATGCCATCCCAACAACCGGATCAGGACGAAGGCCACAACCAGGTCCAACACCGAATCCGCCGGTGACATTCCGCCCTCCACAAAGAATGGCAGCGCTGCGATCTGGATGGCATCGGCCGCCATCGCGACGACCCATGCCAGCCGATGCTCCGGCTCTTTCAACGACTTGAAGTAATCGATGAACTTCATACTGATCGCTTTCAGAATTACCGAGCTACGGATTATCCAATTGGACAATCAAAGCGCACCGCCCGTGGGCATCACCACCAGTTTCTCCACCGTGCTGTTCTCGGGCAAAAGCAGGGCATTCACAACCACCTGCGCCACCGTGTCAGCGGACATCATCTTCCGCCGCGGAGCCTTCGGCCACAGCGTCTCCCAGATCGCGGTATCGGTTGCGCCCGGCATCAGTGCAATTACACGGATGCCCTTCGGCCGCAGTTCCTCGCGCAGCGTGTCCGTGAATCCAAGCGCGCCGTGCTTGGAAGCGTTATAGGCCGCCGATCCAGCAAATACCCGTTCGGCCGCAATCGACAGGTTGTTGACGATCGTGCTCCCCCGTTTCATTACCGCCAGTGCCGCCTGCGTCACCAGGAACATCCCATTCAGATTGGTTCCGATGACTTCCGCCCACATCGGATAGGGCAGATCCGTGACCGCGCGCTTCGGATGCCCGACCCCCGCATTATTAATCAGAAAATCGAGTGGCCTGTGTAAACCGCGTACCAAGGTAAACAGATAGTCCACCGAGTACGGATCCCGCACTTCGCACACCTGCACCAGCACCGAGACGCCCAGTTTGCCCAGTTCCCTGCCCGCCTTTACCAGGGCGCGCCCATCGCGCCCCGTGATCACCAGATCGCAACCCTCGCTCGCCAGAGCGCGTGCGATTGCCAGACCGATACCGCGGTTCGCCCCGGTAATCAAGGCAAGTTTGCCGGCCAGAGTCTTACTGGCGGACACTCTCAGTTCGCGTGCTTTGCGACGGGCAGGCATGATTCGCTAGCTTAGCCCAGTCAAGAGCGCAGAGTCAGTGAATTTATCGGATGCGGGGCTGCGCGTGTTCCAGCACGAGAAAAGCAAATGTTGGACTACACCCCGTTGCTCCGCTGCCGGATCAGTGACAGGAACTCCGTCCGCGTCTCTTCTTCCTCGCGGAAGCTTCCCAGCATTGACGAGGTCACCGCCGCTGAGTGCTGCTTCTCCACCCCGCGCATCATCATGCACAGGTGCCGCGCTTCGATGACTACGCCGACTCCCTGTGGTTCAATCGTCTTCTGAATGGTCTCGGCAATTTGCGTCGTCAGCCGTTCCTGGATTTGCAGCCGCCGCGAGAACACTTCGATCAGCCGCGGAATCTTGCTCAGGCCGATCACCTTGCCATTGGGAATATAGGCGACGTGCACCTTGCCAAAAAACGGCAACATGTGATGCTCGCACAGGCTGAACATCTCGATGTCCTTCACGATCACCATCTCGTCGTAGCTGACGGTGAAAAGCGCGTTGCGCAACAGCGCTTCCGCGTCCTCCTTGTATCCCTTGGTGAGAAACTGGAGCGCCTTCTGCACCCGAACCGGTGTGCGCACCAGTCCCTCCCGCTCGGGATCTTCCCCAAGCCGGATGAGCATTTCGTGAACTAATTCGTCAAAACTGGCGGCGGTCAACGTGTTTGGTTCAGTAGCAGATTTCATAGGTTTCCCAGAGTCGTTGGTCGATGGTCATTGGTCGTCGGCAATACCGAGCCGCCAACGACAAACCCCCAGCGATCAGCGACCGTTCTCCCCCGAATATTCAAACGAGTTCATCATCGTCTCTTCAATCCGCACTTTATCCAGATGCGCTTTCCCGAACCCACGCTCCACAATTTCGTAAATCGCAATGCACAGATTCTCCGTGGTAGGCACATTTTTTGCGAATTCTTGCAGCCGGTTCAAATTCTGGTGGTCGTAGCGTTCCAGGATTTCCCGGTGCACAAACCCGTCCAGGTCCACCAGGTTGCAGACCATCCCGGTGCGGTCGTCCACCGGCCCGCTCACGGTGATCTCGACGATATAGTTGTGCCCGTGCCCGTGCTGGTTATTGCACTTGCCGTAGGTTGACCGATTCTGTTCCTCCGACAGCTCGTCGCTGTGCAGACGGTGCGAAGCGGAGAACATGTAGCGCCGGGTCAGGTGGGCCTTCATACTTCACCGTAGAAATCCACAAACAGGTCGGGCGTCTCGTATACCCGGACGCGATGCAGTTGGGCTGCCTTCAACTTGGGCGCCAGCCGCTGCCAGATCGCAATCGCCAGGTTCTCGGTCGTCGGAATCCGCGTAAAGAATTCGGGCACTTCCTTGTTGAGGTGGCGGTGGTCGAGCGCATCCAGCACTTCCCTGCCCATGATGTCCTTGAGTT
>PMCH01000315.1:9999-10833 GCA_003154055.1 Acidobacteriaceae bacterium
GTAGTCGGTAGCTAGTAGTCAGGTGTCAACAAGGTTCGTATCAGGGCATCGCTTCAGCGATGCCGAAACTCCATGCTCCTGAAACGCCCCTTTAGGGGCTGCGGGTTTCGCTCGGCCATGATCACTCTGGTACCGTCGTCCCTTCCAGGGGATGTCTCTTCTTGCGTATGCCCGTTTCGACCGCAACAGAAGATAAGCAAACACCGGCATGCCGAACGATGCGCCGAGGATTTCCATGTCCCAGGTGAAGTTCGCTCTCCGCAACCGCATCCCGAGACACATCGGCGCCAAAGTGAACGCTATCGGCCACCAGGGCCGACCCACGCCGGTCAGCCTGTTCAACGAGTAGAAACATGCGCCCCAGGCAAATCCCCACCACAGCAGCGTCTTCAACGCCATCCATCCTGGCCGCGGAAACAGCAGCGCCAGGTTCTTCGTCCACCCTTCCCGAAGCTGCGCGAAATTTCGGTACATGCGCGTTCGCACCGCATCGGCCGCATAGCGGAATCGAATCGTCCTGCCCGAACTCTTCACCCTACGCGCCAGAGCCACGTCCTCCAGCAAGCTATCCGCAATCGCCGTATGCCCGCCGACCGCATCATACGTGTCCCGCCGGATAAGAACGTATTGCCCGTTGGCAGCCGCTACGGGAGAAGCCGGATCGCTCACTTTGGACGGTGGGTATTGCCGCGCCAGTTCCGCGAAGACCACCGGCAGGACAGCGATTTCCCAGAACGTGACCGCAATCTGCTCCGGCGAATACGAAAGCAACTCCGCACCATTCTCCTTCGCCTCCGCCAGACTTCGCGCCAGCGATCCCGCCACATGCACGGT
>PMCH01000315.1:10924-14156 GCA_003154055.1 Acidobacteriaceae bacterium
CCGTGGCTGGGAACGCACGATCCATGGGGATTTCCGCTATTATAACGGGGTGAGACGAACTCTTCTCCTGATTGGATTCCTGGCCGCCCTCACCGGATGCTATAGCGGATCCCGCCCCCCGCGCATCGGCGCGAACGCTCCCGATTTCACCGTGCAGGACTCCGACCACAAAGTCGCGCTCAGCGATTTCCGAGGCCAGGTCGTCGTCCTGAATTTCTGGGGATCATGGTGCGCTCCCTGCATTGCCGAGACACCCGCGCTCGTCCAGATGCAGCGCAGAATGAAAGACAAGGGCGTGGTGGTACTGGCCGTCAGCATCGACGTGGACGACGCGGCCTATCACCGGTTCTTGAAGGACTTCAACATGAACATGGTCACCGTCCGCGACGGCGACCACAAGAGTGCCGACCTCTACGGCACCTTCGGCTGGCCGGAAAGCTACATCATCGACCGTAAAGGCGTAATCCGCCGCAAGTTCATCGGCGCCGTGGACTGGAATAGCCCCGAGGTTACAGACTTTTTGTTGAAGATGTGAGGAAAGCAGTCTGCGGATCGCAGTTGGCAGGTCGCAGGAAACGCAGAACCCTCCTTGATACTTGCTGCACCTGATCGCACGGTCTTGCTTTACCTGCGACCTGCGACCTGGCTAGAGTCTTGCCTTCCGCAGCCGCAGCGAATTCGTAATCACCGACACGGAACTGAAACTCATCGCTGCCGCCGCCAAAATCGGGCTTAACAACCATCCAAAGACCGGATACAGCACTCCAGCCGCGATCGGCACGCCCAGCGAGTTGTAGATAAACGCAAAGAACAGATTCTGACGAATATTCCGCATCGTCGCCTGGCTCAATTTGCGTGCCCGCAGAATTCCTTCAAGGTCTCCTTTAAGCAGCGTTATCCCGGCACTTTCAAGAGCTACGTCTGTGCCGGTTCCCATGGCAATTCCAACCTGCGCCAGAGCCAAAGCGGGAGCGTCGTTGACCCCGTCGCCCGCCATGGCCACGATCCGGCCTTCCTTCTGCAACGTGCGGATGACCTCGGCTTTCTGCGCGGGTAGTACCTCCGCCCTGAATTCGTCGATCCCGACGCCGCGCGCAATCTCTTCTGCGGTGGTCCGGTTATCGCCGGTGAGCATCACGAGACGGATTCCCTGCCCTTTCAGTTCGCGCAGGGCGCCCGCAGCGGATGCCTTCACCGGATCGGTGATTGCGATGCTGCCCGCATACTGTCCGTCGATAGCGACGTAAACCTGCGTTGCACCCGGCACACTGGCGGTCTGAACAGCCTGTTTGCGGCCGGATCCGAAAACACCTAGTTCGGTCATGAGCGCGCGATTGCCTGCGGCAACTCGCTTTCCGTCAACGATCCCCGTCACGCCTTTGCCGGTCGCGTACTCAAAGGCAGAGACTGCGGAGAGCGGAAGATTCTGCTGACGGGCGGAATCCGCGATCGCCGCCGCCAGCGGATGTTCGCTTGCTCGCTCGACGCTGGCCGCAAGGCGAAGAACTTCGGCATTGCTATACGCGGCCACCTTCGGCTTCCCTTCCGTCAGCGTCCCGGTCTTATCGAAAACAATGGTGTCGACTTTCTCCATCGTCTCGAGCGCCTCGGCATTCTTGATCAACACGCCCGCATGCGCTCCCCGCCCCGTTCCCACCATGATAGCCATCGGCGTCGCCAACCCCAGCGCACATGGACAAGCAATGATCAACACTGCCACCGCATTCACGATGGCATGAGCAAAGCGCGGCTCCGGCCCAAAGACTGCCCAGGCAATGAAAGTCAGGGCCGCAATCGCGATCACCGCCGGGACAAACCATCCTGCGAACTTGTCCGCCAGCCGCTGAATCGGCGCCCGAGTGCGCTGCGCCTGGCTTACCAGACGGACGATCTGCGACAGCATGGTATCGCTGCCCACATGCTCAGCGCGGATTACGAGTGACCCATTGCCGTTCACGGTAGCTCCAATCACCCGCGCGTCAACGGTCTTTTCGACCGGGATCGATTCTCCGGTGATCATCGACTCGTCCACCGCACTCGATCCCTCGACCACAACACCATCGACAGGAACTTTCTCCCCAGGACGTACCCGCACCCGGTCTCCCGGCTTCACTTGCTCCAGCGGAATATCGCGCTCCGACCCATCCGCCGCGATCACCCGCGCCATCTTCGGACTCAAATCCAGCAGCGCCCGGATCGCGCTCGAAGTCCGGCTCCGCGCCCGCAGCTCCAGCACCTGGCCGAGCAGCACAAGCGTGACAATCGCCGCCGCCGCTTCGAAATAGACATCCGGACGGTCCCCCATGGTGCGAAACGACGCCGGAAACATTCCCGGAAACAATGTCGCCACTACGCTGAACACGTACGCCACGCCTGTCCCCATCGCGATCAGCGTGAACATGTTGGTGCTGCGATTCACCACTGACGTCCATCCGCGCTGAAAAAACGGCCATCCTCCCCACATCACGACCGGCGTCGCCAGCAGCAGTTCAAGCCACGGCAGGCCACCGCCCCACGGGGTCCCCATGAACGCATGCGGCCAAAGCATGCTCCCCATGGCACTCGCCAGCAGCGGCGCGGTCAGCGCCAGGCTGACCCAGAACCGCCGCGTCATGTCCCGCAACTCAGGGTTTTCTTCTTCCAGCGTGACCGTGCGCGGCTCCAACGCCATCCCGCAGATCGGACAGCTACCCGGCTCCGACCTCACAATCTCCGGATGCATCGGGCAGGTGTATTCCGTCCTGGTGGCGGGCAGCGAGGGAGACTCCGGGTCAAGCGCCATTCCGCACGACGGACATGGTCCCGGCCCCGCCTGCCGTACCTCGGGACACATCGGGCAAACATAGGTGCGCTCGTCTTTCCCCGTGCCCGGTTGCCCGACTCGTGCCGGTTTCGGCGCGGCGACTGGGGCGATCCCCACTGGCGCCATTCCCAAAGAGACCAGCCCCGATCCCATTTTCTTTGGCGGCGAGTTCAGAATTTTCTCCGGCTCCGCGTTGAACTTCTCCCGGCACCCTCCGCAACAGAAGAAGTAGGTCTTGCCCTTGTACTCATGGGAGAACTTCGCCGTAGCAGGATTCACTTTCATCCCGCAAACCGGGTCTACTTCGGTGGCTCCTGGCGCTTGTGCTGGATCGAGGTGTTCCATCAGTCTCCCGAGATCGCCCTTGGCGTAATCGAACCCTTATTAGATACTCAAAGGGTAAACCGCGAAGCTTTTCTTGGGAGAGAA
>PMCH01000315.1:14211-19162 GCA_003154055.1 Acidobacteriaceae bacterium
TTACGGGAAAAACTGGTACTCGCCTGAAAGAGATGTCGGGTCGAACTTGTATCATGCCATCGCTTCAGCGATGGCGCTCAAAACCCACTCTTGAGTCCCCTTCCGGGGCTGAAATCGGGGCCATCGGGCGACACTCCGCCCTCTCCCTAAGTCTGTGAAACTTATGATCGGGGGAAGGCTGTCAGGATGGGAGCGGAGTGTGCGTCTTTACGGCGAACCGGTTATGCAAAGGGGCACCGAGGAAAGACCTCTGGCCGAAGTATTTTCCAAAGTGCCCCGTTGCGCGCCACTTCGTCTGCCCAGGGTAAAGCATCTGGCGTGCCATCCGTAAACGCTTGGCAATACATCACACGGCCCCGTTTGGCCGGGTAGGATTTTCGCCTCAGGGGAAACTTTTACGCTTCTTTACAAGACGCGGAATACCGGGCGTGCAGGATTTCCACAGCTGCGACCTGCTCGAAGTGATTGAAACAACAAAACATTTACTCGAGGAATCTTGCCGCCATCGCCAACCTGACTCGCTCAAACGTTTTCTCTTCCGCTATAATCGTAGGACGTTCCCGCCGTTTTGCGCCCTTAGCTCAGTTGGATAGAGCGTCTGGCTACGAACCAGAAGGTCGGGAGTTCGAATCTCTCAGGGCGCACCATTCCTTTCCAGTTCAGCCCCTCATTGACGGTTTCGGAAGCCTACTGCTGCCGCTGCCCCACCACCACTGCCGGATGGCCGTTGAGTGGAGAGATATCGATGTAGAAGACACTGGCGCCGTTGGTGACCATGTAGGTGTTTCCGCCGTAGGCACCTAAGCCCTCGGCATTCCAGGTGTATTGAAAGAGGTTGTTATAGGTCTGGACCGGAATAATCCCGTACGGCGACGGCCCGCTGCTGTCCACCGAACTATTCTGCAAACTCCCGTCCAGATTGGCCGTTTCGAGGCCCTCGAAACTGGTTGTTTGGCGATCCAGTATTTCGTAGGTCGAAAAGCCGTAGACACCCTTGATCGGACTGAACTGGTAGCCCGGTGGATAGGAGTCGGTCTGAAATTCCATCACGCCGGAAGCCGCCGATGGCCCGGTCCCCACAAGGTATGCGGTAGTTCCGCTGGCCGCAGGAATCGCGTACCCAACCGATGGCACACTTGTTCCCGAGAAGGTGAATCGCCCGGTCGTCGAATCCACAGCGACCTGGCCGGAGAGCGTGGTTGCGCTGGCTGTGCCGCCGGTTCGTTCAAATGCCGTACCGCTCACCGAGCCGGCTCCATCGAAATGGAGCACCCCGATGCCAACGTCCGGACTTCCAGGCAGCGATCCACCGAGCCGATAAATGTGGCTGTCATTCAGCGTCGCTGGCGAAAACGGGCCCGCGCTGGTGGTCGCTTCCCCGGTGATCAGTGGATGGCCGCTCGTGGCCGGGCCAGTTGAGTTGAAGATCAAATGATTGGCATCGAGGACGTAGAGAATCAGATCATAGGTGCCCGATCCGATGCCGATGGTCGTGGTCCCGCGACCATGTGCGTCCACGCTGCCAATCGTGCCGCTACCGCCAACCAACGCACCCGACAGCGCGCCAGCATTATTCACGTCCGCCGACACCGCCGTGAGCAACCCAGTTGCAGCTGTGGCCGTTCCCGCCATCGCAAAATGGCCGCCGGTTGCGTTCCAACCGGACAACCGGAAGGCATACGGGCCTGCAATCGCGTCCGTAGAGAAAGCATCAATGTCCTGGATTCGGAAGAACCCGGTGCCGCGCGTTCCCGTTCCATCGACATCGTCAAACTCCAGGATGCGCCCCTCGGTGAATACCGCCCCCCCGTTTCCTGTGGCGATGGTTGTGGGAGCCACTCGGAACTGCGCGTTCGAAGACACCGTATTCAGTGTCAGACAGCCTCGCCCGTCCGCACCGAAACCGATCGAGCTTCCCGGCGTCAACGCAACCGCCATCTGTCCGCCGCCTGATCGGATTACGTCCTCTTCGCCAGTCAAATTGCCGTTGCTGTCGGCGGCGAAACTTCCGGAGATTGTGACGGGGCCGTCCTTATCGAAGCCACTGAACAAGAAGGCATGCGGAACCCCAGTCTGCAGTTTGGGACCCTCGGTCCGGCAACCGGCATCCAGTCCGTCCACGGACAAGGCGATGATCTTGGGGTTCGACTGAGACGGCGCGGGGTAAATTGCCTGAGCCGGTACGGGAGTCTGGCTGTCCAAAACCTGCACTGCGAACGTTGCAGTCGCACCGGTCGGCGTTCCCGAAATCACGCCGCTGGGGCTCAATGTCATGCCCGTACCATCCAACCCAGCGCTGCCCGGAGCGATTCTCCAGGTATAGGGCGGCACGCCACCGCTGGCCTGCAGGGCGACCGGTGCATATGGCTTACCAGCGACGATGCTTAACAGCGCTGGCGCCGCGACCTTCAGTTGGTTTGGCGCCACACTAATGCTTAGCGAAGCGTTGGCCGCGACCCCTAGACTGTCCGTCGCAGTTAGGCTGAACGTATGCACCCCGACGATCGGATTCGGTCCAATTTGAGTCGGTTGCCCGACAATCTCTGTCGCGTTCAGCGGGATCAGCCCCCCTTGAGAGGGCGCGAGTGACAGCCCATCCGGCAACACTGTGTTCCCGAGCGACCACGTGTAAGGTCCCATTCCGCCGGATACATTCACTGCGCACGGAATCGGCTTCACCAGGTTGTTGCCGTCGATTGGTCTCAGGATGCAGGTGTAGTCCGTGTTTACGAATCCCACATCGAGATCTGAACTCTGAGTCGTGATGGTCGGTGCCGGATATAACGAAACCGGAATCGCCGCCGAGCGCGTCGCATCGGCGACCGAAGTAGCCAGGACTGTCACTTGCTCGGGCGCGCCAAGATTCGCCGGTGGATTGTAGGTGACCGAGGTTGCCGTCGCATCGTTCAATGTTCCGGCGGGGTCACCCTTGTGGGTAGGCGCAACGCTCCAGGTAACTCCTGCATTGCCGCTGTCGTTCTGCACCTGAACGGTGATGGACAGGGCCTGGTTGGCGTCCGCCGCCGCCGCACCCACGGGAGACGTGACCACGACATTAATACCCGGAACGCCACCACCACCGCCGCCGTTATTGTTGCCGCCGCCCCCGCAGCCGACGCCAATGACAAGAAGGAAACTCAGGAGAAGAATTGGAAGAAAAAAGTGCCTGTACACAAGCCCCCTAGCGGGACGCCGGTCGATTCTGGGGGCTCAGAAAGGACGCAGTCCTCGACTCAATCACAGAATTTTGTTCCGCGGCGCGGAAGATCAAACCCTTTTGTTTTCGGAATCCTAAAGGTTGGAGAAGACCGCAGCAAGAGCAAACGACCTTAAGGCAGGCACGTTTAACATGCCATTCACAAAACTGCCCGTTGCGAGCGCGCCGGACTCATTTGAGGCGGTAGTGGTCACGCGACCGCGGAAAGGACCGTTGTCGTGACCTGTTTCTTGAACGCCTCCGATCTGGGATCGATCACATCGAAGTGTCCGGCACCGGCAATCTCGACCAACTGAACGGTCTCGCCTGTCTTCTTCTTCAACTCCGCGTATTCACGACTGAATGCCGGGGGCACGACATCATCGGCCGCGCCGTGGACCACCCACTGCCGCGCGTGCGGGATCTTCAACTCGGCCGGATCCGCCTCGTGGTAGTGCTCAGGGACCTCCGACGGTTTGCCACCCAGAAAGTCCACGACCGCGTCGTTGCTGAGATGGAGATCGAACGCCTTTCGCAGGTTCACCACTCCCGCCAGCGAAATCACCTGCTGCAGCGAAGTCTCATGAGCTGCCAGGCACAGAGCGAGCTGTCCTCCGGCGGAATGCCCCATTACCGCCAGCCGTTTCAAGTCCAGGGGGAATTTGAAGTTCGGCTGGCGAATGAACCGGTACGCCGATCGAATGTCAGCAAAGGTTCCGGGCCATCCACCGCCCTCATTCCCGACGCGACGGTACTCCACATTGAACGTCGCCACGCCCGCCAGCCGCAGCGCCGCGCAAAGATGTCCGGCATGTGCCAGGTCGTACTTCGCGCGCCAATAGCCGCCGTGGATGTTCAGCACAACCGGGTGCGGTCCCCTTCCTTCCGGGACGCGCACTTCGAGGAACTGATTTGGGTCCGCTCCATAGGCCGCGCGCAGCTCGGGCGGTGGTGGCGGCTGGGTGAGAATATCCTCGGCGGACATCGGTGGCGGCGCGAACCTACACCTCTTTCAGCTTGAGCTTGCCCTTGTTTTCTTCCAGGAAGATCTCGAGATCCGGCGCCAAAGCGAGCAGTCGTTTCCACTGCTCGTAGTAAAGCGTCACCGGAAAGCGCCCCAGCCCATACACGCTGACGCCGCCTTTTTCGCTCACGCGCATTTCCAGGTTGCCACTGCGCTTCTTGGTGTCCGCCTGCTTTTCCAGTTCCGCCAAGCGGGCTTTCAACTCGTCATAGCTCGGTTCGCTCATGCGATATCCTCAGAATTCTTGATTGGGTAGGATGACTAGAAAAGTGCTCCGATTTTGCGCCCCGCCAAGATTGTACAGCCCGGCCCTGTTCCAGGCCCTTCCCTCTTCCCGAAATCTTTTTCACTCGCGGTTCTTCTCACCCCCGATCCAGCAGCGAATTCTTTACAAACACAGCCACTTAGCCACCCACCCCCGATGTGTGCGCGGAAGCAAGCGTGCTACTCTGATGCTGAATAGCGAATTGACAGGAGAGCTCTGAATGGCAAAGTCCATGCAAAAATCGCTTCTGGAGAAGGTTCCAGTCCTCATTCTGCTCGGAATTCTGGCAGGCGCCGTGGGCGGCCTGGGAGTCGGCATGATCCAGTTGAAGAGCGCCTCGTCCTCCACCGCCGCACCTGGAAAGTAGCGCCGCCGCACCTGGCCGGACGCCTTTCACCCACTCTTCGCGGGGAAGAACGTGCCTGAATTACCTGGAGTCCTTTTGGAGCGGGAGACGGGGATCGAA
>PMCH01000315.1:19284-20038 GCA_003154055.1 Acidobacteriaceae bacterium
CCCGTGCCCAGGATCAGGCACCCGGCTCGCCCCCCGTTGCCAGAAGTTTCGAACTCGACGAAATGACCATTGACGATTTCCAGAAGGCAATGCAGGCTGGCCAATATTCTTCCCACTCGCTGACTGAGAAATACCTCGCCCGCATGCAGGAGATCGATAAGGCCGGCCCGATGATCAACAGCGTCATCGAGGTCAATCCCGAAGCCCTTGAAATCGCCGACGCGCTTGACAAGGAGCGCAAGGAAAAAGGTCCGCGCGGCCCGCTCCACGGCATCCCGGTGCTGATCAAGGACAACATCGACACGGCCGACCGAATGAACACCACCGCCGGATCGCTCGCCCTGCTCAACTCGCGCCCTCCCAAAGACGCCTTCGTCGCTGCGCAGTTGCGCAAAGCGGGCGCCGTGATTCTCGGCAAGACCAATCTCAGCGAGTGGGCCAACATTCGCTCCAGCCACTCCACCAGCGGATGGAGCGGCCGCGGCGGCCTCACGCGCAATCCCTACGCCCTCGATCGCAATCCCTGCGGCTCCAGTTCCGGCACAGGCGCGGCGGTTTCCGCCAACCTGTGCGCCGTCGGCATCGGCACCGAAACCGATGGCTCGGTAGTCTGTCCCTCATCCGCCAACGGCCTCGCCGGACTCAAGCCGACGGTCGGGCTCGCCAGCCGCTCCGGCATCATTCCGATCTCGCACACCCAGGACACTCCGGGCCCGATGGCCCGTACCGTGCGCGACGTAGCCATTCTGCTGGG
>PMCH01000315.1:20113-20238 GCA_003154055.1 Acidobacteriaceae bacterium
CTCTACGAACTCAAAGCCGACCTGGCTGCCTATCTAGCACGCCTCGGCGACAGCGCCCCGGTGAAGTCCCTCAAAGACGTCATCGACTTCAATGAGCGAAATCGCGACAAGGAAATGCCCTACTT
>PMCH01000144.1:0-11836 GCA_003154055.1 Acidobacteriaceae bacterium
GGAACATTCTTCGGGTTGACCGTGGACTCGGGGTCCGTACGCGGCAGAACCAGGTGGGCAGTGTGGCAACTGGTGCAGGTGGCCGTGACCGTTAGGCCGCTCTTCAGCAGGCCCTTGCCGTGGATGCTCTCGTTGTAGTGCTGGACGATCTCGTGCTGCCGCCCCGTGTAGCGCATGGCGGCTTTCTGGCCTTCGCGATGACACCGGCCGCACAGAGTGGGCACGTTGGTGGGAAAAGTGACCGAGTCGGGGTCATGTTTCCCGAGAACGCGGTGCGTACCGTGACACTCCTTGCAGTTGGGAGCGTTGGCATCATTGGCTGCCAGCAGTTGGCCGTGTTTGCTGCGCTGGTACTGCTGGCCAACTTCCTCGTGGCAGCGGCTGCAGTCCACCGGATGGGTGATGGTTTCGCAGGGGCGGACGCGCGAGGCGTTGACTTCGGAATGACACTGGCTGCACGCGACCTTGGCATGGCGCGAGCCCGCCACTTCCGCCACTCGCACAAACAACGCGCGGCCGTCGGCGGCCTTCAAGTGCTCGTTGCTGTGGCAGCGCATGCAATCGGCGTCCGCCATACCCTGGCTGTAGAACACGTTGCGGATCTTGTGAGGCTGATGACAGTCCACGCAGGCGGGGAGAACGTGTGCCTCCTTCTCCCAAAGTGCGCCTTTGATGGTCTTGCGGTGAACCTCCTCGATCAGCCCATGACACTTGGTGCACGTCGCTGCGATGTTGCGCCGCGAGATGGAGGAATTGGGGTCGGTGTGGGGCAGGATGCTGTGCGGGGTGTGGCAGGACGCGCAATTTGGTGCGACTACCAACCCCTTCTTGAACAAAGCCTCGCCGTGAATGCTTTCCGAATAGTTTTCCAGAATATTGTGCTGGTCGATCTTCCGGTTCATCTGCACTGGAGTGCCCTCGCGGTGGCACCGGCCGCAAACGAACGGTATGTTCAGCGGGGCGACTGCCGAGTGCCGGTCCTTGACCGGGAGGATGTCGTGATTGCCGTGACAATCGACACAATGTGGGGCCAGGGAATCGCCCCGGGCAATCGCCTTGCCGTGCAGCGACTTCTCGTGCAGTTTTTGTTCGTCGCTGTGGCAGGTGCCGCACTGGACCCTCGCCAGGGGCGTCGAGTGGGGCAGGTCTTTGCCCTCCAGGTCCGCATGACACGAGGTGCAGGAAAGCACGCTATGGACCGAAGAGGAAAACTTCTTGCCATCGACGAACAGTGAAACCGTCCGCGCGCCCCTCTTCCTGGTCATGCTCTTGTCGCTGTGGCAGGCCAGGCAGTCGTCGTTGGAGATGTCGGCTGCCGGAGCGGCCCCGGCCCCAACCAGCAATAGCAGTAATCCCGCGCAGGCCAAGCTTCTCATAGCTCGGCAGCTGGCTGTGCTTGCCATGCGGGACGGCCTCCCTTACCCAGGATGAACGACTTCTTATCTTGGCGGGTGAAGAACATAGGGGCAGTGAGTCAACGCACCCGAGGCAGTGATTGGGGTCACAGGGAACATGTACTTGCAAACCTGTTGAAAACGCGAAGAGAGGAAGGAACCAGTCGAAAATGGGGGCGGCCAAAGCCGCCCCAGGAGGTCCAGCACGCACTAGAAAGCGTATTTCAGGGAAAGCGTCATATCGTTGGCGTGGAAGTAGCGTGGCGAGGTCGGCCCCGCAAAGTCCTTCTCGCTGTATTGGTAGTAGTTCCAGCCCGCATGCCAGATGAAATTGTGTGCCAGATCCACGTCGAGGCTGGCCAGCGGCTGGTGATAGTTGTAGGCCAGCGATCCGAGCGGCTGCAGGATGTTGAACTGGGGTATCTTGCCGCCCACGCTGGTGATGCTGTAGCCGAAATGAGTGGTGACGCGGGGCGCCGGCTTGATCATGAGCGCGCCCATCCCGAAGTGCGTGTTGTTCTGGTAGTAACTGTCGGTGAGTAGCGGGTTGTTGGGATCGAGGCCGGTACAGTCTCCTGCATTGGTGACGACCGGGAGAACCACGCCTGCCGGGGGCGTGTCATTGAAGCAGATGAGGCCGTCCTGCATTACGTCGTTGTAGTTGTAAGCCAGGTCCAGTCCAAACCGCGAGCGCGGGTTGAGCGTGGCATTGAAGCCGTAGTTGCAGCTATGGCCGCGGTAGTTGGTGAGCAGGTCGTCGTTGGAGTTCGAGAGCAGGTTGGCGGATGCCCCGAACACCGCCCAGGGGCGCGGCGTGTAGCTGCCCGACATCCGATAGCGCGACTCCTTGCGCGGACTGATGCGGGTGAAGGAGTGGTCGGCATAGAACCGCTCGCCGTCGAAGTTGACGCGCAGCCCGTACGCCGCCCGCAGCGACACGCCGGCCAACAAAGAATGCCCGTTGATTTGGGTGGTGTCTGCGCTCGTAGAGGTCGCGGTCGTGGTGCAGACGCCATTCACCAGCGGCAAACCGGCGCACGCTCCCCGGTTGGGAAGCGTGGGATAGAACGTCAGATTCTGAAAGTCGCTGCTGGCATCGAAGATGGTGCGGCGCTGGAAGCGGTAGCCGAGACGTCCGGAGATCTTGCGTGTCAGGTCGTACTGCAACTCGATCGTATTGCTCTTCAGATCCTGTTTGAGGAAGTTGACGTCGTGAACGGCGGTGAGATCCGCTCCGGAACTCGCACTGTGTTGCGGGCAAGTGGCGGCGGTATACGGCGGCGGGCAGGTGGCCACGTCGAACACGTTGGCGGTGGAAAGCAGGGTCGCGCCGAACAGGGCGTCGATGGTGTAGTCCCGCACGCCGGGCAGGCGGAAGTTGAAGAAGCGGAAGTTGTCCACGATGCGGAAGCCGTCGGTTACGCGCAAAACGATGCCCGCGTCGGCGCCGTTAGTAACGCGGTTCCCAAGCGACGATCCGTTTTCCTGCGAGGTCCGCATGCGCGTACGGGTCAGCAGTCCGTCGAAGAATTCGGAGTACACCGGCAGTTTGACATCGCCGGAGCTGTAACTGAAACTTCCGGTCAGCTCCAGGCGGCGGAAGTAGTTGCCGCGCAGGCTGAGTTGTTCGGTGGGAAACGAATTGCGCGTTGCATCGAAGCGTGAATAGGCAAAGTACCCGTTGCACGCGGGGTTGACATCACCACCAACCAGCAGCGGAGTGGCGCAAGGCTGAGCGGCGACGGTGTTGAAAGGCAGGCCCAGGTCCACGGCTTTGCCGCCCGCCAGCGCATAGGGAAGGGAGTTGATCTGCGCCGAGGTGTCTCCCTTGAAATAGTTCAGGAACTGGTCGTAGCTCAGCACGGTATGCGGCAGCAGCTTGACGTCCACTCCCACGCGATAGGCGTTGACGGTGGTGTTCCAGGGCTGGAGAAGCTGGGCGTCGGTGCCTTCGTGCAGGCTGGTAAACGACGGCCCGGTCATGTTGTTGCGCGAGTAACCGAGCCGGAAGCTGACCTTGGCATGGGGCAGCAAGGTGAGATCGACATCGCTCATACGGCGGCGGGTAGCGAACTGGTGGGGAGATGCGTTGACCGCCACCGCCGGGACGGAGTTGGCCGGGTTGAGTGGATTGGCCAGCAGGTTGTAGTCGAAGTAGTTCTGGTCGCGCCGGAAGCTGCCGCGCAAGTCATACCACTGGTTCTTGCTCAGGCGCATGCGCAGGTAGTTGCTGGGATCGCCGCCCCATCCCACGCTGGTGACGAAGAGGTCGTCGAACAGCAATCCCTGGTGGTTGGCCGACTGCATGGAAAGAGTCTGCTCGAACAAGCGGAGACCTTCGTGCTCGTTGACCAGGCTGTCGTACATGCTCCCGTTGCCGGTCTCGTCGGAAATGCGGTAGCCGGCCTCGATCGATTGGTGGACGCGGTATCCGCCGTAGTTCACCTCTCCCGGCGAAGAACTGCCC
This sequence comes from Acidobacteriaceae bacterium, assembly GCA_003154055.1. Taxonomy (GTDB): domain Bacteria; phylum Acidobacteriota; class Terriglobia; order Terriglobales; family Acidobacteriaceae; genus Acidiflorens. Next base: position 3,862 of record PMCH01000144.1, read on the forward strand.
GGCCCGGCGGCAGACTGGGACCATCCCAAACCGGCGAGCACAAGAACGGCCAGCCAGCAGGACAGTGATTTTGCTTTCACGAAGTGCCTCCGGAGTTCCGGCAAGAACCGGAAAGAACCGCCCCGCTCATCTGTTCTGATATCGCAATGCTTCGACATGGGTTCCTCCCCTACTTCATGAATGCAGCATTCAAGTTCGAGCCATGAATCGCCTGGTGGCACATGGTGCAGGCCTGATATTTCTGCGACTGGTTGTGGGCCGGCCCGGAAGGCCCTAGCGCCGGCGCGCTATGACACTGCAGGCACAGCAGGTTGACCTGGGAGACACGGAGGAAGCGCGGATTGGTCGAGCCGTGGGCGGTGTGGCAACTGCTGCAGCCTTCGGTCTTCACCGGCATGTGCTCGTAGAGAAATGGCCCCTGCTTATCGGCGTGGCACTTGTAGCAGACGGCGTCGCCGCCGGGCGTGGCACGAACCTGGCGCAATTGCGCCGTGCCATGCACGTTGTGACAATCGCTGCACTGCACCAGCCCTTCATTGACGCGATGGCGGTAGGGTCGGGCAAAGTCGGCGCGGGTCGAGGCATGGCAGCCGTAGCAGAGGTCAGGCTGGGCCTGGACGAGCAAGTGCTGTGGTTCTTTGGCATGGTGGGGACTGTGGCAGTCGAGGCAGCCCACATCGTTGCCGGAGTGCGCGGAGGCGCCGAAGCGGCGCTGCGCGTGAGACTCGCCGTGGCACTGCAGACAGCGCTGGCTGGCTTCGGAGCGCGACAGGTCGGCGAAGCGGACGATTTTGGTTTTGTCGCCGCCGCCCGCCACATGTTCCGCGCCCGGACCATGACAGGATTCGCATCCGTGGCCGTTTTTCTTGGTGGTCTGGAAATGGGGTGTGCCCTCGAACTGTTTCTTGTAGACGTCTTCATGGCAGGTCAGGCAAACGTCCGAGCCGGCGTACTGCGCCGCGTCGGCTGCCTTGCCGGGCTGGTGTTCTTCGGCCGCCAGGGCAGGCAACGAGAGGAGAGAGAGGACGAGAACCAGTGGGATCCAAAATAATCTTTTCATGAACGCACTCCTGTTTTCCCAGGCCCGTGAAATCGGATCGTGCCATCCGGCCACTCCTGCGACGCAAGCAAGAATGGAAAATGGCCTTGGGGCTAATTTGGGGTCAACCGAGGCAGGGGCACAAGTAGGCGAAGGGGGGTAGCCCAAAGTGGAGGGGAGGGACGCAGAAGAGCGCTAAGGAAAAACTGGGTTCGGTCGAGCCGGGCTAGTGTACCGGGGAAGGCCGGGACCGCCGCGCTCGTCCCAGTCCGACGGCCCGCACGCGATCGTACGCCACATGCAAGTCTTCGCTCAGCAGATTGACGACCTGCAGGCAAACTTCGGCATGCTCGCGGAGGAAATGCAACAGGTCCTTGCGCCGGACTCCGGCGATCTGCACCGGTTCGATCGCTTCCGCCGTGACCTCATGGGCGCCTCCCGACAGGCAGGCGCTGAGTCCGAGCACTTCTCCAGGAGTGGCGACACGCAGCGTCAGGCGGCTGCCATTCTCGGAGCAGAGAGAGAGGCGGACGCGGCCTTCGCAGAGCAGGAAGACGCCCCGGGCGGGCTGTCCCTCGCGGAACAACACGGTGCCCCGGGGAAAGGACTGGGCAGTCTTAATTCCGTCGAAGGCTTCGAGCGCATCCGACGTCAGGTCGCAGAAGACACGCTCTGTGCGCTGCACGCAGTCGAGACAGCTTTGGGACATAACCTTCTCCTGCATCGTTCATAGTCCTTGGGAAAAGGGGAAACAGTGACTGCAATCACCGGAAACGGTGACCGCAGGCACAAGGCCGGCCCAGAAAGGGAATGGCCAATCGGCTCCTTTAGCCGGTGGTCGCCAGCGAACGCAGGGCCGCCTTGTTGCGGATCACCAGGGTGGATCCTTTGGTCTGCAGAATCTGGCGCTTCTTGAGGTCGGCAAACAGGCGCGTCACGGTCTCGCGCGAGGTGCCGATCATCTGGGCGATTTCTTCGTGGGTCAAGCCGAGTTTCAGCCGCGGCTCCTGCTTCACGGCCTCGCCATTCTTCGAACTCCAGTCCAGCAGCAGCTTGGCCAGTTTTTCACCGGCGGAATGAGACAGTCCGAGCGCGCGCACCTCGTGGCAGGCCACGTTGTATTTTTCGCTGAGTTGCTCCGCCACCTTGAAGCAAGCCTCGCTATGCTCCTTCAGGAAGCGCAGGAAGTCGTCGCGTTTGACGAAGTTCACCTGGCAGGGATCGATGGTCTCGGCCGTGAGTTCGTAGGCTTTGCCGGAGACGGAGGCGCTCAACCCCAGCACTTCGCCGGGCTCGGCAATCTTCAGGATGAGGGTCTTGCCGTCACTGGCGCAGATCGAGAGTTTTACCCGGCCCTTGCAGAGGACGAAGATGCCGCGGGGCGCCTGGCCTTCGACAAANNGGCAGGTCGCAGAAGATGCGGTCGGCGCGCATCTTGCAAGTCAGGCAGCTTTCGATGATGTCGAGTCCATATGGTGAGAGCACATTGCACCCCCGGGGGACATTCGCTCGGGTGGAGTGCTGCCCGCTTAGGGTTGCAGCGCTCATCGCCCTGTGACGAATATCACGGATTCAGTGTGCGTCCGGACAGAACCCCCGGCGGTGACTCGTGCCACATGTAGATGTGATGTGGGTCACATGGGGGAGTGTCACCTTGGGGCGGGCTGATCCCGGCGGACTAGTTGGTTGAGATGGTGAAGTTCACCGTGATCCGGGCCTGCGTTTCCACCGGCTGCCCGTTCAGGTAGTACGGCTTGAATCGCCACTGCTTCACGGCTTCGCGGGCCGCGGCCGCTAGGATGCCCGGGCCGTTCAGAACCTGCAATTCCTGGATGGTGCCTTCGCGCGAGATCAGCGCCTGCAGAATGACCGCGCCCTGTACCTTCATTTGCCGCGCCAGCATGGGGTAGCTGGGCGATACCGGTACGCTCACGGTCTGCGCCGTTTGCGGCGACAGTTGCACACGATCCGCGACTTTCACCACCGGCTCTGCGCTGGCGACGGGCGGGTTGCCGGGTGTCGACGCGCTTCCTGTGCCTACGTCCAGTTGGATGGCATTGTTCCTCGCCGGCACCGTCCGTCTCTGGTTTCCGGCGACGACTTCCACTTGCAAGGGAGGTAAGGCGGCGCGCTCCGTGGTCGCGGTAAACGGGACGTCCGGGGCAACGGCGTTCCTGGTCGCTTTGCGGTCGCGCGCGGGATTCGCGGGCGGGTTCACGGGCGCCGGAGTCGAAGCTGCGGTGATTCTTTTCTTCCCCGTATCAGTTGCGTACTCTTCAGAGCCCGGCGGAAACCAGAAGTCCCAGTCCTTGATTACTACCGCAACCAGGGCCACCAGCAGCACGCCCAGGGCGAGCAGCATGCGTTTCCGCTGCCGTTCCTGCTCCGGAGGGGGCGGAAGAAGAGGAGTGTGAGCCCGCCGCCGTTCGGTCGCGAACTCGATCCGCGTTTCGTCTTGAAGTGTGGGCACAAGATCCCTGAAGAAATGAACTAAGCGCGGGGAACGCTGCGATTAGTATGCCTCGAAAAACCCGGCAAAGCCAGAAAATCCCGGGCTCCCCTTGCAAATCCCGCCGCGGCAGGTGAAAGAATCCACGGGCGGTTGCGAGCGGAAATCCTTGCCGCAAAATTAAACAGGCGCCCCGGACTCTTTCGAATCCAGGACGCCCGGGCAGCCCTCCCCCAGAACTGCTCAATCCGGAATGTAGAACTACACCGCCGATCTGAAAATGGCACGCGGGTGCCAAGAAACACCCACCAAAGTGCCACTAAGGTAAGTGGTAGATTAGAAAGCCGAAACCCTTGCCCAGCGCGGTTTCTGGTCCAGTCCGCGAGGAGCTTTCCACAGGCCCCGTGGCCCGTTGGTTAGCCGACTTCGGCGACCGATTGTGCCAGTTCCGTCAGAAAGGCGCCCTTGCGGTGTTCCAGCCAGGTGAGCCACTCGCGCATGCCGTTGCCGGTCAGGCAGGACACTCTCACAATCTCCATGGCGGGATGCACGCGGCGCGCGTTCGTCACTGCCGCGGGAACATCGAACGGCACATACGGCAGCAGATCGGTCTTGGTCAGCACCAGTAACTCCGACTTGAAGAAGATGGAAGGGTATTTCAGGGGCTTGTCTTCGCCCTCGGTGACGCTCAGGAGCACGATCTTGGCGGCTTCCCCCAAGTCATAGCTGGACGGGCAGACCAGGTTGCCGACGTTCTCGATGATCAGCAGGTCCAGTCTCTCCAGATCCCACTCCGAGATGTGTTTTTCGATCATGCGGGCATCGAGATGGCAGGTGCCGCCGGTGGTGATTTGTTTTACCGGGAATCCGTAACGCTTCAGGCGGTCGGCATCGTTCTCGGTCTGGATATCGCCGGTGAGAACGGCGACGCGCTGGGTTTGAGGCCAACTCTCGAGCGTGCGTTCGAGCAGCGTGGTTTTGCCCGACCCCGGAGAACTAATGATGTTCAGCACGAAAACCTGGTGCTGACGGAAACGCTCGCGCAATTCCGCCGCTACGCGGGCATTTTCATTCAGGACTTTTCCTTCCAGCGGCACACGGTTCATGGTCTTCCACCTCCAGGTAGGCAAACTCGAGCTCGTCCCCGCTGATGCACTCCGCATTCTGGCTGGCGCAGCCGGGGCATAGCAGTTCGAAATTGTGGACGTCGAATTCCCGGGCACACTCGCGGCAACGGGCACGCGGCGGCCGGTACTCGACATCGAGTCCCAGGCCCTGCAGTTCGGTATCGAGGATCAGGGCGTCGAAGGCAAACCGCAGAGACTCGGGGTCAATGCCGGCCATCTCGCCGATCCGCACGCCGACTTTCAGGGGGCGGCATCCCGGGCGCCGGCGCATCTCAGTCGCCACGCCCTCCAGGATCGAACTGGCAATTCCCATCTCGTGCACGAGTCCCTCAACAAATACGCGGCAACTGGTCGCCAGGAAGCATGTCCACCATGCGGCTGGTGCCGAGCGCGCCGCGCATCGTTACCAACGGAGAAGGTGATTCCCGAACGGTACCGACGATCTGCGCGTTCCTGCCCAGCGAATGGCAACGCATCGCTTCAAGAACCGAATCGGCAGCACCGGGTGCGACGATCGCGATCAGCTTGCCTTCGTTGGCGACATACAGCGGATCGAGGCCCAGCATTTCGCAGGCGCCGCGCACTTCTTCGCGAATCGGAATCGCGCTTTCTTCCAGTTGAATTCCGACGTGTGATTGCTCGGCGATTTCGTTCAGGGCGCTGGCGACACCACCGCGCGTGGGGTCGCGCATGCAGCGGATCTCGCGGCTGGCTTTAAGCATGCCGGCCACCAGCGTATGCAGCGGCGCGCTGTCGCTCTCCACTGGACACTCGAATTCCAGGCCCTCGCGCTGCGCCAGAATTGCAATTCCGTGCTCGCCGATGGAGCCGCTCAGCAGCACCCGGTCTCCGGGGCGCGCGCGATTTGCGGAGAGTTCCAAGTCGTCGGCGACAAGCCCGATCCCGGTGGTGTTGAGGAACAACTGGTCGCCGCAGCCTTTCTCGACGACCTTGGTGTCCCCGGTCACGATCTCGACGCCGGCGTTGCGGGCAGCGGTGCGCAGCGAGGCCACCACGCGGCGCAACGTTTCCATGGGAAGCCCTTCCTCGATGATGAACGCCGTGCTCAAGAACAGCGGTGTTGCGCCGCCCATGGCGAGATCGTTCACCGTGCCATGGACGGCGAGCGATCCGATGTCGCCGCCGGGAAAGAAAAGCGGCTTGACGACGAACGAATCCGTGGTGAATGCCAGACGCGTGCCGTCCACCCTGACAATGGCCTGGTCGTCAAGCCGCGCCAGAACCGGGTTTTCGAACGCGGGCAGGAAAATCGAACGCATCAACTCGGCGCTCAATCGACCTCCGCTGCCGTGGCCGAGGACGATAGTGTCCTTCACGGGCAGCGGTGCCGGGCAGGTGAGCTGTTCCAGCGAATTGGTCTTTTTCGCCATGCGTTCTCAGCTTGCCTCCGGACTTTGTCGGGCAAGAGTGGCCGACCCACACAGGTTGCGGCGGTAGTTGTAGTAGGCGGCGCAGGCTCCTTCGGAAGAGACCATGGGCGCGCCCAGCGGATTGTGCGGCGTGCAGCGCATGCCGAACGCGGGACAGTCTGTCGGTTTCTTCAGACCCTGCAGTACTCTCGCGCTGATACATTCGGCGGGCTCTTCGGCGGTGATCGAAGCGAGGTGAAAAATCCGCGAAGCATCGTAGTCGCCATATTCTTCGCGCACCCGCAGGCCGCTCCGCGGGATGATGCCAATGCCGCGCCACTTCTGGTCGGCGATTTCGAACACCTCCTCGACCACGCGCTGGGCGGGCAAGTTGCCCCGATAGTTCACCGAACGGACATACTGGTTTTCGACTCGGCTCTCACCCTTCTCGAGTTGCCGGACCAGCAGGAGGATGGCTTCGAGAAGATCGACCGGCTCGAAACCGCCGACCACGATCGGCACGCGGAAGTCGCGCGCGAGCGCTTCATATTCTCCGCAGCCCATGACGGTGCAAACGTGGCCGGGCGCAATGAAGCCGTTGACCCGGCAATCGGGAGAGGTCATCAGCGCACGAATTGCCGGCGGCACGAGCACGTGCGAAACCAGCACGGAGAAGTTTTCGATCCGCTCGTGTTTCGCTTGCCAGACGGCGATCGCGTTGGCCGGCGCGGTGGTCTCGAACCCGATGGCCAGAAACACCACCTTGCGTTCCGGGTTCTGGCGGGCAATNNCCGGGCACCCGCAGCATGTCGCCATAGGAAACGAGAATCACTTCCGGCCGCGAGGCGAGCTCCAGCGCTTTGTCGATGGTTTCCAGCGGAGTGACGCAGACCGGGCAGCCCGGGCCGTGGACAAGTTCGATGTTGGGAGGGAGAAGTTCATCCAGCCCGTAACGCATGATGGTGTGGGTCTGGCCGCCGCAGATCTCCATCAGCACCCAGGGCTGGCGGGCCTGCTGCGTGATTTCGGTGAGCAGCGCCCGCGCAATGTGCGCGTCCCGATACTCGTCCAGGTATTTCATGCGGAATCCGGAGAATCGTCGGGGGGAAGTTCCGCTTCCAGCGCGCCCATTTCGGCCAGCAGTTCGTAAGTGCGCTGGGCCTCCGCCTCATCCACTTTGCTGATCGCGAAGCCGACGTGCACCATCACGTAGTCGCCGGGGTTGGCATCGGGAACGAAATCGAGCCGCACCTGGCGCACGATCCCGCCAAACTGCACACGCCCGGCGCGGGCGAAGCCCAGGTCGTCACAACTGAGAATTTTTCCCGGAATGGCCAGGCACATGGAGGGTTCCCTCCCGCGGCGTGGGCCCGCAGGTTGTTTATCGCCGCTTTGGACACTTCAGGCAGTGATTCAGGTCACAGGACGGAGTGATCGAAGGGCTGGGGGAAAGGAAGAACGGAATCATGCGCCCGGAGGGAATCCAGCCGCAGGTCTGTTGCTGCTATTTTTCTTCTTCGATTTTGATCCGGAGCGATTTCAGGAATTTCATATCCTGGTCGCTGATCTTCAATTCCGGATTCGTGCTCAGAGTGGAAACCAGGGATGTTTCTTCGGTGCCGTGCTCGGTGTGTTCACCCTGCTTGCTGATGCCGATGGTGGCTTCCAGTACCAGCAGGATGTCGTAGCCCCCCTCTTTGATGCGAGCGACGACTTCGGCAATCTGCTCCGAATCGGAGAGCGACTCGTTGATGGCTTCGCCCAATTCCTTCATCAGTTGCTTCAGTTGCGGATCCACGAAGGCCCCTCTCGGCGGAATGCCCCAATCCCCGCTGGCACCTCTATCCGTCACCATCGCCTGTGACGTTGCACACGGGTATTGTAACCCCCGCCGCTGCTAAAATCGACCTGTGGTCAAGGTCTCCACTGCGAAAAAGATTGCGGTTGCGGGCCGGGTGGCGATCCAGCAGTTGACCCGCAGCCGGACCGC
>PMCH01000144.1:11885-15125 GCA_003154055.1 Acidobacteriaceae bacterium
GAGTTGAACCGCACAGTGCGCCAATAGCGCCAAGAAAGACAGGCAAGATGAAAGATATTAAGACCGCAGAGCCTCCCACCAAGTCCAAGCCGGAAGTTCCGGAGCCGCAAACCTCCTCCCACATTCCAGTTCGCGCGCTTTACAGCCCGGCGGAGCTTGCCGGCTGGGACTACGATCGCGAAGCCGGATACCCCGGTCAGTTTCCCTTCACCCGCGGCGTGCAGGCCACCATGTACCGTGGCCGGCTCTGGACCATGCGCCAGTACGCCGGTATGGGTGATGCCGAGGAGTCCAACAAGCGCTACAAATACCTGCTCGCCAATGGCACCACCGGCCTCTCGGTGGCCTTTGATCTGCCCACCCAGATTGGGCTGGATTCCGACAATCCGCTGGCGATGGGAGAAGTGGGCAAGGTGGGCGTTGCAATTGATTCCATCGAAGATATGCAACGGCTGTTCGACGGCATCAACCTGACGGAAATTTCGACTTCGATGACCATCAACGCCACCGCCTCGATCCTGCTGGCGCTGTACATCGCCGTGGGAAAGCGCCAGGGAAGGGACGTCCGCAAGCTCTCCGGCACGATTCAGAACGATGTGCTGAAGGAATACATCGCGCGCGGGACGTACATCTATCCGCCGCAGCAGGCAATGCGCATCATTACGGACATATTTGCATGGACGAACAACAACCTGCCCGAGTGGAACACGATTTCCATCTCCGGCTATCACATGCGCGAAGCGGGATCCACCGCTGTGCAGGAAGTTGCGTTCACCCTGGGCAACGGCATTGCCTACGTGGAAGCGGCCATCCGAGCCGGGCTCGATGTCGACAGGTTTGCTCCGCGCTTGAGCTTTTTCTTCAACGCGCACAGTAATTTTCTGGAAGAAGTGGCGAAGTTCCGCGCCGCCCGCCGAATGTGGGCGAAGATCATGCGCAACCACTTCCAGGCGAAGAATCCGAAGTCGTGGATGCTGCGCTTCCACACNNGCCGTACTGGGAGGTACGCAGTCGCTGCACACCAATTCCTTTGACGAGGCGCTGGCCCTGCCCACCGAGCAGTCGGCGCGCATTGCCCTGCGCACCCAGCAGATTATTGCGTTTGAGTCGGGTGCCCCGCAGACCGTGGACCCGCTGGCCGGGTCGTACTACATCGAATCGCTTACCAACGAGATTGAAATGCGGGCGGACGACTATCTCGGCAAGATCGATGCCATGGGCGGCATGCTCAAGGCGATCGAACGCGGATACGTGCAGCAGGAAATCCAGAACGCCGCCTACCAGTACCAGCAGGCGGTCGACCACGCGGAAGCCGTGGTGGTCGGCGTGAACCGGTTCGCGATCGACCACGAAAAGGCCGTGCCGACCCAGCATATCGCCGAAGGGCTGGAGCAGAAGCAGGTGGAGCGACTGCGCGCGCTGCGCGCGAAACGCGACGCGAAGCCCTGCCAGGACGCGATCCGGGCAGTCGAAGAAGCGGCGCGCTCGAGCGAAAATCTGATGCCTCGAATTCTGACCGCGGTCGAGGCAAATGCCACCGTGGGAGAAATTTCCGACGCCATGCGGAAGGTGTACGGGGAGTACAAGGAAGCGGTGGTGATCTGAATAGTTGCTGGTTGCTAGTGGCTAGTCGCTGGTTTTGAGCCTCATCCCGGGTCGAGTCTCCGATCGACGTACGGGCAGAAACGCTACGTCCGGGCAAACGGAAACTGGTCTATTTGTCTTTCTCCGCTACCTTGTAGTCGCATGCCGTGCGGCAGGCTTCGCAATAGAACAGGCCGTCGGTGCACAGGCGCACGTCGAGTTGGGATTGGCAGTACACGCAGAATTTCTCGCACCCGCAACTCGCTTCCGGGCGCTCACATTGGGCGCAGACGATGCGGCTTACGCCTGGTCTAGAGGACATAGTTGCACTCTAGCGCGAGCCGATGCGCGGGAGAACGTCACGGAAGTAACGCGGGTGGCAGGGGGCAGGGGCAGGAAGACCAACACCGTACTTCCGACCCCAAGATACCAGCTAAAGTTGATTTTTCTGCTATCTGCCATCTGCGACCCTAGCCTTGCCGCCCTTCCCGCGCGGATGTTAACTTAAACAGTTCCGTATCCTGGCAGCCCAGCCACTGTCCGACCTGAGGTTTATTTCTTGTCTGCTGTTGAGGTCACTCCGCCGGTAGTGCGCAAGACGGCGCTGAATGCCGTCCATCGTCAGATGGGCGCGAAGATGGTGGAGTTCAGCGGCTGGGATATGCCGGTTGAATACCCCTCCTCGATAGGCTGCGGCATTATTGCCGAACACATGGCGGTGCGCACCGGAGTTGGCATCTTCGACGTCAGCCACATGGGCGATATCCGGCTGTCTGGGCCATCCGCGTTGGAGGCGGTACAGCACATCTCAATGAACGATGCCTCGCGGCTCGCCATTGGGCAGGCGCAGTACTCGGCGCTGCTCTATCCTCAGGGGACATTCGTGGATGACGTGATCGTCCACCGGCTGGGCGAAGAAGACTACCTGCTCGTGATTAATGCAGGCACGCGCGAAAAGGATTTTGGCTGGGTGCGCGACAACACGCATAACTACAAATGCTGTCTCGAACATCTCTCCGATGATTTCACCCAGATCGCGATCCAGGGGCCGAAAGGTGTCAACCTGCTCCAGAAGCTCACCGACGCCGACCTGAGCGCGGTGAAATTTTACTGGGTCACGCGCGGTACGGTTTGTGGTCTGAAGAATATTCTGATTGCCCGCACCGGGTACACGGCCGAAGACGGGTTCGAAATCTATATCCCTAACGATGAAGCGACCAGCGCCCGGGTGTGGAACGAAATCCTGACAGCCGGAAAGGAATTTGGTGTGATTCCCTGCGGCCTGGGCGCCCGGAACACGCTGCGGCTGGAAGGCAAGCTGCCACTCTACGGGCACGAAATTTCCGACACGATCAACGTCTGGGAAGCGGGCCTCGACCGTTTCTGCAAAATGGAGAAGCCAGACTTCATCGGGCGGCCGGCCCTGGAAAGATTGAAAGCTTCCACGGTAAAGAAGACTCTTGTTGGTTTGGAGATGATCGATCGCGGCATTGCCCGGGACGGCTACAAAGTACTCAACGAGGGCGGCCGCGAGATTGGCTATGTCACCAGCGGATCTCCGGCGCCGTTTCTGAAGAAAAATATCGCGCTGGCCTACGTGCCGCCCGAACATGCGGCCCTGGGCGCCACGGTGAGAGTTGAAATCCGCGGACAAGG
>PMCH01000144.1:15134-17354 GCA_003154055.1 Acidobacteriaceae bacterium
GAGTGGATCACTGCCGACGGCACGATCGGCATCACGCATTACGCGCAGGAGTCGCTGGGTGACATCGTTTTCGTCGATCTGCCTAAGGTCGGGACCGAACTCACGGCCGGCAAGACTTTCGGAACGGTGGAGTCGGTAAAAGCCGTGTCGGACTTGTACGCTCCCGCCTCGGGCACCGTCGCCGAAATCAATGGCGAACTCGCGACCTCACCCGAGAACGTAAACAAAGACGCGCACGGGTCCTGGATGGTCAAGCTCAAGCTGAAGGATCCGGGCGAACTGAACGCACTGCTTTCCGCAGCTGATTACGAAAAATTCGCCAACGAAGAGGCGGGACACTAAAAGCATTGCAGAAGTTGGAAGTAAGATTGCAAAAGTGAAAATCTCCAATGCCGAAGGAAAATACGGATCCATGGCATTGCGGATCGCACTTTGAGCAGTGATTTCTCTCCTCCCCAAACCGGATTGCGGCATGCCACAATCGTATCGACTACTAGCCACATCTATATAAGGCCCTTATGAGATATCTGCCTAAATCTCCCGCGGATCGCGAGGCCATGCTCAAAGCGATCGGCATCCGCTCCGTGGACGATCTTTTTGCTCCCATTCCCGCCGAATACCGGCTGACTCGGGATCTAAATGTCCCGCGTCAGATGGCGGAGTCCGAAATCGTGGACTGGTTCAAGCAGCGCGCCAAAGAGAATGGGGACGGCTATACCAGTTTCCTCGGTGCCGGTGCGTATTTCCATTACCGGCCGGTGGTCATCGACGCCCTCGTCCAACGCGGCGAATTTCTCACTTCCTACACGCCCTACCAGGCGGAGTTCGCGCAGGGTACGCTGCAGGCGATCTTCGAGTTCCAGACCATGATCTCGGAACTCACCGGCATGGATCTGGCAAATGCCTCCATGTACGACGGCTCCACCGGCGCTGCCGAGGCGGTCATGATGGCCGTCCGCGTCACCGGCAAGAGCGGTGCTGTTATTGCCCGAAGCCTGCATCCCGAATATCGGGAAGTGCTGAACACCTACGCCACGCACCAGGGCATTCCGCTGAAGACAGTCGCGTTCACCGAGTCCGGGCGCCTGGACATGAAGGAGTTCGAGAAGACGATCGGCGATGACACGGCCTGCGTGTTGATCCAGTCGCCGAATTTCTTCGGGACCATTGAAGATGTCGAGGCCATTGCCGGCATCGCACACAAGAAAGGCGCGTTGCTGATTGTGTCGATTGCCGAGGCCGTCTCGCTCGGGATCGTAGAACCGCCGCGTGCCGCCGATATCGTTTCGATGGAAGCGCAGTCCTTCGGCGTTCCACTGGGATTTGGCGGTCCCTACTGTGGCGTGATGGCGACCAAAGAACAATTCGTCCGCCAGATGCCTGGAAGGCTCGCCGGCCAGACCGTCGACAAGAACGGCAAGCGTGGTTTCGTGCTGACGCTGGCAACACGCGAGCAGCACATACGGCGCGAGAAGGCGACCTCGAACATCTGCACCAACCAGGCGCTGGTCGCACTGATGGTCAACATCTTCATGACCGTGTATGGCAAGGTCGGCTTGAAGGAATTGGCGAAGCAGAACCTGGCCAAGGCTGCATACGCGGCCGACCAGTTTGGCAAGAACGCGAAGGTCCTGTTCGCGGGTGCGCCGTGCTTCAACGAGTTTGTGGTGCAGAGCAGCGAAGATCCCTACGCTATCAACTCCCGTTTGCTCGGACACAAAATTATCGGCGGCTTTCCACTGCGGAAGTTCTATCCCGAGTTGGGGAACGCGGCATTGTGGTGTTGTACGGAGCTGACCACGCGCTCGATGATTGACACCGCGGTCGGGCTCGTGGCTGAGAGCGAACGTTCGGTGCGAAGCATGAAGGAAGTCGAGGAGGAGGTGGCGCGATGAAGCATATGACCCGCAAAGCCACGCGCCACATCAACCAGAACGAAGGCCTGATTTTCGAGAAGTCGTCCCCCGGAAAAGCAGCGTGGAAGCTGCCGCCGCTGGATGTCCCCGAAGTGGACACGGCGAAGTTACTCGGGAAGTCGGAGCGCAAGGATCTCGGCAACATGCCCGAGGTCAGCGAAATCGAGATCATCCGCCACTTCACGCGCCTTTCGACGTGGAACTACGCCATCGATCTCGGCATGTATCCACTGGGCTCCTGCACCATGAAGTACAACCCGCGCGTAAACGAATTTGTAGCGCGCATCGAGGGCTTGGCGAACGG
>PMCH01000339.1 GCA_003154055.1 Acidobacteriaceae bacterium
CAGCCTTCTTAAACTGCCCTCCACTCCCTCGATGAAGCGCAGCTTGGCCTCGGCGGCGCGTTGTGAGTGGTTCCGTGATGGCTGCTTAGTCGCGATCACCACCTTGTCGCGCACGCCCATTTCTTTGAGAACGCGTCCCACCATCTCTTCGTTGCGCCCGTTCTGGTAACCCGCCGCCGTATCAAAATGCCGTATGCCTAACTCATACGCACGCCGCAGTAGTCCCGGTACGTCGGCGTTCATCACTCCCATGCTGACTACGGGCAAAGAAAGACCCGTTTTTCCCAGTGTGCGCTGCAACACGGGCGAAGCCGGAGTCTCGGGGCTAGGACTCGCCAGCAGCAAATCCGCCTTTGCCAACACGCTCGCCGTTCCTGCCCAAAGAATCGGTTTCACGATGAATTCCCGACGATTCCATTGTCCCTGGTTATTCATGGCTCAACTCCTGAAAACAGATTCCACGTCTTTATGAATGCTGTCGAATTCGTTACGGAAGACTCTGCGCTACCGTCTTCATAATCTCGGCCCCATTCTCCGGGGGATTCAGCAGCGCAATTACATACCGCCCCCGCGTGCGCGCGATCAGGCGCCCCTCGTAGTTGTTTCTTGCCCGAATTCCATCTTCTCCCAACTCGGGTGCCGAAATACACTCACCGCTTTGCTTGAAATGCTTCGCGAGTTGCACCGATCGCGACTTGGCTTCTTGCGCGTTGTTGGCCACCGAAACCATGAGCTTGCTCTCCTGCTTCCCGTGCGCGTAGGCCACGATGTATGCGGGTGCCAGGAACGCGTGCCCCAGAGGATCCTTCCTCGCGTATTGTGAGGAATGAGGAACCTGATGTTCTCGGGGAAGGTTTTCCAGCAGTGCCGGCAGCGTNNTTATAACCAGGGGAACGCTCCGCCGCGTAGATCCCAAACGCGTCCTCGGTCCTGTCCATCTCGTAGATGTCCACGGTCAACTCTGCCACACCGCTCTTGAAATCCTGATGCAGCAGGTTGTTGAAACCATAGAGGAGATAGAGATCCGCTCCACCGTCAATATACTGATAGAGGCTCTCTGGCTTGTAGAACAAAGGCAAGGCTTGCGCGTGCGCGTGACCCGGAAGGGGTTCGCGCAGAAGGCTTGCAAATTGCTTCTGCGATGCATCTGGGGTTCGCGTGCGGGAGCCGCCATCGTGGGCTGGTGAACTCTGGGCCTGTACTGTTGCCAGGGNNTTCCCTGAATTTCCATCGACCGAAACTTGCGTGGCCTTGGGTCTCATCCATATTCATAGTCTTGGCGTTTTCGTTCGTCGAGAATGTTTTCATGCGCACTTCGCAGCCGCAAACAAAACATCCATCCGTCCGTGGCACACATCAAGGTCACAACGTCCTGATCTGTGTCCGGACTTTCTCGAACTCGTATGTCCCCAGCCCGCGGTTTGCCGCCATCTTGAGATAAGGCAGCGAGGAGACCTCGAGGTTCCAGTATGCCTTCGCCACGTATGCATCCAAAGCCACCGGATCAGTTCCGGCGACCAGCGTCTTCTTCAGTATCACGTCTTGCAGATTGCCTCCGGTTGGACCATTGCGGGCGAGGATCCGGTAACAGTCAACGATGGTCAGAGTCGGGCGTACAAAGTCGGCGAGGTCCACGAGGCTCTCGTGGATCCTCTGGTGCAACTGATGACGCGGCCCCCCGAGCATACCGTACCAGTTCTTCATGCCCAGCGTTACACCGGTCAGGCTGTGATGCTTGGCAATCGGGACATTGATGATTTTATCCGCATTCAGGAATAGATCGAGGACAGGCCAAGCGCGCAGAATCTCTCCCTGGAGATCCACATCCTTGAACATGGCCGGATCGGGAAGCACAACTTCAGCTCCCGCGAGCCGCGCCGCCTCGGCGATGCCGGATCGCTGAAAACAGCGGCGTGGATCGTTGCAGCTCACGTCGGTGACAATGACTCGCTTCGCCCCGGCGTTCGAGCACTGGCGGACGATTTCGGCCACGACATCGGGATTGGTATTGGCCGCCTGCTCGGGAGTGCGATCCCAGCCGATGTTGGGTTTTACCAAGACGATGTCTCCGCGCGCGATGAACCGGCGAATTCCCCCCAGCTCTTCGACTGCCTGACGCGTCAGTTGCGCGGGATCGTCGCCGGTGATGACCGCCATCTCAGGGAGCTTCGGGTCAGCTGCTATGGTGTGGCCGCGCTTCGCGGCCATTGCTAGCGCGGGCTCGGGACGCCAACTGTGTTTGCTCAGCCAAAGCCCCAGTCCGGCCGCACCAGCACCGGCTCCAGCCACTCGCAGCAGCTTGACCAATGCGTCACGACGGCTTAGACGGATTGAGTCGGATTGCATGAAAGCTCCATGTAAACGATCCAAACTTCGGGCAGTCGGTATGTAAGAGTCCTACCAACTCTCATCCCTTCCTCCGATTCAACAGGATCTGGTTGGTGCGGGACCGGCTTTCGCCCACACTTGTCACGTACACCGCCGGCCGATCCTGCACGGGGCAAGCGTATTCACATGCGCCACATCCGACGCATTGGGACGGATCAAGATAAGGCTGTTTCACTTGCTTCGAGTTGCCCGTCGCATCGATCATCTCCACCGGTTGAAGATATATTGCCTTGGGCGACGTGGGACACCATTCTTCGCATACGATGCACTCCGTCGCCATGGCCCAAGGCAAGCATCGGCCGCGATCGTAAAAAGCCGTTCCGAGGCGGATCGGCTTGTCCGCGCGGGCCACATCCACGGACCAGCCCTTCTCTCTTTCCGTGATCTCCCAGATGGCTCCGGTGGGGCAGACCTGCGAGCACAGCACACAACTGGTCTCGCAGTAGCCGATTCGTGGTACCAGAACGGGCGTCCAGAGACCTTCGATCCCTGCCTCTGAAAAAGCGGGATGCAAGGCGTTATTCGGACAAACCTTCATGCACTCGCCGCAGCGAATGCAGCGGGCGAGGAAGTATTCTTCGTCGAGCGCTCCGGGAGGACGCAGCAGGCGTTCATGGCGTTCTGTGGCAAACCCGGAAGTGCTGCGCGCGAGCGGAACCACGGCAACGCCCGCAGCCAGGCCGGTCAGGACTTTCCGTCTCTGGAGGTTTACACCCACTGCTTTCTGTCCGGGAAACAACTGGAATCGCAACCCGTGCTCCGGACACGCGTCCACGCAGTTCAGACACAGATGGCACTCGGGCTGATGCCAGGGTACGCCACCGATCGGGTCGTCGCCGCCCTGGCAGCGCAGAAGGCAGCGGTTGCAATCATTGCAATGCTCCGGATTCTTGACCAGACCGAGCACGGACCAGCGCGACACGATGCCCAGCAACGCACCTAGCGGACACAGTGCGCGGCACCAGAAACGGGTGATGCGGAAATTTAATGCAACGAGGAAGACAAAGATCAGACCCAGCCATATCCCCAAACGGAAGTGGGGTTGCTTGAAGCTCAGCAGCAATGCACCCAAGATGAAGTGCAACGCGCCGCTGACTGTCTGCACGAACGGATAACGGCTGTGCTCGAGTATGCCCAAGGATGCTCGCAGGGCGTGGTCAGTTGCGGGCAGAATAGACAAACCGACAGAGCGAACCAACAGAGAGAAGGGATCCAGCCAGCCGACGATGCCCGTGCCAAATACGGCAGCGGCTAGCGATGCGATGAGCAAGTAGTATTTGGTCGTCTGCCAACGTTTGTAGCGATTCGAGTCAATGAGTTGTTTGCCACGTTTGCGCTCAGATATAAAGCTGCTGAAGAAATGATGAATGGAACCGAGAGGACAAATCCATCCGCAGAAAAAACGGCCCAGGAACATGGTGGGGATCAGAACCACCATGCTCCACAACAGACCACGGTAGAGTGCATGGCTGGACAGTGCGTTCGAGATCGCCACTAGGGGATCAAACTGGAAAAAGAGCGAAACGGGGTAGGGCAGGCGGATCTCGCTGGCTGAAGCGGTCAGCGAGCCTCGGAACTCGGTACGCAACAGAAGAAACAGAAAGAGAAAGAAAAAAACGATTTGCGAGAGAGTCCGAAGCTTGGTTAGTTTTAGAAAACGCAAGACTACGCCTTTAGAGCCCCGCCGGGCCGCCGATCACGAGGCTAGTTTCCGTGAAGTTACAAATCCATTCTGCAGTCCTCGCGCTCTATGTTTCTGTGACTCGAATCACGTCTCGTCGTGTTTCCCGCGAGCCAACGCGCAAATCTTGGCCTAACGCCCCGCTGGCCATGAGGTAATTGCCGCACAAATGAGCGCGCACTGTCAGTGAGAGGGGTCACACCTTGATGTGCAGGGATCGCCAGGGCCACAGTGCAGAGCGAGACTGTCAGTTGGCGTTAAATCACGTGGGTGTTGAAAAAG
>PMCH01000060.1 GCA_003154055.1 Acidobacteriaceae bacterium
TCGTAAAGGTGCACCCACAGAAAGAATGGCGGTGCGTTGGCCGGGCGTTTGTTCAGCCAGGCTAGCGCATGCCCCACGACATCACTGGCTCGGCGCTCGATCGTGTCATAGCGGTTGTCCTTCGCAGCCTTCATATGGAACCCGGCGTCGTAAACATCAAACCCGCGATCGAAGCCGGGGGCGGTCCCCGAGATGGGATCAAGAATCAGCGATCCGACGAAGGCCGCGGTCTTGTAACCGTGCCCGTGCAGGATGTCAGGCAGGTACGGAAGTCCGGCGGCGAGTGGAACGCCGAAATCGTTCACGTGATTGAACTGCGGATACGTGCCGGTCAGGATCGCCGTATGAGACGCCGTCGTCAGGGGAACGTGGGAGTAGGCACGACGAAACGCAGTTCCACCCTGCGCCACCGCATCGAGATTTGGCGTGAGACCCCGATTGGAACCCAGAAACCCCATCCGGTCGGCACGCGTTGTGTCGAACGTAATGAGGACGACGTTGGGATGGGGAGCACTCTTCTGGCCGTGCCCGAAGAGGCTGCCGAGAAGAACCAGAAGGCCCAGACTACGTGGAAACCGCATAAGAAAAAGGGAGTCTACCACAGGCGGACTCCCCCTCATTTTCGGCAAATCACCTAAAACACGAACTTCAGCGCGAACTGCATGTTGCGCGGGCCACCCTGCGCAACCACCGGGTTGCCGGCGTAGACGTCCGACGTTTCCGTCAGCGTCCCGAAGGAACCGCTGCCGTTCACGGTGTAATCCGGAAGGTAGTTGAAATTTCCCCGGTTGAACACGTTGAACACTTCCCAACGGAACTGCATCGAAAGCCGCTCGCTGAGCTTTGTGTTCTTGATGATCGACATATCGAGCTGCGCCAGACCCGGCCCGATCAACTGGTTCCGCCGCGAATTGCCGATGGTTCCGCTGCAAGGCTTGAAAAACGGGGCGAGGGGTAACCCACCGAGTGTGTGCCCATCGTTATTCGGGTCGGGCGGACCCAGCCTGCCACACGGGTCAGCCTGATCTTCCACCGTGTAGTTCTCGACCACATACTGGTTTGGATTCCTCTTGTTGTAGTGAACCGGCGTTCCATCCCATGCGGCCCGAATACTGGAGCCCCTCAGCCCCTGGCCAGACGGGTCTGAGCCATCCGCAAACGGCGTAAACGGACGCCCGCTGATCGCCGTGAAGATTCCGGTCATCTGCCAGCCATTCATCCATCTCCCCAATGCCGAAATATTGGGCAGCGTATACACTCCACTGACATTAAAGTTCAGGCGAACGTCGTGATCGCACAGCCCGTACGAGTCCTTGGCGCTATACGGATTGTTGGCCTGCGGATAATCCCCCTGGCCGCCACGGTTCACGGAGTTGTAGTCGTAGCACTTGCTCCAGGTGAAGTTCGTGCTGGTGTTGAATCCGTGGAAGCTGCGCTGGTTGTAAGATACCTGCAAGCTGTCGTACTGCGATTGCCCATCATTGGTTAGCTGGATGACGTGCTGCAAGAACGGGTCCCCGTTTTGATCGAGGAACTTGTCGTCGAAGGGCCGTGGACCACCTCCCAGCGGCCTCGAATTAATATCCCTATAGAACAGCAGATCGCCGCCGCGCTGCCCGGAATATCCGACTGTCAGAACATTATTCCTTGCAAGTTCCCGCTGAATGCTCACATTGAAGTTGTGGGCGTACGGAGTCTTCAGGTTCTGGACGACCGAAAAAGCGTTAAACGGGCCGGGCGCATTCGCCGTCCCCGCTTCGGCGCCATACACCGGGATGTCGAGGCAGATGTAACCCAATTGATCTGATCCCGGGTTTGCGCAACCGGCCGTTTCCGGCGGTACTCCGCCTGGGTCTCCAAAATTGTCGGCAACGTCCACCGATAGTGAAGCCTCGCTGCCGAGATTCGGTTGCGTAAACGCTCCAGCTCTCGCTCCCGCGAAAGTATACGGGGCGGCGATGGCAGCGAAGTTCGCTACGTCGTACGTCAACGAGTAGCCTGCGCGCAACGCAGTCTTGCCGTCGCCAAAGATGTCCCACGCCAACCCGGCACGCGGGCCAAAGTTGGTCTTGTCCAGGTTATAGAGCCTGTCGATTCCATGGCCCAGCGTCACAAAACCGCGATCCGGGAAGAAATTTGATCCGATATTGTTTTTCTCACTCAAGGCCCCGTTCAGGTCATAGCGCAAGCCGAGTGTCAGCGTCAGCCGAGGCCTGATCTTCCAGTCGTCGCTCACATACAAGCCAAAGCCCTTTTGCGTGAGGTGGCGGTGGGTGTCCCCGAAATTGCGCGTGGCGTCGTCCACTTTGCCCGTGAGTAACTGCTCGATCGCAGCGCAGGCCCCGACGTTGTCGGAGGCGCCGCACGTTGCGCTCGGATAATAGCCGTAGATCAGAAAGCCCGAGCGCGCCCGGTTGCGCAGACTGTTGGTATAGGCGGTCTGGACATTCCCTCCAATTCGGATGTTGTGGTTGCCCTTCACCCAGCTCAAATGCTCCGACCAGTCGTAGGTCTGGTTCGGCGCGGTCGTGATCGGGTAGGCTTGAACGCCGCCGATGTAGCTCGGAGCGAACGCACTCATATACACATACGGAACGCCGAAATCTGTGGGATCGAGCGGCCCGGTGTTAATTCCCAGGTCCCCGGGATTGATCTTGTTGTTCACCTTGATGATTTGCGAGAACCGGTTCCAGCCAAAGCGGCTCTCCAGAACCTTGTTGTTGCTCATGTTCCACGTCATGCTGATGCCCGCCAATTGCACCCGCGATGGCGCTACGTTGTTGAACAGATCCTGGGGCAGGGGAGCCGGGGGCGGACTCGATCCGGAAGGCGCCGACTGCAGGCTGTCTCCGAAAATATACTTCCCGCTCAGCTGCATCTTCGAATTCAGCTTGTGATCGATCTTTATATTGAACGAGTCGGTCGTGGCGTTCGTGGGGGTGTTGAGGACAATCTGGTTCGTGCCATTCGGAGCTAACGTGTAGTACTTCAGCAGGTTCTCGCCTGCCTGGCTAGCCATCAAACCTGGTTCAGCGGCAATTGCGGCGCGGGCTGCGTCGACGTCATCCTGATTGGGCAGGTTGTAGGTCTTGGTGGAAAGAGAAACGTAGCGCTGCGCCTCATAGAAAAGGAAGAAAAACGTCCGGTCCTTCACAATCGGGCCGCCGAACGTGGCGCCGAATTGCATATTGCGCAGGGGCGAAGGCTGGCAAACTGTTGGGTCACTGCAGCCGCCAATCTTGTTGAAATAGTTGGCTGCATCTCCAAACGCGGTGTGACGAACCCACCGCGCATCGCCATGGAAGGTGTTGGTTCCGCTTTTCATGACCATGTTGATGGGAGCGCCGCCCTTTACCCCAAATTCCGCGGAAGGCGTCTCCTGAATTCCCAATTCTTCGATGGCTTCCGGCGGAAAGATCACCGCTGGAATGCCGGTGACTCCCGGCTGCCCCAGGGATTGGTCGCCGTAGTAACGGTCGTTGTTGTAGAGGCCGTCGATCAGGTAGTTGTTGGAAGTCGTGCGTGAACCGTTGATGCTGATGGCGAGGAACCCGCCGCCCGGCGTCCGCTGGACGCCCGGCGTCACCGCGATCAGCGAGTTCAGGTCGCGGCCGTTCATCGGCAGGCTATCAATCTTCTCTTTGTCGACGTAGCTGTTTTGGTTGGGCGAGAGTTCCACAAGAGGGGCCGCACTCTCGACTTCGACTACTTCCGTGCGCTGTCCGACCTGCAATACAAAGTCCGCGTGCGACAGGCCCGCGGGCGCTACTTCCATGTTGCGCACCGTCGTCTTAAACCCCGAGGCGGAAACTGAGACCTTGTAGGTGCCCAACGGAAGCTCCGGAATTCGGAAGCTTCCCGTGCCGCTAGCCGTCGCTGAGCGCGACAGGTGGGTAGCAATGTTTTCCGCGGTCACCGTTGCACCGGGCACCACCGCCCCCGTGCTGTCGGCCAC
>PMCH01000192.1 GCA_003154055.1 Acidobacteriaceae bacterium
CTGGAACAAGACGGAAGCGCCTTTTGCGTGCGGCAACCAGAACGTGTTGAACAGTTTCGGCGCCACCGACCCGTTCGGGCGCGCGCGCGATTTCACGTTCCCCCTGATTACCGGATTCGGCTGCCAGTCACTCGGCGACAGTGGCGGACAAGGACGCCGGACGGGAACCTGGGACTGGGCCGACAACCTGACATGGGTAAAAGGTGCGCACACGCTCAAGTTCGGAGCGGATTTACGCCGGGTGTATGAAAATGGGTTTTCTTCATTCGGGTCGCGCGACACGGTAACGTTCACTGCCTACCAGACCACCGCTCTCACATTACCCTTTGTGGATGTGGGTCAAGATGACGTGAACTTCCAAAACTTGGCCTCGGCGCTGTTAGGATTCACAGACACCGACACGCAATCGCAGTTCTTTGACAAAGCAGGCACTCGGACTGCGGATGACTTCCGGAAATTCCGCCAGCATGAGTACGGCTTTTACGTGCAGGATAGCTGGAAGATCCGGCCGAATTTGACCCTCAACCTCGGCGCCCGTTACCAGTTCAATGGCGTGCCCTTCGAGGTAGGCAACAATTTTTCAAACCTGTTCCAGGATGCGTCCGGCCCAGCGCCGGATCTTGGGGATGGCAATACCGGGTTCACGTTTTCCCTGGTGGGACCTGGAACCGGGCACCTGCTCTACAACAACGACTACAGCAACTTCGAGCCCCGTGTGGGTTTTGCCTGGGATCCTTACAAAGACGGCAAGACGTCGATCCGCGGCGCGTTCGGCATTTTTCACGACCGCGTCTTCGGAAATGTGTTCGGCAATGCGCGCGGCAACCCGCCGTTCCAGCAATCGCCGTTTAGCTTCACGTTCGACACACCGGAGAACGTGCCTTTGCCTGAGACGGTGACCACCTCGCCGGTGATTCTGGATGGTACAGGTTTCTTCCCCACGTTGTTCGCGAAGAACATCAAGATGCCCGCGAGCTACAACTGGAACTTCGGAGTGCAGCACGAAATCCTGCGGAATCTCACCCTGGACATCAACTACGTTGGGGCGCATGCCATTCACCAGTTGCGGGTGGTGGACGGCAACCCCCCACAACCGAATTTGGTGGCGCAGAACATCGCGGACGGAACGCCAGAAGGCTTACTGACCTTCACAAATCTGTGGTTTGGTGGACCAGGCGTCCAGTCGACGAACAACAATGCCTTCTTTCAGGCGGCATTGAACGAGACCACTGCCAGTTCCTACTATCACGGCTTGCAGATGAGCGTGACCAAGCGGATGTCGCACGGCTTTCAGATTCAGGGCGCCTACACCTGGTCGCACTCGATCGACAATGCGTCGGACCCGTTGGTGGCGGCATCCGGCAACCGTACCTTCCCGCGCAACAGCAACGCCCTGTTTCAGGAGCGGGGCAATTCCGACTTCGATATCCGGCAGCGCCTGGTGATCAACTACAGCTGGCAATTGCCGTTCGGAAAAGGCCAGCAGTTTGCCAACTCCGGAGTTGTCGGCAAGGTACTGGAAGGCTGGCAGTTCTCCGGTATTGTCACCTTCCAAACGGGTCACCCTTATGACATTTTCTACAACCGCGACACCCAGCACACCGGCTTGTCGGCGCGTGGAGATCTGATCGGGGATCCGTTGCTGCCGGCGGGACACCCGAAAGACCAGACGGGTTTGTTGGCCTCCGGGTTCTGCATTCGTCCGGACTGCCCCACTCCCTGGGGCAACCCCGGTATTGCACGAAACCGTTTCTACGGACCGTCGTACAACAACTGGAACGTGGTGATGTCCAAGGACACCACCATTACTGAGAGGATGAAGCTGCAGTTCCGTGCGGAAGTGTTCAACCTGTTTAACCGGACCCAGTTTGGTCAACCGGGGAACACGCTGCAGAGCCCGACCTTCGGGTTCTCCACCTTCACCATCGGTAGCCCGGATGGTACGAGCTCGGCGCGGCAGTTACAGGTCGCGCTGAAAGTGCTGTTCTAGCCAGAGGTTGGTTTGGAAACTCGCCGCCTGCGGACCCGATCCGCAGGCGGTTTTTTGTTTGGACTCAGGCAATAGATCCAGAAGGCGTCGGTCGCACCTCTAACGCACCGTCTCCGCCGCTTTTCCCCGTTCCTTCTTCGCATCCGCTGCGCGCCCTTGCTTCTCGTAGGCTTCCGCCAGCTTGAGGTGGGCGTCGGGAAATGCAGGCAACCGCCCGGCGGCGATTTCCAGGTGGACGGCGGCGGTTTTGAAGTCGCCAGTCTTCAGCAGGCTGGAGCCGATCCAGTAGTGCGCCCACGCCGAGTCGGGCTGGAGTTCCACTGCTTTGTGCAGACACTTAGCGGCTTCGGCGTATTGTCCTTTTTGGGCGAGCGCGGAGCCTAGCGTGTACTGCGCGAGATAGGAGCCAGGCTCGGAGGAAACCACCGGCTGCAATGCGGACACGGCTCGGTCTGCTTTTCCCTGCGCGGAAATCAGCGCCGCCTCGATCACTTGGTTGGCGGTGGCAATCTTGTCTTTCGGATCGGTTCCGGTGGCCGCTGCGCCGGCGCTCGCGGACTTCTGCAATCCCACGTAGCCGAGCGAGGCCAGCTTCTGCATCTCCGTGGAACTCAACTCCGGGCCGGAAGGCTTGCCGGCCTCTCCGCTGAAGCGCCGGTCAAAGCTCTCCAGCTGTGCCGCCATGGTGTCGAGAGTGGCTTTCGAACTCTGTGCCAGGTTGCGGGTCACGCCCGGATCGGCGGTCAGGTCATACAGTTCCGGCTTCGGAGCATGGATGTAGAGATACTTGCTGGCGCGCCAGGATTCGAGCGCGCTCCATCCGAATCCGCGCTGAGGAAGGTCGCTGCGAGAAAAGGCAGGCTGATCGCCGCCGCCCCCGGCCTTGGCCACACGCAGCAGCGATTGTCCTTGCATCTGCGAGGGCACGGGCACTCCGGCGATTTCAAGCAGCGTGGGCGCAACGTCCACCAGCCTAACTCTGGCGGCCACGCGCTTTGCCGCGGGTTGGCCCTCCGGAAGCTTTACCAGGAGCGGCACGTGGATGGTCTCATCGTAAAGGAAGATGCCATGTGTCTCCTCACCGTGCGCGCCCAGGCTTTCGCCGTGATCGGCCAGCACCACGACTGCGGTATTCGCATAGAACTTCTGCTGGCGCAGCGCGGCCAGAAGCTTTCCCGCTGCTGCATCGGCAGAAGTTACGCCGGCGTTGTAGGCCGCGTTCGGAGCATGAGGATCGTTAACGTGAATCCACAGGAAGAATGGGCCCTGCGCATTGTGCGCCAGCCATGCCATGGCGCGGGCTACGACCTGGTCTCCGCGCCGGTCAGTGACGGGAGGCCGGGCGTCGCCGGGAAGAGCGGGGCGGAAGCCGGCGTCGTACGTCTGGAATCCGCGATCAAAGCCCTGGGCGAGACCGTTCCGCGGGTCGAGTGCGATTGATCCGGCGAAGGCGGCAGTCTTGTAGCCTTGCGCCTTCAATATCTCTGGCAGATATGGAAGCGAGGCGGGCAGCGTGCCGCCGATTTCGCTCATGCCGGTGCTCTGCGGATACGCGCCGGAGAGAATGGTTGCGTGGGAAACGACCGTGCCGGGGGCCTGAGCGTAGGCATGCTCGAAAACCAGGCTTTCACCCGCGAGTCGATCGAGATTTGGGGTAATGCCGGGCTTGGCGCCTAGAAAGCCCATCCG
>PMCH01000354.1:0-2740 GCA_003154055.1 Acidobacteriaceae bacterium
ATGTTCTCGCGGAAGGCGGTGGTGCTGAACGGCTTCGCCAACCCTCTCAGGTGGTAGAGCACGGTCACGTCGGAGTGCTTTTCTACGGCGGGTGCACCCAACCCTTCGGCGGCCGGAATGAAGCGGGCCCGCGCGGCCATTTCGGCGCTCCCTCCGGGCTGGCGTTCGAGGGTGAGACCCACGGTGATTTCGCGGAGTTCCCAGTCGGTGCCATTGAAAACTTCCAGTTGCAGATTGTCGTCCTGGATGGACGCGGGGCCATCGAGCTTGATCAGGTCGCCGGCGGGAAGGTCCTCGATCAGCACCGGCTTGATGAGCAACGACGACGCGCGCCCGTTGAACGACATGCTGCAGGTGACATCGGGCGCAGATACCTTGAAGCCTTTGCCGGCCGGGTCGAGCGAGAAGACGAGCCGGTCGGTGGGCTTCAGCTTGGTGACATCTGCCATGGCCTGCTCGAGATTGTCGTTGTCGATGACCGCGGGTTCGGGGTGGGGCGTCTGCTCAGCCTTGTTGCGGCGAACGTCGCGGGCCAGGTTGCCGAGGGACACGTCGTCGTCCTGCGCGGCGGCGGCCGATGGCCAGAGGAGCGCGCACAAGGACAACAGCAATAACCCGGAGAGCCTGGATCGCATGGAATCATCCCGCTGAGCACGCCCCGGCAACACCAGGCGCACACAGCTCCTGGGGAAATTCTAGGCCAGACGTAATAGGAAGAAAGGTTACTTTGGACACATCACGGCGCAGGAACCGGGAGAAGAGGAGCCATGGGCGCGCTTGACGGAGCAGCGCGCAACGGGGCGCGCCCATGGCTCGGCCAGAACAGCTGTTACAACAGCCCCGAGGTTCGGAAGCGAGAGACCGGATCTACTACCGGCACTGGTTGACGTTTGAAGATCCAGCGCGCCACCGCAATGCCCAATGCCGCATAACAGAGATGCATGATTTTCATAGTCTCACCCCACGCCGGACCCCGACTTGGGGAGAGATTCGAGTGGTCCCGTCGTTTGAATAAGCTAACCCTGCACTATCGGCAGGTCCAGCCCACGAAAGTGCCAGAGGGAGGCAGGATGGTCACACGGAGGTAACCGGGAGTGGTTCCCAGTTGCTGGTTGCTGGTCAGTGTGAGGAGCTTCCTTTTCCTAACTGAGCGAGGGAGGCTCCTAGATAATCCAGCCGCCGCCAACCACCGTGTCGCCGTCATAGAACACGGCAGCCTGGCCGGGCGTGAGCGCGCGCTGGGGCTCGTCGAAGGTGACGAGCAATTCGTCGGGGCCGGTCGACTGGATGATGGCGGGCGCGGCCTGGTGCTTGTGGCGGATCTTGACCGTGACTCGCATTGGCTCGCGCAGTTCGGCCACGGAAATCAGATTGACCCGGTGCGCACGGAGCGTGTGGGAGTAAAGCTGCTCGTCGTTGCCGACCACGACCTGCCTGGTGTCGCCCTTAATCTGGATGACATAGAGCGGTGAGCCGGTGGCTACGCCGAGTCCCTTGCGCTGGCCGACCGTGAAGTTATGGATGCCGGAGTGCTCGCCGATGACCTTGCCATCGGAAGTCACCATTTCCCCGGCGGTTTCCAGAGGCGGTTCGCCCTGCTCGGCAAGGTAGGCATCGAGGAAGCGCTTGTAGTCGCCGCCGGGGACAAAGCAAATTTCCTGGGAGTCGGGCTTTTCGGCAATGACCAATGCATGCTTGCGGGCCAGTTCTCGAACTTCGGGCTTGGTCATGCCGCCCAGCGGGAACATGGTGCGGCTGAGTTGCTCCTGGGTCAGGCCGAAGAGGAAGTAGGTCTGGTCTTTNNAAGAAGCTGATCAAACTTCAAGTGATTGTTGCAGAGGCTGCAAGGGATGGGCGTACGTCCGGAGAGGTACTCCTCGACGAAGGGGCGGACGACGTCACGCTCGAAGCGCTCTTCATGATTCACCACGTAATACGGGATGCCGATGGTTTCGGCGACGCGGCGGGCATCGTAGACATCGTCGATGGAACAGCAGCGNNTGCATGGTCAGGCCGATGACGTTGTGGCCTTCGGCGTGGAGCATGGCCGCGACCGTGGAGGAGTCGACTCCTCCGGACATGGCGACGGCGATGGTGTCGTTGGACATCAGCTTCTAGCTGCTAGCTCCTGGCGTTTAGCAAACTGCCGAGCTTTGCTCGGCTGGGCGGACGAGGGCGTCCGCCCCTACGTGGTTCTTGCTGGCGCTTGCTTCCATAAGGGCGACAGCTCCCTCAGATACGCTACCGTCTCTGGCACCACGCTCAGTGCAAAGTCCACATCTTCCGGCTTGTTTTGTTTGCCCAGGCTGAAGCGGATGCTGGCGCGGGCGCGGTCGGGGCGCAGGCCCATGGCAGTCAGCACGTGCGATGGTTCAATCGAACCGGAGGAGCAGGCAGCGCCGGTTGAAACTGCCAGTCCCTTCAGGTCGAGCGCAATCACGAGCGCTTCGCCTTCGATGTAGTCGAAGTAGATGTTTGTCGTATTGGGGACGCGAGGGGCGCCTTCTCCATTCACTCCGGTGGCCTCGATCTGAGAGAGCAGTTCCCTTTCGAGGCGATCGCGCATCTCAGCCATTTTCTTATCGTCGCCGCGTTCGAAGGCGGTTAGTGCCAACTCGGCTGCCTTGCCCAAAGCGACGATGCCGGGGACGTTCTCGGTTCCGGCGCGGCGCGAGCGCTCATGGCTTCCACCATAGAGCATGGGCTCGAGCAGCGTTCCCTTGCGGACGTAGAGCGCACC
>PMCH01000354.1:2748-8849 GCA_003154055.1 Acidobacteriaceae bacterium
GTTTCGTTGTTCGCGAGCATGATGGTGATGAGCTTTGTGTTGGAACGTAGCGCTCTCTTCACGTCGTCGGGATCCACCTGGCACCGGCCGTCTACGGGAATCGAAGTAACCTCGCATCCCTTCTGTTCAAGATGCTTGCACGCGTTCATCACAGCGTGATGTTCGATGGTCGAGGTGAGGATGTGATCGCCGGGCTTCGCCAACCCAAAGATCGCAAGATTGTCGGCCTCGGTGCCGCCGCTGGTAAACACGATCTCCGACGAGCGGCAACCCACTAACTCTGCAACGCTCTCTCGCGCACGCTCCACCGCGGCCCGGGTTTCCTGGCCGTGATGATGGATGGACGAGGCATTGCCAAAGTGCTCGCCGAAGTACGGTCGCATAGCGTCCAGCACCTCAGGCAGTACAGGTGTGGTCGCGTTGTTGTCCAAATAGACGCGGAGCATTGCCATCCTTCTCTATTGTACTGATGTGCACGGTGCCGGAAGGGGTTCGGTGGGAGATTCCGGCGGGAGAACGACCGGGTTCCACGCACCCGGGCGGGTGAGGGCATCTGCCTCTACGTGAGCCTGGGTGGTCCTTACCGCTTTTCGATCCCGATGTACTTCTGCGGGTAGACCGGACCCAAGTACTCGGCGCGCGGGCGGATGAGGCGGTTGTCATCGAGTTGTTCGATCACATGGGCAGTCCAGCCGCTGACGCGGGAAACGGCAAAAATCGGAGTGAACAGGTCCACGTCGATGCCGAGCGTGTGGTAGGTCGAGGCGGAGTAGAAGTCCACGTTGGCATTAAGCTTCTTGTCGGCCCTTACGAATTCTTCGATCTTGTGGGAGGACTCATACCACCTGGAATCTCCGCTGGCGCGTCCGAGGTCGCGGGACATGGTGCGCAGGTGCGTGGCGCGCGGATCTTCGGTGTGGTAGACGCGGTGTCCAAAGCCGGGAATTTTCTTCTTTTGTGCCAGCAGGCCTTTGACGTAATCGACCGGGTCGGCGCCGCTGGCGTCAATCTCTTGCAGGATCTTGAAGACGGCCTCGTTGGCTCCGCCGTGGAGCGGGCCTTTCAGGGTGCCGATGGCGGAAGTGACCGCGGAGTGCATATCGGAAAGCGTGGCGGCGGTGACGCGAGCGGCAAAGGTAGAGGCGTTCAATTCATGATCGGCATGCAGGATGAGCGCGATGTCGAGGGCGCGCTCGGCGGTCTGAGAAGGCTTGGTGCCATTGAGCATCAGCAGGAAATTGGCGGCATGGGAGAGGCCTCGATCCGGTTCCACGATCGGCTTCCCTTTGCGGATGCGATCGTAGTTCGCAACCAGCATGGCGATCTGCGCGGTAAGCCGGATGGCCTTGTTGAAATTGGCGTCATGATCGTTGCGGTCGAACTCGGGATCGTAATAAGAAAGCATCGAGGTGAGCGTGCGCAGCACATCCATGGGCAGCACGTGCTTGGGCAGGAGCTCCAGACGGTAGAGGATGGAGGCGTCGAGCTTGCGTTCCTCGGCCAAGCGCTGCTTGAGAGACCTGAGTTCGTCGGCCTTGGGCAGGCGGCCATACCAGAGCAGGTAGCAGACTTCCTCAAAGGTGGAGTTGTCGGCCAGGTCGTGGATGTCGTATCCACGGTAGGCGAGGACGCCCCGCTCACCGTCGATGAAACAAATGCTGGATGTGGTGGCGACTATGCCTTCCAGTCCTTTCGAAGCATGAATGCTGGTGACGCTGGACATGGCTCCTCGTTCGGGTGGCGGATATGGTTGCGCGTCCAAAAAGTGTGGAGAGCAACCCTCTTTTATACGCCAAATCGACGGGAGTTTCCAAACCGGGCGCCTTGGCCGGTGGCTCCGGCAGGCGTATATTTAAGAGTTTGCTGCATGCTTCTAGAGAGCGTGTCATTCTGCAGGATCCCTCAAATATCGCGGAGAAATTCATGAAAACGAGATGGCTGCTTTTCGTCCTGATGCTTACCCTGGCCGCGCCCTTGGCGCTGGCCGATGAGGGGATGTGGCTGTACAACGCGTTTCCCAAAGACAGAGTGAAAGCGAAGTATGGCTTTGAGCCGACGCAGGAGTGGCTCGATCATGTGCGGCTGTCGTCGGTGCGGTTCAATAACGGCGGCTCGGGTTCGTTCGTCTCAGCCGACGGGCTGACTTTCACGAATCATCACGTGGGCGCCGATTGCATCCAGAAACTGAGCAAGGAAGGCACCGATTACATGAAGACCGGCTTCTACGCCAAAACCCAGGCGGACGAAGCGAAGTGCCCGGACCTCGAATTGAACGTCCTGGTGGGCATTGAGGATGTCACGGCGAAAGTGAATGCCGGAGTGAAGGCGGGCATGCCAGCCGCGGAAGCGGGACAGGCGCAGCGTTCCGCGATGAGCGCGATCGAGAAGGACTGTGCGACCGCGACGACCGGCCAGCGGTGCGACGTGGTCACGCTCTACTCGGGCGAGGTTTACAACCTTTACAAGTACAAAAAGTACACCGACGTGAGGCTGGTGTTCTCGCCGGAGTTTGAAATCGCGTTCTTTGGCGGCGATCCGGACAACTTCACCTATCCGCGATATGACCTGGACATCACGTTCTTCCGGATTTATGAGAACGACAAGCCGGTGCACCTGGAACATCATCTGCAGTGGTCGAAGTCAGGCGTAAGTGACGGCGAGCTCATCTTCGTTTCGGGACATCCGGGCAGCACCGGACGGCTGCTGACGGTCGCGCAGATGCAGTTCCTGAGGGACGTGGATTATCCGTCGCGGCTGGCGAACTACAAGCGGCGCATTGCGCTGATGCAGAAATTCGCCGCTGAGTCGGCGGAGAGCGCACGCATCGCACAGGAAGATATCTTCGGATATCAGAACTCGCAGAAGGCGATCACCGGTTATTTCAGCGGACTGCAAGACGACACCGCGATGGCCCAAACCAACCAGGCGGAACGCGACCAGGAAAAACGGTACATGTTGGCGAATCCGAATGGACCGAATCCGTGGGAAGAGATCTCCAAGGCAATCAAAGTGGAACGTGAGATCTACACCCCCCTCCTCTACCTGGAGCGAAATCGCGCGTTCAACTCGGACCTGGCAATCCTGGCCCGGCTATTGGTGCGTGCCGCAGAGGAGAAGGTCAAGCCAAACGGGGATCGGTTGCG
The DNA here is from genome assembly GCA_003154055.1 of Acidobacteriaceae bacterium. Classification (GTDB taxonomy): domain Bacteria; phylum Acidobacteriota; class Terriglobia; order Terriglobales; family Acidobacteriaceae; genus Acidiflorens. Next base: position 5,892 of record PMCH01000354.1, read on the forward strand.
CGAGTATCGCGACTCTGCCCTGCCCTCGCTGGAACAGAGACTGTTCAGCAGCGCGCCCGTCTACAAGAACTTTGAGAGCGTGACGCTGGCCGATTCATTCGCCCAGATGCAGGAAGCGTTGGGAGCGGACGCTGCCGCCGTGAAGGCGGTGCTCAACGGCAAGTCGCCGGAAGAAGCGGCCAAGGAACTAATCGGGGGCACAAGACTGGAGGATGTGGCCGTCCGCAAACAGCTGTATGAAGGGGGCAAGGCGGCGGTGGAATCGAGCACGGACCCGTTGATTGTCATGATGCGAAACGTGGATCGCGAGGCACGGGGGCTGCGCAAGCGGTTCGACGATGAAGTGGATGCGGTCGAGCGGCGCGACGGAGCCACCATCGCTAAGGCTCGTTTTGCGCAGAACGGATATAACCAGCCTCCGGACGCGACCTTTACGCTTCGGCTCAGCTACGGTGCGGTGAAGGGGTACGAAGAAAACGGGAAGAAGATTCCGTACTTCACCACCATGGGCGGAGCGTATGCGCACGCGGAAGAGCACGGCAGCAAGGATCCGTACAAACTGCCGGAGAGCTGGCTGAAGATGAAGTCGAAGCTGAACCTGAAGACGCCGATGAACATTGTTTCGACGCCGGATATCATCGGCGGAAATTCGGGCAGCCCGACCGTCAACAGGAAGGGCGAAGTGGTGGGTATTATCTTCGACGGAAATATTCAGTCGCTGGTGTGGAATTTCTACTTTGACGACCGCGTGGGCCGGAGTGTGAGCGTGGACTCGCGGGGGATCATCGAGGCGCTGCGGAAAATCTACGGTGCGGACGGACTGGCTAACGAACTCACCGGGACTAAGGCCAGAGGGAAGTAACAAACAAGATCTCTACCACAGGGGGCACAGAGAACACGGGGGAATGCGAAGTTCGCGACCCACTGGGCTCTGTGCTTTTTGTGTCTTTGGGCTCACCTTGTATCAGACCATCTCATGAATCGGACTGTCATTCCGAGCGGAGCGCGGAATCCCTGCCCCCGCGGCGAGTCGGGCACAATAGGGTGCTCCGCTTCCCGCAGCAGGACAAGCTCATCCCGGCCAGAGCGAGAGCGAGGTCTTACTGAGGATCTGCTGGCGCATTTCTTCTTTCATCGGCAGGGCCAGGAAGTCGTCGAGGTTCTGCTTGACGTCGGGGACGCCGGGGCCAGGCCAGTCTGTGCCGAAAAGCGTCTTATGGGCGATCTCGTCTAGTCGCGGAAAATACTTGAGCAACGTCTTCGGGGGAATGCCGCTGATATCGAGATAAACATTGGGGTGGCGGCGGATCAGGAAAAAGGCGGTGTCCATCCAGAGCGGGCGGCCGCCGTGCGCGAGCAGGATCTTGAGCTTCGGAAAATCGACTGCTACATCATCCACGTACATCGGATCGCCATATTTATTGCGGGCTCCGGGGAATATTGAAGTGCCGGTGTGGAACATGACCGGGATGCCGTTGGCCTCGGCGGCGCGGTAGATGATCTCAAGTTCCTTTACTCCGTGCAGGTAGTCGTTCGGAAACAGCAACTGGTGCGGGGGATGAATCTTGATCATGCGAATACCGAGACGCACGATCAGTTCGACGTCGGCCATGACGTTCGTCGTGTGGCGCGGATGCAGGCTGCCGCACGAGATCAGGCGCTTCGGGTTTTCCTTCACGTAGTCGGCTACGAACTGGTTGACCTCGGGCGTGAATCCGATGACTTCGGGCGCGACGTAGTTGATCAGAACGGCGCGGTCCACGCCGCAGCGGTCGAGGTACCCAAGAAAAGCTTTCGGGGAGCGGCAGTATTCCGCGATCTGGTCGAAGTTGGCGCGCTTCTTCTTCATCAGTTCAAGCGCGTGGGGCTTGAACATCTCGATGGGCTGGATATGAATGTGGCAGTCAGTGATCAAGGGCAGTAGCCAGTAGTCAGTTGTTAGTAGTCAGCGAGAGAATTGCCCGCTTTGTGAACACCCGAATCATCTCCCGGCGGTATTCGGGCGTCAAGGCCGAGGTGGTCAACGGCTTGGCGGTTTTGGCGGCCAGATCGCCAGCGGCTTCTGCCAGTTCTTCGGTCAGCCTCTTCCCTTCCAGGAGTTCGGTTACGCCTCTCACCAACAGGGGCGCGGGATTGACGGCGGTAATTCCGATGCGCGCGTCGGCAATATGGCCGTTCAAACGCTTCATAACTACCGCGACTCCGGCGAGCGGGTAGTCGATGGAGCCGCGCACGCGCAGCTTGCGGTACACGCCGCGGTATCCGGCGGAGGATGCGGGGAGGAAAACGCGCGTAACCAGTTCGTTCGGCTGGAGGTGGCGATAGTCTTCTCCGTTGCCGGTGTAGAAGTCGGAGAGCTTCCCGCGGCGGACTCCGCAGGCGCTGGCGATTTCGATCTCGGCGTTCAGACAGAGCAGCGCGGGCGGTGTGTCGCCGGAGAACGTTGCCCAACACTTCGAGCCCCCCGGCGCAACGTGGCAGAGGTCGCCGTCCTTCTTGATGCAAAATCCACAGGACTTCCGCCAGCCAAGCGACTGGTTGTACCAGAGGCAGCGCGTGTCGAGACAGATGTTGCCGCCGACGGTGCCCATATTGCGAAGGATCGGTGACGCGACCGTTGCTGCCGCTTCGGGAATCACCGGGTAACGCTGCCGCAGAAATGTCGACTGTTCGAGTTCGGTGAGTGGGGTGAGCGCGCCGATCTCTGCGCTGCCATCCGGCTGCGGGCGAATGCCTTTGAGCTCCGCGATCCGGTGGATATCAAGCAGGTAGGGCGCGTCAAACAACTTCTGCCGCATTGAAGGGAGCAGGTCGGTGCCGCCAGCGACGATGCGGATGCTGCCGGCGTGCTGCGCCAGGAGTCCGACTGCATCGGCGACGCTGCGCGGGCGCAGGAGTTTGAAATCGGGGAGACTCAATCCGCGCCTCCCGGCTGTGCGGGTTGGCGTGCCGGATCGA